>NZ_JAKJIB010000136.1 GCF_021864505.1 Falsiroseomonas oryziterrae
CGAAGCCTCCGCGGGGCAGGCGCGGCGGCGCGCCGCGGGGCCAGGTGAAGCCCGCGGCGGCGCCCGTAGGCCCGCCGCCGACCGAGGGCGAAGCCGAGGACGCGGACGCCTTGGCGCGGCGCTTCGGCCTGGACGAGGAGGACGAAGCCGATGGGCGCTGACGACCGCAATCCGTGGACCCTGTCACGGCGGTTCTACCCGACGCCCGAGGCGAAGCGCGCCGTCGAGCTGATCGAGCACACCCTGCGGAACGGATGGAAGGCCGACCACTGCACGTCGATGCTGCTGCTCGGGGAGCCTCGCGTCGGCAAGACGCACGCCATCAAGCGCTTCCTGCGGCTCCAGGCGGCGCAGCCGCCCGAGAACCGAGTGAACGTGGCGGTGATCGACGTTCCGGCCGGATGCACCCTGCCAGTATTCATCACCGCGTTCCTGCGCGCCCTTCGCGACCCGAAGCCCGCCAAGGGCGACGCCGACGAGCGGTTCGACAGGGCCGTCGGGCACATCGGGCGCCAGCGCATCGACGGCATCGTCATCGACGAGGCGCAGCGCCTCGTGGACGTGCGGCGCGGCATGCCCAAGAAGGACGTCCTGGATTGGGTGGTGTCTCTGCTGAACCGCCGCGTCTGCCCGATCGTGTTCGCGGGGACGCCACGCTTTCGCCTGGCGTTCGAGGGACACGACGAGATGGTCGGGCGGACCGGGCCGTCCATCCTGATGAAGCCCTACGACTGGGAGGACAAGGAGCGCCGCGGCGAGTTCCGGGGCATCCTCGCGATGATGGATCGCGACCTCGGGATGGACGAGCGGTCCAGGCTCGGCGATCCGGAGATGGCCTACCGGATGTGGCTCGCGAGCCGGGGCAAGCTCGGCCTCGTGGTCCGCATCCTGGACGAGGCGCGCGGACGGGCCGTGTCCGAGGGCAGGCCATGCGTGACGGTGGACCACCTCGCGGCCGCGCTGGACGAGCTCGACGAGGCCGACGCGCCTCGCGGGCTGAACCCCTTCCGGGCGAAGCTCGGCGACGAGGTGGAGGCGGCATGACCGGGTCCTACTCGCTCCCCGACCGCCTGGAACCGCATCCGGACGAGAGCCTGCCCGGACTGGCGATGCGCTACGCGCGGCTCTACGGCTTCACCGTCGTCGAGGACATCGTCGCGCCGCTGCGCGCCCGGCGCCGCTACGTCCCGAGCTGGGCGTGCGTGGACCCCGCGTCGGAAGAGGGCGCCGCGTTCGGGCGCCTCCTCAACCTCGACGCCGAGCGTCATCGCGGCATGTCGAACTGGCATCCGGCACGCGGGACGACGGCGGTGATGGGCGTCGCGATGAGCACCGATGCCACCGATTTGTGGACGCGGCAGGTCTGCCCCTGCTGCCTGCGGGACTCCGCGCATCACCGGGCCGCCTGGCTGGTCGCGGCGATCCCGGTGTGTCCCGTGCACGGCGTGCGGCTGCTGCGCTCCTGCCCCGACTGCGGCGGACGGCTCGGCTGGCGGGGGACAGCGGTCCATCGCTGCTCCGACTGGCAGTGCGACCTGGACTTGCGGGAGGTGGACCCGCAGCCGATCGACCCTCGCGACATGGCGGGGGCCGCAGGACTCCTCGCCATGCTCGGCGGCGCTGCGCACCCAAGCGGTATGGCGTTCGACGACGCCCTTCGCGCAGCGGTGACGATCGGGGCCTTGCGGCTCGGCCTCCCCCGCTGGAACAGGCTGGCCGGGCTGGTGGAGCGCGAGCGAGAACGCCTGCCCGAGATCCTGTCGCGCGGCTGGGAGACGCTCGTCCCCTGGCCGGGGGCGTGGTGGACCCACCTCGAGGAACTGCTCGCAGGGGCCGTGCACCGGCCAGCCAGGCGGGGCCTCCAGCGGGCCTTCGGGCCGCTCGCCGACATCCTGATGGACGCCGACGAGGGCTGGGCGAGGGCGCTGCTCGCCGAGATGGTGGACTTCGCCGCGCTGAGGCACGACGCCGAGGTCAGGGCGGACGTGGTCCGCCGTTACGGCACGGGCAGGGTCGAGGGCGAGCGTCCGCTGTCACTGAACGAGGCCGCGCGGATGCTCGGCGTGAGCGTGGACACGGTCACCCGGACCGCCGCCCGGGTCGGCCTCGATGCGGCGCCGATCGCTCCGGGCGCGCAGCGCAGGCTCAGGGCCGCCGACGTGCGGCGTCTGGCCGGGGCGCAGGCGAGCGCGGACGACGCCATCACCTCGCAGCAGGCGGCCGACATTCTCGGCGTGAGCTTCCCCACGCTGAACCGCCTCGTGGGCGCGGGCCTGGTGCGCGAGATCGCCTCGTCCGACCGCGTGAAGGCCAAGCTGAGGTTCCGGCGCTCCGACGTGTCGGCGCTCCTCGGTGCCTTCGAGCAGGCGGCCGAGGGCGCGCCTGAACTGGACAGCCCGGGACCGGAGCACCGTGTTCCCGGACGCGGCGGCACGAAGGACGGCTACGGCATCATCCGGCTGGCCCGGTCCGTCTTGAGCGGCGAACTGAAGCCCGTGGCAATCTGGACGACGGGCAGCGGATTGGAGCAGTTCCTGTTCCCGAGGCGAATGACGGGCGCCGACGGGAGCGGACACCAGCAGATGCCGACGATGGCCAGAACCGGAAGCTGACGCTACCCTCAAATCCGGGACGCGCGCGGGACTACGCCAGGAAACCTGTAGAGGCGGGCATTCTCAAGGACGTGGGCTCAGGCGACCCACGAGACGGGCCGTGCCCGGTCGCGCAGTACCCCTCTACGAAATGGCGGGATACTAAAGTCCCGGCCTGTCTAACTCAGCATCGTCAACGGATTCCGGAGCCGATACGGGCCACCGCGGAAGCCAGCCGTAACCCGATCGGCGGGCTGTGTCAGGAAATGGCCTAACCGGGACGCCGAATGCCAGGTAATGCCCGAATCTGTGACACGACCTGCCAGAAGAGGTCACCGTTTTTCGCGGGTTTCAGGGCATCGCTGTGTCAACAAATCACCCATCCGACACTCCCCGCCAAGCCGCTTCGCAGCTTGGCGGGGGCCCCGGGTTGGCGCCGCTTCTCGTTGGTGCGGCTCATCCTGCCGCGGGAAACCCGCGGCAGGCCATCGGGGGGCTGACAAGACGGGGATAGGCGCGCAGATTCGATGCGCGCTCCGCCGTCACAGACGCCGCAGCGCCTCGCAGACGCGCTCGACCTGCGCATCCGTCAGCTCGGGGAACATCGGCAGGCTCATCACCTCCTCCGCGGCCCGCGCCGTCTCGGCGCAGCCGGCCGGGCCGAGGGCCGTGCGGGCGCGATAGGCCGGCTGCAGATGCACCGGCTGCGGGTAGTGGATCGCGGTCGCGATGCCCTCGGCCCGCAGCCGCGCCATCACCGACGCGCGCTCCGGCACCCGCAGCACGTACTGGTGGAAGACATGGCCTGCGCCGGCGCGCCGCTGCGGCGGCGCGTAGCGCCCGCCGGCAAGCGCCGCATCATAGGCGGCCGCGATCGCCTGGCGCCGCGCATTGCCGGCGTCGAGCGCGGTCAGCTTCACCCGCAGGATCGCCGCCTGCAACTCGTCAAGGCGGGAGTTCACGCCCACATCGGCGCTGATGTAGCGCTCCTTCCAGCCATATTGCCGGATCGCGCCGATCCGGTCGGCGAGCACGGCATCGTCGGTGGACAGCACGCCGCCATCGCCGAGCGCACCGAGATTCTTCGTCGGATAGAGCGAGTAGCAGGCCACCTGCCCGAGATTGCCGACCTTCGTCCCGTCCAGCGTCGCGCCATGCGCCTGGGAGCAATCCTCGATCACCGCCACGCCATGGCGCTGCGCCGCCGCGAGCATCGGCTTCAGGTCGCAGGCCTGGCCGTAGAGATGGACCGGGATCACCGCGCGGATCGGCGGCAGGCCGGGCGGCGGGTCGTCCAGCACCGCGGCGAGCTCCTCCGGATCCATCGTGTAGGTATCCGGATCGATGTCGAGCAGCAGCGGCGTCGCGCCGACCATCTCGATCGCGGCCACCGTCGCGACAGCGGTGTGCGACACGGTGACGACCGTCGCACCCGGGCCGATGCCGAGGCCCCGCATCGCCAGCGTCAGCGCATCCGTGCCGTTGGCGCAGCCGATGGCGCGCGCCGCACCCTGCCAGGCGGCGAATTCCTTCTCGAAGGCCTCGCCCTCCTTGCCGAGGATGTACCAGCCGGAGGCCAGCGCGCGCGCCACGGCGGCGTCGATCTCGGCCTTCTGCGCGCGGTAGCCGGCGCCGGGATCGGCCTGCGGGACGGTGATGGTCGTCGCGTTCATCGTGATGGGCCCCTCTCTCAGGCCGTGTATTCGCCGAGCCGCGGCCGGTACCACTCCAGCGAGCGGCGCAGCCCCTCATCCAGATCGACGCGCGGCCACCAGCCGGTCGCGGCGCGGAAGGCGCGGTCGTCAGCCGCGAAGCTGCCGATGTCGATCGGCGCGCGGTCGGCCGGGAATTCCTTGATCTCGTAGGCGCCCTTGCCGCCATTGGCCGCGATCAGCCGCTCCGCCAGGTCGCGCAGCGACAGCGGCGGGCTGCCGCCGATGTTGAACACCTTGCCGCCGACCTCCGGCCGGTGCGCCTGCTGCGCCGCGCGCAGAAAGGCCTCCACCACGTCGTCGAGATAGGCGAGGTCGCGCAGCTGCTCGCCGCCCCAGACCTCGAAGGGCTCGCCTTCCAGCACGCGGCGGATCCAGATGCCGAGGAAGGTCTGCCGCGCATCCCTGATCCGCAGCCGCGGGCCGTAGCAGTTGGTCAGGCGCAGCGAGACCACCGGGCGATGGTGGACGCGGCTTTCCAGCAGCCAGTACTGCTCGCCCGCCCATTTGCTCACGCCGTTCGCGTCGGGCGGGTTGACCGTGTGCTTCTCGTCCACCGGCAGGTATTGCGGGCGGCCGTAGAACTGGCGCGTCGAGGCGTGCACCACGACGGCCTTCGGCGCCGCCTCCCGCATGGCGGCGATCAGCCGCACCTGCGCGACCGCGTTGATGGCGATGTCGGCGACGGGGTCGCGCTGGCCGCCCATGTGGCTGGTCTGCGCCGCCATGTTGAACAGCACGTCGATGCCCTGGCAGAGCGAATGCAGCTCGGCGTCGCGGATGTCGCCGCGCACCAGCATCACGTTGCTGCCTTCGAGGTTGAGCGGGCTCGCGCCCCCGTCCGGCACCATGGCGTCGAGGGCCACGACGCGCGCGCCCTCGGCGGCCAGCGCATGGCAGATCCCGCTGCCGAGGAACCCTGCCCCGCCCGTCACCAACACGCGCTTGCCGCGCCAGCCTTCCGTCATCATTCGTCCGTTCCTGCCGGGCCCACATAGCCCAACCCGGCGCCAGGCTGCCAATCACGCGCCGCAGCCACGATGGCAAGCTGGGCCTGGATTGCGGCGGAAGCGCGACCGCGCCCCGGCGCCTTCATGGTGGCGTCTCCGGCCCATTCGGCGGGTGGCGTTCGCGCCGTTCCGGCTGCGTCTCGGCCTCCTCGGCATGGGGCCGGCTGCGACGCGCCCGAAGGATCTCCGCCACTCCGAACAGCAGCAGCAACTGGCCTGCGATCACCTGGATGCTGGCCAGCACGCGGATGCCGTCGTCATGCGGATGGATGTCGCCGTAGCCGACGGTGGACAGCGTCGCGATCGAGAAATGCAGCGCGTCGGCATAGGTGATCCGCGTCGCCCCGCTCGGCTGGTTGAAGAGCGGATCGGCCGACAGACCGTCGGCGATCCGATAGGCCGCGGCGAAGACGATCACCAGCAGCGCGTACATCAACAGGAAGGCGGTCGCCGGCACCGTCAGGTGGCGCAGGCGCTCCGTGATCTCCTCCATGATGAGCGCGACGTCCACCAGCAGCAGCACGACGTCGCGCACCGACCGCGCCACGATGGCGGAGATCAGGCCCATCGCGCCGACCAGCGCGGCGCCCTGCATGGTCGGGCTCAGCCGGTTGATCGGCAAGGCGAAGCAGACCAGCCCGATCGCGGCGGTCGCCAGGATCCAGCCCAGCGTGTGCGGCAACTCCTCGAGCGTATGGCTGTCGTGGTGCGACACGACCGAGACCAGCTCGCGTCGCCGCCACCAGGCCATGCCGAGGAAGGCCAGCACCGGCAGGAGGAAGGCGGGCGCCCGGGCCCATTCGGGCGAGAGCGGGAACTGCGCCCGGCCGAGCACCACGAAGAGCGTGGCGTAGATCGCGAGGCCCGTCGCCGTCCCGAAGGCGAAGTGCAGCCCGCGCGGGAACAGCCAGTACAGGAAGCCGAGCCCGAGCGCCGCCGCGCCCACCACCGCCACCGGCATGAGCTGCCCGTGGTCGCCCACGCCCCAGGCGGTCAGCACCGCCAGGATCACGGTGAAGGCGACGGCGCGCAGCCAGGTGAGGACCCGGGCGGCGGCGCGGTGGCGCCGGCCCGTCATCGCGGCGCGAGCGCGACACCGGTGATCTCCACCTTCCAGTCGGGGTCCACCAGCGGCGCCTCGATCGTCATCCGCGCCGGCTTGTGCGCCGGGTCGAGCCAGGCGTCCCAGGCGCGGTTCATGGCCGGCGCGTCGGCGATGTCGGCCAGCACCACCGTCACCGACAGCAGCGCGCGCTTGTCGGTTCCGGCCTCGGCCAGCAGCGCGTCGATCTGGCGCAGGATGTCGGCGGTCTGGCCCTCGGTATCGAGCGTCGCGTCGTCCGCGACCTGCCCGGCCAGCCAGACGAAGCCACCCGCGACCACGGCGCCCGACAGGCGCGATTCCTCGGCGATGCGGCGGATGGTCATGCTTCCCTCCGGTTACGGCGCCGGTCTAATCCTGGCGCCCGGGGGTGAGAGTGACATGCAGGGGTTTCTCGACAAGGTCATCCTGAGCAGCCGCTGGCTTCTGGCGGTGTTCTTCGTCGGCCTGGCCGCGGCGCTCGCCGTCTACGCCGTGCGGTTCCTGTACAAGCTGTGGAAGTTCGCCGTTGGCGTGCTGACCACCGAGGACACGCGCCACCTGATCGAGCTGCTGCACCTGCTCGATTCGGCGCTCGTCGCCTCCCTCGTGGTGATGGTGGCGATCTCCTCCTACGACAGCCTGGTCTCGCGGCTCACGACCGACGAGGCGGAGCGCAAGACGTCCTGGGTCGCGACCATCGATCCGGGGAACCTCAAGGTGAAGCTCGCGACCGCGCTGGTCGCGATCTCCTCGATCCACATCCTGCAGATCTTCATGGAACTCGACGAGTACAGCGACCGCGCCGTCACCTGGACGGTGATCCTGCACGGCGCGTTCCTGGCCGGCGTGCTGGTGCTCGGCGCGCTCGACCGTCTGCAGGGAAAGAAATAGCCGGTCAGCCGGCGAGATGCGGGCGGCGCAGCCAGCGCGCGGCCAGCCCGTCGACGGGACCAGCGAGGACCGACAGCGCCCAGGCCAGCCCGGCCGTCAGCACGATCGCCGGGCCGGACGGCAGGTCGAGGTGGTAGGAGGCCAGCAGCCCGGCGACGGCCGACAGCGCGGCGATCCCAACGGCCGCATAGGCCATGCCCGACAACTCCCGCGCCCAATGCCGCGCCGCCACGGCAGGCAGCATCATCAGTCCCACCGCCATCAGCGTGCCCATGGCCTGGAACGCCGCCAGCACGTTCAGCACGACCAGCGTCAGGAACAGCATGTGCCACAGCCCGCCGCGCGCGCCCTCGGCGCGGGCGAAGGACGGGTCGAAGGTCTCGAGCGCGAGCGGCCGCCAGGCCAGCGCCAGCGCCGGCAGCGTCACGGTGGCGACGCCCGCCATCAGCAGCAGCGCCTCGTCATCCACGCCGAGCACCTGGCCGAAGAGCAGATGCGTCAGGTCGGCGGTGTCGCCGCGCAGCGAGACCAGCGTGACGCCGAGCGCCAGCGCGATCAGGTAGAGCGCGGTCAGCGCCGCATCCTCGCGTCCGCCCGTCGCGCGCGACAGCGCGCCGGCGCCGAGCGCGACCGCGAGCCCGGCCACAAGCCCGCCGAGCGACATCGCCGGCACCGAGAGGCCGGCGATCAGGAAGCCCGCGGCGATGCCAGGCGTCACGCCATGCGCCAATACCTCCGCCGTCAGGCTCGTCCGGCGCAGCATGAGGAAGACGCCGAGCACCGGCGCCGCCACGGCAAGCGCAAGGCAGCCCACCAGCGCGCGGCGCATGAAGGAGAACTCGACGAAGGGGCCGAACAGGCCCTCCAGCATCCTATGCGGCCTGGCTGCAGGCGGGCGCGGCGTCGTCCCAGGCCTCGGCCATGCGGCGCGCCTCGAGGCGGTTGGCGGCGGTCAGCACCTCGGCGGTCGGGCCAGCGGCGATCTTGCGGCGCGCGAGCAGGAGGCAGTCGGGGAATTCGTCGCGCACCAGGTCGAGGTCGTGCAGCACGGCGACCACCGTGCGGCCCTCGCCATGCCAGCGATGCACCATCGCCAGCAGGTCGGCGGCGGTGCGCGCATCCACCGCGTTGAAGGGTTCGTCGAGCAGGATCAGGTCGGCGTCCTGCACCAGCAGGCGCGCGAAGAGCAGGCGCTGGAACTGGCCGGCCGACATGTCGGAGACCGGGCGCCGCTCGAAGCCGCGCAGCCCGACCGCCTCCAGCGCATGGGCCGCGCGGTCGCGATCCTCGGCCGAGGCGCCGCGGAACGCGCCGAGCCGCGACCAGAGGCCCTGCAGCACGACATCGCGGCAGAGAATGGGGAAGGCGCGGTCCATGCCGGATTGCTGCGGCAGCAGGGCGACGCGCGCCGCAGCGCCGTCAGGCCGGCTCACATGGATGTGGCCCTCATCCGGCGCGTGCAGCCCGGCGACCGCGCGGAGCAGCGTCGTCTTGCCGGCGCCGTTCGGCCCCACCAGCGCCGTCAGGCTGCCCGGGGCGAAGCGCGCCGAGACGTGATGCACCGCCGGGTGCCGGCGATGCGTGGCCGTCAGGTGCTCGATGCGGAGTTCGGGCCCGCGCATGCTCAGGCCATGGCCCAGGCGACCGCGGCCCACAGCGCGACCAGCACGCAGCCGGCCAGCGCCAGGCGCGCAGCGGCGCCGGCGGACAGGTCGAGCGGGTCGGAGAACGGCAGGCGGGGCATCGGAACCGTATAACGTTGCATCCCGTATATCGGTCCCTGGCCGGCTGGGCAAAGGGCGGATTTGGGGTTTACCTCCGCGCCCGATGCAGGGCTCCCCCGACCCCCTCCTCTCCCCCGATCCCCCCCCCGACGCCGACGAGGCGCTCCGCCGGGCGCTGCGGCGCCAGCGGGCGGTCGCGACCGGGCTGCTCGGCGGCATGGGCGGCCTGCTGGTCGGCAGCTACTACCTGCCGCCGGGCTACTGGACCGACCTGCTGCAGGCCTCGGCCAAGGCGGGCGTGGTGGGAGGCATCGCCGACTGGTTCGCGGTGACGGCGCTGTTCCGCCATCCGCTCGGCCTGCCCATTCCCCACACCGCGATCATCCCGCGCCAGAAGGAGCGGCTCGGCGCCGGGCTCGGCCGTTTCGTCGCCAACCACGTCTTCACCGAGGACGAGGTGCGCCGCGTGATCGGGCGGCTCGACCTCGGCAAGATCCTGCGCGACTTCCTCGCCGACCCCGAGGCGGTGCGGCCGGCGGCCGTGACGCTCGCCGGCGCCATGCCGCGGATCCTGACGACGCTCGAGGACGGGCGCGCGGCGCGGCTCGCGACCCGGCTGCTGCCGCGCCTGGCCGGCGGGG
>NZ_JAKJIB010000137.1 GCF_021864505.1 Falsiroseomonas oryziterrae
CGCGCGGCGGCGCGGGCGAGGGCGGCGGCTCGGGCGGCGTGGGCTCGGGTGGCGGCTCGGCCGGACGATCGGGCGCTTGCATGGCGCCCCCAACGCGAACGGGCCGGCCCGGGTTGTCCCGGGCCGGCCCGCCAAGCGGATCGGAAAACGGAAGCTTCAGGCCGCGACGGCGATCGGCGTCGGCGCGACCGGGATGCGCTGGGCGATCTTGGCGACCGCGGCCTCGCGCGTCGTGTTCTCGACCGCGGCGATCTCGACCGAGAGGCGTTCCAGCGCCGCCTCGAAGATCTGCCGCTCGGAGAAGCTGCGCTCCGGATTGTTCACGTTGCGCGACAGGTCGCGCAGTACCTCGGCCACCTTGCGCGGGTCGCCGCTGTTCAGCTTCGCCTGCAGCTCCGCCGCGCGGCGGGCCCAGGTGATGCCGCGGGCGGCGCCGCGCGGCGTGCCGGTCAGTACCTCGAGCGCCTCGGCGATCAGTTCACCGCCCGCGAGGCGGCGGATGCCGTTCGCCACGACCTTGGCGCGCGGCACGCGCAGCAGCAGCCGGCCCTCACCGAAGGCGAAATGAACCAGCTCCAGCTTCTCGCCGCCCACATCGGCGCTGGACTGGCCGGTCACGCGGCCGACGCCGTGGGCGGGGTGCATCACCGCGTCGCCGACCGCGAAGCCGGCGAGGTCGGGGGCGGCAGGTGTGGCGCGCGCTGCGCTGCGCGCGGCGTCGGGCTTCGGCATGTCGGCCGACTCCATGTCCGGGATCTTCAGGATGTCACGGAGATGACGTTGGTTCCCAGGAAGATCAAGCGCCGGCGGCGATATGACTCATGCGTGTGGCGCGGATGTCGCGCGCCGAATTCGCGCATCGCCACGGCTGGGCACCGGTCTCCCTCGTCGTCGCGCGGCGCGGCAGGATGAGCGGGCAGGGGGGCGCGATGGACGAGCAGGGGCAGCGTGCAAGCGTGCTGGTGACGGCCGAGGCCGTCGCGCGTCTCGACGGCGCGGCGATCCTCGCCATCCGGAACCCGCGCGGCGACGACGACGCGACGCGCCCGCGGATCCCGGGCGCGGTCGATGTCGACCTGCCCTCGGAACTGGCCGGGCCGGGCGGCGGGACGCGCGGCTCGCGTCCCTTGCCGGAGATCGCCGCGCTGCAGGCGGCGGCGCGACGCTGGGGCCTGCGCCAGGGCCAGACCGTCGTCGTCTACGACCATGACCGCGGCCTGGTCGCGGCGCGCGGCTGGTGGGTGCTGCGCTGGGCGGGGATCGGCGATGTGCGGCTGCTCGATGGCGGCCTCGCGGCCTGGGTCTCGGCCGGACTGCCGGTCGTGCATCGCCCGCCGCAGCCCGCGCCGGGCGACGTCGTGCTCTCGCCCGGGCACATGAAGGTGCTGGACGCCAATGACGCGGCCGCGATGCCGCGCGACGGCGTGCTGCTCGATACGCGGGTGCGGCCGAACTACATCGGCGGCGCCACGCCGGCGGGCGCGCCTCGCCGCGGGCACATCCCCGGCGCCCTCAGCGCCCCGGCCGCCGACAACTTCACCGAGGCCGGGCCCTTCGCCGACGCGGCGACGCTGCGCCACCTCTACGAGGCGCTCGGCGCCGACGGCAGCCGTCCGATCGGGATCTATTGCGGCGCCGGGATCTCCGCCGCCGTCGGCGTCGCGGCGCTCGCCTCTCTCGGACTCGACGCGGCCATGTATCCTGAGTCCTGGTCGGGCTGGAGCGCGGATCCCGCCCGGCCCGTGGTGGTGGGGGGACGACCCGAGTGAACGCGTTCGATCCGACGCTCTTCGATGCGCCCATCGCGCGCCGCGACAGCGGCTGCGTGAAGTGGACCCGCTTCGACGAGGACGTGCTGCCCATGTGGGTGGCCGACATGGACTTCGCCGTGGCGGAGCCGATTCGCGCCGCGATCGCCGACCGGCTCGCGCACCCCGTGCTCGGCTACGGCGTGGCGCAGCAGCGCGTGAAGGAACGCATCGTCGCCTGGCTCGCCGCGCGCTACGGCTGGGAGGTGCCGCCGGAGGCGATCCTGCTGCTGCCCGGCGTCGTGCCCGGCTTCAACCTGGCGCTCCGCGCGCTTTGCGGGCCGGGCGCCGGCGTGGTGGTGCAGACGCCGGTCTATCCGCCCATGCTGAAGGCGCCCGGGAACTGGGGCCTGCGCCGGGTGGACGCGCCGCTGACCGACGACGACGAGGTGGACATGGACGCGCTGCGCACCGCGTTGCGCGGCGCCGGCCACGGCCCGGCCGCGCAGGACGGCGCCTTCCTGCTCTGCAACCCCCACAACCCGACCGGCCGTGTCTTCGGCGTGGCGGAACTGGCCGCGATGGCCGAGGCCTGCCTGGCCGAGAACGTGCCGATCGTCTCCGACGAGATCCATTGCGACCTGCTCTTCGACGGCCGCCGGCATATCCCGCTCGCCTCGCTCGCGCCCGAATTCGCCGCGCGCACCATCACGCTGATGTCGGCCGGCAAGACCTGGAACATCGCCGGGCTGAACGCCTGCTGGGCGGTGGTGCCTGACGCCGGGCTGCGCGCCCGCTACGCCGCCGCCCTGGCCGGCGTCGCCGATCATGTGAACATCCTCGGCCTCGTCGCGACCGAGGCGGCGCTGGCCGAAGGCGAGCCCTGGCGGCAGGCGCTGATCGCCTATCTCCAGGCCAACCGCGACTGGCTGCTGCGCGCGGTGGCGGAGCGGCTGCCTGGCGTGCGGCTGCGCGCGCCGGAGGGCACCTTCCTGGCCTGGCTCGATTGCCGCGGCAGTGCCGCCGCCGCCGATCCGCACCGCTTCTTCCTCGACCGGGCGCGCGTCGGGCTCAACGCCGGGCCGGATTTCGGGCCGCCCGGCCAGGGTTTCGTGCGCCTCAACTTCGGCTGTCCCCGGGCGTTGCTCGAGGAGGGGATCGGGCGGATGCAGCGGGCGCTCGCCGGCGCCTGAGGTCGCGGAATCGTTTGCACCGGGGGCTCCGCCGAAACGCGGCGCCCCTCCCTTGCGCATTGGCGCGGGCTTCTTCATGAAGAATGCCAACACATGGCGGGCATGCACGGATGTCGGGACTCTACCCGGCGCGTGGCCCGGCCGGGAGCAGGGAGGCAGCGGGGCGTGGCATCCGCGGCGAGTGATGGCCCGATCCTCGAGACCGAGGGCCTGACCAAGGAGTTCCGCGGCTTCGTCGCGGTGGCCGATGTCGCGCTCAAGGTGCGGCGCGGCACGATCCATGGCCTGATCGGCCCCAACGGCGCCGGCAAGACCACCTGCTTCAACCTGCTCACCAAGTTCCTGCCGCCGACGCGCGGCAGCATCCGCTACGACGGGCGCGACATCACCGGAATGAAGCCCGCCGAGGTCGCCCGCCTCGGCTTGGTGCGCAGCTTCCAGATCTCGGCCGTCTTCCCGCACCTGACCGTGCTCGAGAATGTCCGCGTCGCGCTGCAGCGCGCGCGCGGCGCCAGCTTCGACTTCTGGCGCTCCGAGAGCCTGCTGAAGAGCTTCGATGCCCGCGCCATGGAACTGCTCGACGATGTCGGGCTGACCGGCTACGCGAAGCTCACCGCGGGCGAGCTGCCCTATGGCCGCAAGCGCGCACTCGAGATCGCGACGACACTGGCGCTCGAGCCGCAGATGCTGCTGCTCGACGAGCCGACGGCCGGCATGACGCATGAGGACGTGGACCGCGTGATCGCGCTGGTGAAGCGCGTTGCGGCCGGGCGCACCGTCCTGCTGGTGGAGCACAACCTGAAGGTCGTCGCCGGCCTCTGCGACACCATCACCGTCCTCACCCGCGGCCGCGTGCTGGCCGAGGGCGACTACGCGGCGGTCAGCGCGAACCCGGAGGTCCAGGCCGCCTATCTCGGCACCGACCCCGGCGTGTCGGGAGGGCATTGAGCATGGCGGAGAGCATGGCGCTGGACCGCCCGGCCGCGACCGGCGCGCCGATGCTCGCGGTGCAGGGGCTCGAGGCCTGGTATGGCGAGAGCCACATCCTGCACGGCGTCGGCCTCGAGATCCGCCAGGGCGAGGTGGTCACGCTGCTCGGCCGCAACGGCGCGGGCAAGACGACGACGCTGCGCGCCATCATGGGCCTGACCGGCCGTCGCGCCGGCTCGGTGCGCTTCGAGGGCAGGGAGCTGATCGCCGCGCGCCCCGACCAGATCGCCCGCCAGGGCATCGCCTACTGCCCGGAAGAGCGCGGCATCTTCGCCTCGCTCGACGTGACCGAGAACCTGATGCTGCCCCCGGTGATCGCGCCGGGCGGCCTCAGCCTCGACGAGATCTACACGCTGTTCCCCAATCTCAAGGAGCGGGCGCGCAGCCAGGGGACGAAGCTGTCGGGCGGCGAGCAGCAGATGCTCGCCATCGCGCGCATCCTGCGCACCGGCGCGCGGCTGCTGCTGCTCGACGAGCCGAGCGAGGGCCTCGCGCCGGTGATCGTCCAGCAGATCGGCGCGATGATCCGCGAGATCAAGCAGCGCGGCTTCACCGTGCTGCTCGTCGAGCAGAACTTCCGCTTCGCGCAGACCGTCGCCGACCGCCACTACGTGATGGAACACGGCCAGGTCGTGGACATGGTGGAGAACGGCGAACTCGCCGCCAGCATGGACCGGCTGCACGAGTACCTGGGCGTCTGACGGCCCGGGCAGCAAGGACAGGGAAAGGAAACCGAGCATGACCATGAACCGCCGCACGCTTCTGGGCGCCGCCGCCACCGCCCCGGTCTGGGGCGCGCTGCCCTTCCGGTCGGCCCGCGCCCAGGCCGCCAACACCATCCGCATCGGCGTGCTGAACGACCAGTCCTCGCTCTACCGCGACATCTCCGGCCCCGGCTCGACCCAGGCGGTGCGCCTCGCGATCCAGGAGAGCGGCATCACCCAGGCCGGCATCAATGTCGAGGTCGTGCAGGCCGACCACCAGAACCGCCCGGACGTCGGCTCCACCGTGGCGCGGCAGTGGCTCGACCGCGACGGCGTGGACGTCATCGTGGACGTTCCCACCTCCTCGGTGGCGCTGGCGGTGAACACGCTGGTGCGCGAGCGGAACAAGGTCTTCATCAACTCGGGCGCCGCAACCTCCGACCTGACGGGCAGCGCCTGCACGCCGAACACCATCCACTGGACCTACGACACCTACATGCTCGCCAAGGGCACGGGCGGCGCGATGGTGGCGGCCGGCGGGCGGACCTGGTTCTTCATCACCGCCGACTACGCCTTCGGCCATGCGCTGGAGCGCGACACGACGACCTTCGTGAACGCCGCCGGCGGGCGCGTGGTCGGCAGCGTGCGCACGCCCTTCCCGGGCACCACCGACTTCTCCTCCTTCCTCCAGCAGGCGCAGCGCTCGCGCGCGCAGGTGATCGGCCTGGCGAATGCCGGCGGCGACACCATCAACTCGATCAAGCAGGCGGGCGAGTTCCGCATCACCCGCGGCGGCACCAAGCTCGCGGGGCTGCTGGTCTTCGTCACCGACGTCCACTCCCTCGGCCTCGAAACGGCGCAGGGCCTCGTGCTGACCGAGACCTTCTACTGGGACCTCAACGACCGTACGCGTGCCTTCACCCAGCGCCTCGGCCAGATGCCGGGCAACCTGCGGCCCTCCATGGTGCAGGCCGGCTGCTACTCCGGCGTGCTGCACTACCTGAAGGCGGTGCGCGACATGGGCGTCGCCGCTGCCAAGGCCTCGGGCGCCGAGGCGGTCGCGCGCATGAAGGCGATGCCGACCAGCGACGACGCCTTCGGCGAGGGCACCATCCGCCCCGACGGCCGCAAGATCCACCCTGCCTATCTCTTCGAGGTGAAGACCCCGCAGGAGAGCCGCGGCGCGTGGGACTACTACAAGCTCGTCTCCACCATCCCGGCCAACGAGGCGTTCCGCCCGATCAACGAGGGCGGCTGCGCGCTGGTGCGGTCCTGACGCCGGGCGGGGGCGGCGCGCGCCGCCCCCGTTGACGTCACCAACGAGGGCGCCGGGGAACCATGGAAGACCTGCTCTTCGAACTTCAGCTTGCGATGCCCCAGGTCATCCTGGGCGTGATCAACGGCGCCTTCTACGCCCTGCTCTCGCTCGGGCTTGCCGTCATCTTCGGCATGCTCAACGTCATCAACTTCGCCCATGGCGCACAGTTCATGATGGGCGCCTTCGTCGCCTGGATGCTGCTCGCCTTCCTCGGCATCGGCTACTGGCCTGCGCTGATCCTCGCCCCATTGATCGTCGGCCTCGTTGGCGTGCTGATGGAACGGCTGATGATCAGCCGATTGTACAAACTCGACCATCTCTACGGCCTGCTGCTCACATTCGGCTGCGCCCTGGTGATCGAGGGGCTGTTCCGCAACAACTTCGGCTCCTCCGGCCAGCGCTACACGCCGCCGCGCGAGTTCCAGGCGCTCAACCTCGAGATTGGCGACTTCTTCCTGCCGGGCTACCGCGTCTGGGTGCTCATCGCCGCGACGGCCGTGTGCCTCGCCACCTGGCTGGTGATCGAGAAGACAAAGATCGGCAGCTACCTGCGCGCCGCGACGGAACGCCCGCAGCTGGTGCAGGCCTTCGGCATCAACGTGCCGCTGATGATGACGCTGACCTACGGCGCGGGCGTGGCGCTGGCGGCCTTCGCGGGCGTGCTGGCGGCGCCGATCTACTCCGTGCATCCGGCGATGGGCGCGAACTTCATCATCACTGTCTTCGCGGTCGTCGTGATCGGCGGCATGGGCTCGATCGCCGGCTCGATCGTGACCGGCTTCCTCCTCGGCTTCCTGCAGGGCGTGACCGAGGTGGTCTATCCGCCCTTCTCGCAGACCGTGGTCTTCGTCATCATGGCCATCGTGCTGCTGACGCGGCCCGCCGGCCTGTTCGGGAGGGCCTGAGACATGGCCGACGGCACGTCCATCGCCGCCTCCGGCCCCCTCGGCGGACAGACGGAGAAGGAAGCCTTCCTCGGCTTCACCCGCCCCCAGGCGATCGCCTTCCTGGTGATGGTCGCCTTCGTGCTGGTGTCGCCGTTCTTCCTCTACCCGGTCTTCCTGATGAAGATCCTGTGCTTCGCGCTCTTCGCCTGCGCCTTCAACCTGCTGATCGGCTATGTCGGGCTGCTCTCCTTCGGCCACGCCGCCTATTTCGGCATGGGCGCCTATGTCACCGGCTATGCCGCGAAGGCGTGGGGCGTGCCGCCAGAGCTCGCGATCCTCATGGGCGGCGCCATCGGCGCCGCGCTCGGCCTGCCATTCGGCTGGCTCGCCATCCGCCGGGCCGGCATCTACTTCTCGATGATCACCCTGGCGCTCGCCCAGATGGTCTACTTCTTCTCCCTCCAGGCGCCCTTCACCGGCGGCGAGGACGGCATCCAGGCGATCCCGCGCGGCACGCTGTTCGGCATCTTCGATCTGACCGCGGACCTGACCATGTACTGGCTGGTCGCGGCGGTGTTCCTGGCGGGCTTCCTGCTGATCCACCGCATCGTCCACTCGCCCTTCGGCCAGGTGATGAAGGCGATCCGCGACAACGAGCCGCGCGCCACATCGCTCGGCTACCGGGTGGAGCAGTACAAGCTACTGGCCTTCGTGCTCTCCGCCGCGCTGGCCGGCATCGCGGGCGGCACCAAGTCGCTGGTCTTCAACATCGCCACCCTCACCGACGTCCACTGGACCATGTCCGGCGAGGTGGTGCTGATGAGCCTGGTGGGCGGCCTCGGAACGATCTTCGGCCCGGTGGTGGGGGCGGCGGTGATCGTCACCATGCAGAACTACCTGGCGGAGTTCGGCGCCTGGGTGCTGGTGATCCAGGGCGCCATCTTCATCGCCTGCGTGCTCGCTTTCCGGCGGGGCATCCTCGGCGAGATCGCCCACGCGCTCCGCGTGAAGCTGTAGCTGCCCGCCGGGCAGGCAGGCCCGGGCCAGGAGTTGGGCAGAGAGGGACGAATGGGCCGGGGCATCGCCGCGCAGGCATCTTGCGCAGGATGCCCCGCCTGTCGTTCATGCGGCCATGACGTGGTCCATCCTGGCGCGCGATCCCGTGACCGGCGAGATCGGCGCCGCCGTGGCCAGCCGCTTCCTGGCCTGCGGCGCCCTCGTGCCGCGCGTCGAGGGCGGCGTCGGCGCGGCCTGCACCCAGGCGCTGGTCAATCCCTTCCACGCGCCTGACGCGCTCGCCCGGCTGCGCGCGGGGGAGGCGCCGGAGCCCGCCCTCGCCGCGCTGATCGCGGCGGATGCCGGCCGTGCGACACGTCAGGTCCATGTGATGTCGGCCGATGGGCGCGTTGCGCAGCATACCGGCGACGGTTGCATCGGCTGGTGCGGCCATGTCTCGGGCGCAGATGTCTCCGTGGCCGGCAACATGCTCGCCGGCCCCGAGGTGGTCGCCGCGACCCGCGACGCCTTCCTCGGCACCGCCGGGTTGCCGCTGGCCGAGCGCCTGTTGGCCGCGATGGAGGCCGGGGAGGCCGCCGGTGGCGACAAGCGCGGCCGGCAGGCCGCCGGCATCCAGGTCGGCTCGCGCGACCCCTATCCCGATCTAGACCTGCGGGTGGACGACCATCCCGACCCGCTGGCCGAGCTGCGCCGCCTCTACACGGTCTGGCGCGGCTACACGCGCCACTTCCGCCGCTTCCTGCCCGGGCGCGACCATCCCGGCGTCTTCGACCGCGCCGTGATCCAGGCGGCGGTCGCCGAAGCCCAGGCGCAGGACGCATGAGCGGGCCCGTCCTCGAACTCCGCGACCTCGCCGTCACGCTCGCCACGGATCGCGGCCCGCTGCGCCCCGTGGACGGCGTGTCCTTCGCGGTCGAGGCCGGCAAGACGCTCGCCGTGGTGGGCGAGAGCGGCTGCGGCAAGTCCGTCACCGCGCTCGCCATCATGGGCCTGCTGCCGCCGCGCGCCGCGATCGGCGGCTCGATCCGCCTCGCCGGGCGCGAGCTGACGACGATGGAGGCCGAGGATCGCCGCCTGAAGCGCGGCGGCGAGATGGCGATGATCTTCCAGGAGCCGATGACCAGCCTGAACCCGGCCTTCCGCGCCGGCGACCAGGTGGCCGAGGCGCTGGTCCTGCACCAGGGCCTCTCGCAGCGCGCCGCCTGGGACAAGGCGGTCGAGATGCTCGACCGCGTGCGCATCCCCGACGCCGCGCGCCGCGCCGCGCAGTATCCGCACCAGCTCTCGGGCGGCATGCGCCAGCGCGTGATGATCGCCATGGCGCTCGCCTGCCGCCCGCGGCTGCTGATCGCCGACGAGCCGACCACTGCGCTCGACGTCACGGTGCAGGCGCAGATCCTCGGCCTGATCGACGAGCTGAAGGCGGAGACGGGGACCGCGGTGGTCCTCATCACCCACGATCTCGGCGTCGTCGCCGACCATGCCGACGAGGTGGTGGTGATGTATGCCGGCCGCGTGGCGGAACGCGCGCCCGCCGCCGCGCTCTTCGCCCGGCCGGAGCATCCCTACACGGTCGGCCTGCTGGGCGCGGCGCCCTCGCTCGAAGGCGGGGCGGAGCGGCTGGCGAGCATCGAGGGCACGGTGCCCGACCTTCGCGCCCCGCCGCCCGGCTGCCGCTTCGCGCCGCGCTGCCCCTTCGCGGTCGCGCGCTGCGCGGAGCAGCCGCCGCTC
>NZ_JAKJIB010000138.1 GCF_021864505.1 Falsiroseomonas oryziterrae
CGCCGGCCGGGGTCGCTGCCGCGGGCGGCTGCGGCGCCGGCGCCGCGGGGGCCTGGGCGAGCACGGGGCCGGCCGGCAGCAGCAGGGCGGCAAGGAACAGGGCCGGGCGGCGCATTCATCAGACTCCGAGAAGGCGCCGGAAGATGGCGGAAGGCCGCCGGGGCGACAAGGAGCCGGCCCGGCCGTTCGCGTTGACGCGTCCCCCGCCCGAGCCTATCTCTCGCCGGCCGCGCCACCGCTGGCACAGCCCGGGCTGCGGCCCGGCTCGCGCCCCCCTTTGCCCGGCCGTCGTCCCGCCTGCCCGTTGGCCAAGCCCCGGGCCCGGGCACCGGCCGGAGACGACAGGAAGACATGTTCCAACGCCTCGTCCGCGCCTTCATCGGCACCTCGAACGACCGCGCGGTCAAGCGCTACCAGGCGCGCGTCCCGGCCATCAACGCGCTCGAGCCGAAGATCGCCGCCCTGTCGGACGAGGCGCTGCGCGGCAAGACCGACGAGTTCCGCGCCCAGCTCGCCGCCGGCAAGTCGCTCGACGACATCCTGCCCGAGGCCTTCGCGGTGGTGCGCGAGGCCGGCAAGCGCGTGCTCGGGCTGCGCCATTTCGACGTGCAGATGATCGGCGGCATGGTGCTGCACGAGGGCAAGATCGCCGAGATGAAGACCGGCGAGGGCAAGACGCTGGTCGCCACCCTGCCCGTCTACCTGAACGCGCTGACGTCGAAGGGCGTGCATGTCGTCACGGTGAACGACTACCTGGCGAAGCGCGACAGCGAGTGGATGGGGCGGATCTACCGCTTCCTCGGCCTGACCGTCGGCGTGATCGTGCACGGGCTGACCGACGAGGAGCGCCGCGCGGCCTATGCCTGCGACGTGACCTACGGGACGAACAACGAGTTCGGCTTCGACTACCTGCGCGACAACATGAAGTATTCGCTGACCGAGATGGTGCAGCGCGAGTTCAACTACGCGATCGTCGACGAGGTGGACAGCATCCTGGTGGACGAGGCGCGGACGCCGCTGATCATCAGCGGCCCGACGGACGACACCTCCGACCTCTACAACCGCGTCAACGCGGTGATGAAGGAGCTGGTCAAGGACAAGTCGATCTACGAGAAGGACGAGAAGTTCCGCACCGTCCACCTGAACGAGGAAGGCACGGAGCGGCTGGAGGCGGCGCTGCGCGAGGCCGGGCTGCTGACGGAAGGCGGGCTGTACGACATCCAGAACGTCACGCTGGTGCACCACGCCAACCAGTCGCTGCGCGCGCATGCGCTCTTCACCCGGGACGTGGACTACATCGTCAAGAAGGTGACCGAGTACGGCGTCACGCAGGAGAAGGTGATCATCATCGACGAGTTCACCGGCCGCATGATGGAGGGCCGGCGCTACTCGGACGGGCTGCACCAGGCGCTCGAGGCGAAGGAGGGGGCGCCGGTCCAGCCGGAGAACCAGACGCTGGCGTCCATCACCTTCCAGAACTACTTCCGCCTCTATCCGAAGCTGTCGGGCATGACGGGCACGGCCTCCACCGAGGCCGACGAGTTCATGGAGATCTACAAGCTCGACGTCGTCGAGATCCCGACCAACGTGCCGGTCGCGCGCATCGACTCCGACGACGAGGTGTATCGCAGCGCGCGTGAGAAGTACGACGCGGTGATCGACCTGATCGACGAGGCGCGCGGCAAGGGCCAGCCGATCCTCGTCGGCACCACAAGCATCGAGAAGTCGGAGCTGATCGCGGGGCTGCTGAAGAAGCGCAACATCCCGCACCAGGTGCTGAACGCGCGCTACCACGAGCAGGAGGCCGGCATCATCGCGCAGGCCGGACGCCCGGGCGCGGTAACGATCGCGACCAACATGGCCGGCCGCGGTACCGACATCCAGCTCGGCGGCAATGCCGAGATGCTGGCGCGCGCCGAGGTCGGCAACGGCGACAGCCCGGAATTCGAGGCGGCGCTGGCCCGCCACAAGGCCGAGGTCGAGGCGGTTCGGCCGAAGGTGAAGGAAGCCGGCGGCCTGCTGGTGATCGGCACCGAGCGGCACGAGAGCCGGCGCATCGACAACCAGCTGCGCGGCCGCTCCGGCCGCCAGGGCGATCCGGGTGCCTCCCGCTTCTTCCTCAGCCTCGAGGACGACCTGATGCGGATCTTCGGGTCCGATCGCATGGGCGGGATGCTGGAGAAGCTCGGCCTCAAGGACGGCGAGGCCATCATCCATCCCTGGATCAACAAGGCGCTCGAGAAGGCGCAGAAGAAGGTCGAGGCGCGGAACTTCGACACGCGCAAGAACCTGCTGAAGTACGATGACGTCATGAACAACCAGCGCCGCGAGGTCTATGCGCAGCGCAAGGCCTTCATGACCGCCGAGGACGTGTCGGAGACGGTCGCCGAGATGCGTCGCGAGACGATCGGCGCGATGGTCGACAAGGCGATCCCCGAGAACGCCTATCCCGAGCAGTGGGACCTCGACGGCCTGCAGAAGAAGGTGGTCGACGTGCTCGGACTCGACCTGCCGGTCGCGGAGTGGGGACGCGAGGAAGGCATCGACGAGACGCAGGTGCGCGAGCGTTTGCTGAAGGCGGCCGACGAATCCTACGCCGCGCGCGTCGCGAATTTCGGCCCCGAGCTCATGCGCATGGTGGAGAAGAGCCTGCTGCTGCAGATCTTCGACGCGGTGTGGAAGGAGCACCTCCTCTCGCTCGATCACCTGCGGCAGGGCATCGGGCTGCGCGCCTATGGCCAGCGCGATCCGCTGAACGAGTACAAGAGCGAGGCCTTCAACCTGTTCAATGCCATGCTCGAGGACCTGCGCGAGCGGGTGACGAGCGTGCTGATGCGCATCGAGCTGCGCCAGGACGCGCCGCCTCCGATGCCGGAGCCGGTGCGCGTGATGGACATGCGCCACCCGGACCCGAACCAGGCGGGCGGCGAGCTGGAATACGCCGACGCCGGGCCGGCGCCCGCCTATGGCACGGCGACGCAGGCGGCGCGCGCGCCGCTGGTCGCGGGCGCGGTGGATCCGAACGATCCCTCGACCTGGGCGCAGACGCCGCGCAACGCGCCCTGCCCCTGCGGCTCGGGGAAGAAGTACAAGCACTGCCACGGGCGGGTGTGAGCCGGGCGCCACGAGCCCTCGCCGCCGCTTTGCTGCTCTGCGCGACGCCAGCGGCGGCGCAGGAGCAGGCGCTGCGCGTCGGCGGCACCTGCGGGCAGAGCGGCGTCCTCGTTCTGGAGCGCGTGCAGGCGGAGCGGCGCTCCGACGGCGAGTTCAACTACCTGCTGCACATCCGCAACACGAGCGCGCGGCAACTGGTCTTCACGCTTTCGCTCCGGGTGGACGGGCGCGAATTCGCGCGCACCACGGGCCAACCCTACCGCATCGGCGGCCAAAGCGTGGTGATCGTCCCGACCGGGCCAGGGCCACGGCCGATCCCGACCGCGACCGTCGCGGCGGGGCTCACGCTCAACTGCCCGATGTAGACGCTACACCCGCTGCAGCGGCACGCGCGTGCAGAGCCAGGCGGCCACGGCCGCCATCGCGGCGGCCGTCAGGAAGGCGGCGCGGAAGGCCGCGGTCATCTCGGCGCGGAAGGCGGCCTGCGCCGCCTCGCTCAGCCCGGCCAGCGCCTCCGGCCCGCGATTCACCAGGGCGACGAAGAGGCTCGCCGCCTCGCCGCCCTGCGCCGCGAGCGTGCCGAACAGCACCGTCCCCAGCAGCGCCGTGCCGACCGCAGAGCCGAGCGCCCGGGTGAACTGTACCGAGGCGGTGGCGGAGCCGAGCCGCTCGCGCCCGGCCGCCGACTGCACCGTCACCTGCACCATGGGGAAGGAGGTGCCGAGGCCGATGGAGACGAGGCCGAGCAGCAGCGCCATGGCCGGCACGCCGAGCCGCCCCGTCCCGAGCGCCACCGCGGCCATCACGATGGCCGCGCCCGCGAGGCCGAAGGCCGGCCACAGCATGGTGCGGCCCGTGCGCGACAGCAGCCGGCCGGAGACCACGGCGCCGACCGCCGCCAGCACGGCGAGCGGCAGCAGCGCGATGCCGGACGCGGAGGGCGAGAGGCCGCGGACCGCGGCGAAGTAGATCGGCAGGAAGGCGATCGCACCGACGAAGGCGCCGGAGACCAGCGCCGAGAGCAGGTTCGCCCGCCAGACCGAGGGCTCGGTGAGGACGTCGAGCGGGAGCAGCGGATCGCGTGCGCGCCGCTCCTGCCGCCACAGCAGCCACAGCGCGAGGCCGGCGAGGGCGGCGAGGCCGAACGCCAACGCCAGGGCGCTCGGCGCCAGCCGTCGGACCTGGTCCAGCGCGAGCAGCGCGGGCGCGACGAATAGGGCGAAGAGCAGCAGCCCCGCCCAGTCGAAGGCGAAGCCCTGCGGGTTGCCGGGATCGGCACCGGCAAGCCGGCGCACCGCGAGCCAGGCGGCGAGCAGCGCCAGCGGCGGCTGGAGCATGAAGACCGCGCGCCAGCCGAACCACTCGGTCAGCAGTCCGCCGGCGACCGGGCCGAGCGCGCTGGAGGCGGCGAAGACGGCGGCGATCCAGGCCTGGAAGCGGCCGCGCTCGCGCGCCGGGACGACCTCGGCGATCAGCGCGACCGAGAGGGAGATCAGCCCGCCGCCGCCGAAGCCCTGCACGAGCCGGGCGAGAGCCAGCATGTCGAGGCTCGGCGCCAAGGCGCAGAGCGTGGCGCCGAGCGCATACATGCCGAGCGCGACGAGCAGCATGCGCCGGCGCCCGAAGGCGTCGCCAAGCCGGCCATAGACGGGTGCGGCGACCGTCGTTGCGACGAGATAGGCGACGACGACCCAGGAGATGCGCTCGACCTCGCCAAGGCTGCGCGCGATGGAGGGCAGCGCGGCGGCGACGATGGTCTGGTCGAGCGCGGCGCCGAACATTGCGAGGCCGACGGCCGGGAAGACGCGGAAGAACAGCCGGCGTAGCTCGGCCTCGGTCGGTGTCGCCGTGTCGGGGGGCATGTGCCCCGAGCCTATCGCGCCAGGCCGGGGCCGGCGAGGCCGGCGCTACATCACGCCGGCGCGGCCCATCTCCAGGAACTTCTCGCGGCGGCGGGCGCGCAGCGTGGCGCCATCGAGTTGCAGGAGCGGCTCGAGCAGCGACCAGACCTTGTCGCCGACGGCCTCCATCATCTTCTCCGGCTCGCGATGCGCGCCGCCGAGCGGCTCTGGCACCACCGCGTCCACGAGGTTCAGCTTGCGCAGGTCCTCGGCCGTCAGGCGCAGCGCCTCGGCCGCCGTCGCCGCCTGCGCGGCGTCGCGCCAGAGGATGGAGGCGCAGCCCTCCGGCGAGATCACCGAATAGACCGCGTGCTCCAGCATCAGCACGCGGTCGGCGGCGGCGAGCGCGATGGCGCCGCCCGATCCGCCCTCGCCGATGATGGTCGCGACGAAGGGCACCGGCGCATCGAGCCCGGCCTCGATGGAGCGGGCGATGGCCTCGGCCTGGCCGCGGGCCTCCGCCTCGATGCCCGGAAAGGCGCCGGCGGTGTCGACGAAGCTGACGATGGGCAGGCCGAAGCGCCCGGCCATCTCCATGATGCGGCGCGCCTTCCGATAGCCCTCGGGGCGGGCCATGCCGAAATTATGCTTCACGCGGCTTTCGGTGTCGCGGCCCTTCTCGGTGCCGAGCACGGCGACCGCATGGCCGCGGAAGCGCCCGAGCCCGGCCACCACCGCGGCGTCGTCGGCGAAGGCGCGGTCGCCGGCCAGCGGCGTCCAGTCGGTGATCAGCGTGCGGACGTAGTCGAGCGCCTTCGGGCGCTCCGGATGCCGCGCCACCAGCGTCTTCTGCCAGGGCGAGAGCTTGGCGTAGGTCTGGCGCAGCAGCGCCTCCGCCTTGTCGCGGAGCTTGCCGACCTCGTCGGCCACGTCGATGCCGCCTGCGTCGGTGGTCCGGCGCAGCTCCTCGATCTTGCCCTCGAGCTCGGCGATCGGCTTCTCGAATTCCAGGAAGTGCCGCATGTCGCGGGGGTGTTACCGCGGAAGGCGAGCGGGCGGAAGGCAGTCCCCCCCCCCCGCCCGGCCCGGCGGTCAGTCGGGGGTCGCCCCGGTGGCGCGGATGATCGGCGCCCATTTGGCGGTCTCGTCGCGGATGAAGCGGGCCAGTTCCTCCGGCGTGGAGGGCGTGGGCTCGACGCCATGGGTGGCGAGGTGACGCCGCACCTCCGGGTCCTCCAGCGCGGTGCGCATCGCGGTCGCCAGCCGGTCCACGATGGGACGCGGCAGGCCGCGGGGGCCGAGCAGCGCGTACCAGTTGCCGACCTCGTAGCCGGGCAGCGTCTCGGCCACCGTCGGCACGTTCGGCAGCAAGGGGGAGCGCGCCGAGGTGGGCACCGCCAGCGCGCGCAGCCGCCCGCCCTCGACCTGGGGCAGCGCGGTCGGCGCCGTGGCGAAGGAGAAGTCGACCTTGCCGCCGACCAGGTCGGTCATCAGCGGCCCGCCGCCGCGATAGGGCACGTGGACGGTCTTCACGCCCGCCATCTGGTCGAGCAACGCGCCGGCGAGATGTCCCGCACTGCCGATGCCAGACGAGCCGTAGGTGAGCGTGTCGGGCCGGGCGCGGGCGGCGGCGACGAGGTCCGCCATGCTGCGCCAGGGCCGGTCGGCCGGCACGACGAGCACGTTGAGGATCGAGCCGGACTGGCTGATCGGCGTCAGGTCGGCCTGCGGGTCGAAGGGAAGGTTGCGGTAGAGCGTCGGGTTGATCGCCAGCGCCGCGATGGTGCCCATCAGCAGCGTGTGGCCGTCGGGCGCCGCACGCACCGCGATCTCGGTCGCCAGGTTGCCGCCGGCGCCGGGACGGTTGTCGATGACGATCGAGACGCCGAGCAGCTGCTGCAGCTTCGGCTGGATGGTGCGGGCCGTGAGGTCGGTGCCGCCGCCAGCCGCGAAGCCGACGATCATGCGGATCGGCCGATTCGGCCAATCGCCGGTGCCTTGCGCGGCCGCAGGCCGGATGCCGGCCAGCGCGAGTGCGGCGGGAACGCCAAGAGCCAGGCTGCGGCGGCGCATCGTTTCCTCCAATAGGTTCTTGCTGCCCAGTGTAGGAAGGCGATGCGGCCGCCGGAAGGGCGGGCTTACGACTCCCGCCAGGGATGCTCGGCCCAGAGCGCCTGGTAGCGCGCCTGCAGCGCGCGCAGCTCCGCCGCGTATTCCGCCGGGCCGAGGAAGCGGAGCGGAAGGTTCTGCTGCACCGCGGCGGCCTGGAACTCCGGATCCTCCACCGTGCGGCGGACCGAGAGCGCGAGGCGCTCCAGCACCGCGGGCGGCATGCCGGCGGGCGCGGCCATGCCGCGCATCGAGCCCTCGATCACGTCGAAGCCGAGCTCGCGCAGTGTCGGCACCTCGGCCAGCGGCTGCCAGCGCGTCTCGCCCATCTGCGCGAGCGGGCGCAGCACGCCCTGGCGCATCTCGATCACGCCCTCGGCGACGTTCATCACCGCGACCGGGATCGCGCGGCTCATCAGGTTCTGCTTCACCTGGGCGGAGCCCGCGAAGGGCACGTGCAGGAAGCGCGTGTTCGACTTCCGCTCGAGCGCGAGCATCGCGAGGTGGTCGTCCGATCCGATGCCGGTGGTGCCGTAGCCGATCGCCTCGGGCCGCTGGCGCGCGGCGTTCAGCAGGTCGGCCAGGGTGCGATAGGGGCTGTCGGCCAGCACCCAGAGGCCGCCCGGATCGTCCACGATGTTGGCGATCAGCGTGAAGTCCGAGAGCTGGAAGCGGGTGCGGCGCTCGATCGGCAGGGTGACGATGTGCGGCGTGTTGATGAAGCCGATCGTCGTGCCGTCGGGCCGCGCGCGGGCGAGCTCCGTGAAGCCGATCTCGCCGCCGGCGCCGGGGCGGTTGAGGACTACGACGGAGACGCCGAGGTCGCGCTCCATGAAGCGGGCGATGGTGCGCGCGGCGAGGTCGGTGCCGCCGCCGGCGGCGAAGGCGACGACGAGGGTGACGGGGCGGTCCGGCGTCCAGGGTGCCTGTGCCAGTCCCGGGGTGGCCAGCGGCGCAGCGGCAAGCAGCCCCGTCAGGCGGCGGCGCGTGATCATTGGACGTCTCCCTCGTGACGTTTCGATGACACCTAGCGCCACACGCCGGCGAAAGAAAGCTACTCCGCGGCCTGCAGCCGGGTCGGCAGGCGGAAGGTGACGTCCTCGGTGATGCCGGGAAGCGCCGCCACGTCGTCGGCGCCGAGGGCGCGGAGCGTCGTCACCACCTCCTCCACCAGCCGTTCGGGGGCGGAGGCGCCGGCGGTGACGCCGACCGCCTTGGCACCCCGGACCATCGCGGCCGTCAGCGCGCCGGCATCGGCGATGAGATAGGCGCGCGCGCCGCATTCCTCGGCGATCTCGCGCAAGCGGTTCGAGTTGGAGCTGTTCGCCGCGCCGACCACGAGCACCACGTCGCAGACCTTGGCGAGGTCGCGCACGGCGGTCTGGCGGTTCTGCGTCGCGTAGCAGATGTCGCGCGTGCCGGGGCCGACCACGTCGACGAAGCGGGCCTTGATGGCCTCGATCACCTCCTTCGTGTCGTCGACCGACAGCGTGGTCTGGGTGACGTAGGCGACCTTGCGATCGGCCGCGATCGGCAGCGCCGCGACATCCGCGATGTCGGCGACCAGGTGGATCTCGCCGTCGATCTGGCCGAGCGTGCCCTCGACCTCCGGGTGGCCGTCATGGCCGATCAGGATGACCGCACGGCCTTCCTTGGCGTAGCGCCGTCCCTCGACATGCACCTTGGTGACGAGCGGGCAGGTCGCGTCCAGCACATCGAGGCCGCGGGCGGTCGCGTCCTGCTCGACGGCGCGGGCGACGCCATGGGCTGAGAAGACGGTCAGCGCGCCTTCCGGCACCTCGTCGAGCTCGTTGACGAAGACGGCGCCCTTGGCGCGCAGATCCTCGACCACGTGGCGGTTGTGGACGATCTCGTGCCGGACATAGACCGGGGCGCCGTGGATCGCGAGCGCACGCTCGACGATCTCGATGGCGCGGACGACGCCGGCGCAGAAGCCGCGCGGTTCGGCCAGCAGGATACGCATGATCTGGGTCGGTCCCCCGAAGACGTGGCGGGAAGATGGGGGATCAGGCGCAGGACGGGAAGCCTTTTCCCCCGACCCGTATCTCGACCTGGGCCGGTGGCCCCCCGATGCCCTGCCCCGGCTTTGCCGGGGCAGCAGGTGCCTTCACCTCAGGATCGGCACCGACGCGGGGCCCCCGCGGCGGCGCCGAAGGCGACGTCGTGAGGAACTACGCCGCGTCCTCGCGCCGGTCGCGCGCCTTCACATAGGCGACCGCAGCATGCTCGGCGCAGTAGGGCTTTCCGGTCAGCGCATCAGCCGAACAGAAGCGGAAGCCCGGCTGGCCGGGCTCGCCGATCGGCCAGCAGCAGGAGCGCGCCGCGGAGAGGCGCGGGAAGGGACGCACCACGGCCGGCGCCGGCGGGACGACCGCGACGGGGGGCGCGACAACCGGCGCAGGCGCGACCGGCGGCAGGG
>NZ_JAKJIB010000139.1 GCF_021864505.1 Falsiroseomonas oryziterrae
CCCGCGATGCCCCAGGCCGACCCGATGGCGGTGCGCAGCGCGGCGCGGGCGCTGCGCGAGCGGTCCAACGTGCTGATCCTGCTCGGCGGCCTGGCGCTGCGGCAAGAGGCGCAGGCGCTGGCCTGGCGCGTGGCGCAGGCGACCGGCGCCACGGTGATGGCCGAGATGTCCAACGGCCGGGTCGAGCGCGGCCGCGGTCGCCTGCCGCTGGAGCGCGTGCCCTATCCGGTGGACATGGCGGTGGAGGCGCTGAAGCCCTTCACCACCATCATCCTGGTCAACAGCAAGGCCCCGGTCGGCTTCTTCGCCTATCCCGGCAAGCCGAGCCGGCATCACCGCGAGGACGCCGACATCCTGCTGCTGACCCGCTACGAGGCGGACCCGGTGCAGGCGCTGTCGGCGCTGGCAGAGGAACTCGGCGCGCCGGCTGCCGCGATACCCGACCCGGGCCCGCGCCCCGAGGCGGCGCGCGGCGCCCCCACGCCGGAAGGCCTGGCGCGTACCCTGGCCGCGACCATGCCGGACGGCGCGATCGTGGCCGATGAGAGCGTCTCCTTCGGCCGCGGCTTCTTCAAGGAAACGCACGCCGCGCCGGCGCATGACTGGCTGCAGATCACCGGCGGCGCGATCGGCTGCGGCATTCCGCTCGCGACCGGGGCGGCGGTGGCGGGCGCGGGGCGGCGCGTGGTGAACCTGCAGGCCGACGGGTCGGGGATGTACACGCTGCAGGGTCTCTGGACCCAGGCGCGCGAGAAGCTGCCGGTGACGACCATCGTGCTGAGCAACCGCAAATACGCGATCCTGCTCGGCGAGTATCGCGGGGTCGGCGCCAATCCGGGGCGGACGGCGATGGACATGATGGATCTCGGCAACCCGGACCTGGATTGGGTGAAGCTCGCGAACGGCATGGGCGTGGAGGCGGCGAAGACCGCGACGCTCGAGGGCTGCGCGGACCTGATGCGGCAGTCCTTCGCGAAGGACGGGCCGTTCGTGATCGAATTGGAGATCGGCTGATGGACCTCGGACTGAGCGGCAAGCGCGTGCTCGTCACCGGCGGCTCGAAGGGGATCGGGCTGGCCTGCGCAGAGAGCTTCGCGGAAGCCGGCTGCGACATCGTGCTCGCCTCGCGCGATGCGGCGACGCTCGCCGCCGCGGCGGACGGGCTGCGGGCGAGGGCGCAGGTCAACGTCCAGACCTTCGCCGCCGACCTCTCCACGGATGAGGGGCGGGAGCGGCTGCACGAAGCGCATCCCGATCCGGACATCCTGGTGAACAACGCCGGCGCCATCCCGGGCGGGAAGCTCGCCGACATCCCGATGGCGCGCTGGCGCGCCGCCTGGGACCTCAAGCTGCTCGGCTACGTCCACATGTGCCAACTCTACCTGCCGGGGATGGAGGCGCGAAAGTCGGGCGTGATCTGCAACATCATCGGCATGGCCGGACGTACGCCGCGGGCCGGCTACATTGCCGGCTGCACCGCGAATGCCGCGCTGATCGCCTTCACCTCGGCGCTCGGCGGCGCGGCCGTGGCGCAGGGCGTGCGCGTGTTCGGGATCAACCCGGCCGCGACGCGCACCGACCGGATGATGACGCTGGCGCGCACCAATGCGCAGCAGCAGTTCGGCGATCCGGGACGATGGGCGGAGACGCTGACGGGCCTGCCCTTCGGTCGCGCCATCGAGCCGCGCGAGATCGCCGACCTCGCCGCCTTCCTGGCCTCGCCGCGCGGCGGCTACGTCAACGGCACGGTCGTGGACGTGGACGGCGGCGCGATGTTCCGCTGAAGGGGCTCACGCCGCCAGCGTGAACAGCTTGCCGACGGCGGCGGGCACGACCCGCTCGCCGAAGGCGCGCTCCAGCGCGTTCACCGCGCGCCAGCCGGTGCAATGCGCGGGGATCAGCAGCGGCAGGTCGAACTGCGCGAGGTCGGCGACCGTCTCCGGGATGATCGCCTCGTTCTCGCCCGAGAGGTGGAAGCCCCCCATCGCTGCGAAGAGCGGGATGGCGGGGAAGCTCTCCCGCGCCGCATGCAGCACGTTGACGATGCCGGCATGCGAGCAGGCGCTGAACACCACGAGGCCCCGGCCGCGTACATGCACGGCGCAGAAGCGCTCGTCCGTCAGCAGCTCGTCCTTCTCCCATGGCGCGCCCTCGGCGTCGCGCGCCACCTGGCCAGGCAGGCCGCGCTCATAGGGCGTGCGGCGCGGGATCTCGCCGCTGATCCAGAGCAGCCCGTCGAACAGCTCCTGCGGCTGGTCGGTGACCACGGGCGCCGCGCCCATCGCGGCCCATTCCGGGGGCGCGGGCACGCGGTCCATCGGGAAGACGCCGCCGTCGGGCTGGCGGCCGCCACGCTCGCGGAACATGCCCGGATGCAGGTAAAGCGGCACGGCGCGGTTGCCGTTCGCCGCCGTGATGAAATCGAGCGCCTTCGGAATGTCCCCCGCGTGGTCCCAGTGCCCGTGGCTGAGCATCGCCGCCTCGATCTCGCCGAAGGGCACGCCGAGCTTCGGGCCGTTGCGTTCGATCGCGTAGGGATCGGGCCCGCCGTCGAAGAGGAAGCGGTGCCGCGCCGCGCCGGCCTGCAGGGTCAACATCAGCGAGAGCCCGTGATTGGCGCAGCAGAGCGCACCGCCGCTCGATCGCGTCAGCCCGAAGCGGCGGAGCATGTTCCACTCGCGCGTCACGAAGGGCGGCACGCGGGAGAGGCTGTCGGTGACGTTGTCGACCAGCACCTGGATCTCCAGGCGATCCACCGGCTGCAGCGCCATCGCGAAGCCTCCTTCAGATGCGCTCGATATCGGCCCCCACCGCGGCGAGCTTCCGCTCCACCGCCTCGTAGCCGCGGTCGAGATGGTACACGCGGTTCACGATGGTCTCGCCCTGCGCGGCGAGCCCCGCCAGTACCAGGGAGACGCTCGCGCGCAGATCGGTCGCCATCACCGGCGCGCCCGACAGCGTCGGCACGCCGCGAACGATCGCGCTCTGGCCGTGATACTTGATGCGCGCCCCCATGCGCATGAGCTCGGGCACGTGCATGAAGCGGTTCTCGAAGATCGTCTCGGTGATCATCGACGCGCCGTCGGCGACGCACATCAGCGCCATGAACTGCGCCTGCATGTCGGTGGCGAAGCCCGGGAAGGGCTCCGTCATCACGTCGGTGCCGTGCAGGCCATTCAGGCGCGAGACCTGCAGTCCGTTCACGCGCTCCGCCACGTCCACGCCGGCATCGCGCAGCACGCGCGCCACCGCGCCGAGATCCGTCAGCCGCGCGCCTTCCAGCATCACCGTCCCGCCGGTGATCGCGGCGGCGCAGGCATAGGTGCCGGCCTCGATGCGGTCGGGGATGATCGGATGCGTCGCCGCGCCGAGCGCCTTCACGCCCTCGACCGTCAGCTTCGCGGTGCCGATGCCCTCGATCCGCGCGCCCATGCGCATCAGGCACATCGCCAGGTCGCCGATCTCCGGCTCCTGCGCAGCGTTCACCAGCTCGGTCACGCCATCGGCCAGGCAGGCCGCCATCAGCAGGTTCTCGGTCGCGCCGACGCTGACCTGGGGGAAGATGATCCTGGCCCCCTTCAGCCCGCCGGGTGGCGCCTTCGCCTCGATGTAGCCGCTGTCGAGCGTGATGGTGGCACCCATCTGCTCGAGGCCCTTGAGGTGCAGGTCCACCGGCCGCGTGCCAATCGCGCAGCCGCCGGGCAGGCTGACCTTGGCGTGGCCGAAGCGCGCGACGAGGGGCCCCAGCACCAGCACGCTCGCGCGCATCTTGCGGACGATGTCGTAGGGCGCTTCCAGGTTCGTCGCGGCGCCGGACAGGATCAGGCGGCGGCCTGCGCGGTCATGCTCCACCACCAGCCCGTGCTGCGTCAGCAGCGCGCGCATGGTCGCGATGTCGGCGAGATCCGGCGCGTTCTCCAGCACCAGCGGGCCATCGGAGAGCAGGGCGGCGGTCATCAGCGGCAGCGTCGCGTTCTTCGCGCCGCTGATCGGGATGGACCCATGCAGCGGGCGACCGCCGCGGATGCGGATGCGGTCCATCGTCAGAGCTTCGGCAGCGCGACGCCGCGCTGGCCCATGTACTTGCCCTTGCGGTCGGCATAGCTGACCTCGGGCGGCGCGTCGCCCTTGAGGAACAGGAACTGGCAGATGCCCTCCTTCGCGTAGATGCGGGCGGGCAGCGGCGTGGTGTTGCTGATCTCGATCGTCACCTGGCCCTCCCATTCGGGCTCCAGCGGCGTGACGTTCACGATCAGCCCGCAGCGCGCATAGGTGGACTTGCCGAGGCAGATCACCAGCACGTCGCGCGGGATGCGGAAATACTCGACCGTGTGGCAGAGCAGGAAGGAGTTGGGCGGGATGATGCAGGTCTCGCCGCGCCGGGTGACGAAGCCCTGGTCGGAGAAGCCCTTCGGATCCACCACCGCGTTGTCCACGTTGGTGAAGATCTTGAACTCGTCGGCCAGCCGCGCGTCGTAGCCGTAGGAGGAGAGGCCGAAGGAGATCACGCCCTCGCGCCGCTGGCTCTCGACGAAGGGCTCGATCATGCCGTGCTCGGTCGCCATGCGGCGGATCCAGGTGTCGGGCATGATGGGCATCGGAGGGACCTCGGCGCGTTCACGGCCCGGTTAGCGCAGGCGGGGCGCAGGGACAACCAAGGCGCGGGTCAATCCTCGCGCGGCGTCTCCCCGGCCTTTTCCCTCGTCTTTCCCGGCGCCTCCCGCGCCCGGGCCTGCGCCTTGCGCTTCCGCAGGTTCTCGCGCAGCGCGGCCGCCAGCCGGGCCTCACGCTCGGCCTTCGCGGCCTCGGCCGCGCTGGTCGTGGCGGGACGTTTCGGATCCGTCGTCATCCGTTCCTCGGCCCGCGCCCTGCGTTACTCGGCCCTGATCCCGGCCGCCTGCACCACCGCGGCCCAGCGCCGTATCTCGGCAGCGACGAAGGCTGTGTATTCGGCCGCGCTCATCCGCCGCGGCGTGGCGCCGGTCTCGACCAGGCGTGGCGCGATCTCGGGGCTCGCGAGCGCGGCCAGCACCTCGGCGTTCAGCCGTGCCACGATCGGCTCCGGCAGGCCGGCGGGGCCGGAGATGCCGAACCACGTGGAGGCGACGAGGTCCGGATAGCCGAGTTCGGCGAAGGTCGGCACCTCGCGCCAGCCCTCGACCCGCTGCGGGGCGGTGACGGCCAGCAGCCGGAAGCGCTCGTTGCGCCCCGCCTCGACGAGCGTCGTGATCATCGCGTCCACCGCGCCGGCGCTGACGTCGTTCATCATCGGCCCGCTGCCACGATAGGGCACGTGGATGGTGTCGATCCCGGCGGCGCGCTTCAGGATCTCCTGCTTGGCGTGGCTCGAGGTGCCGTTGCCGGGCGAGGCGAGGGTGATCTGCCCCGGGCGCGCACGGGCGGCTGCGATGAAGTCGGCGAGGCTCCGGATCGGGCTGTTCGCGTTCACGACGAGGACGGACGGCACCTCGGCGATCAGCGCGATGTGGCTGAAGTCGCGCAGGCTGTCATAGGGCATGGTGCGATAGACGCTCGGGCCCACGCCGTGGCTCGCGATGTTCGACACCACGAAGGCGTAGCCGTCGGGCGGGGACTTCGCGACGAGGTCGGAGCCGACCGTGCCGCCGGCGCCGGCGCGGTTCTCGATCACGAAGGGCTGGCCGAGCACGGTGCCGAGGCGCTGGCTGACGAGGCGCGCGATGACGTCGGTCGTGCCGCCGGGCGGGAAGGGCACCACGATGCGGACGGGCCGCGCCGGCCAGCTTCCCTGGGCGCGGAGCGGGCGCGGCGCGGCGAGCGCGGCGGCGGGCATGACGAGCAGGGCGCGGCGAAGCATCGGTGTCGTTCCGTCCGGACGTTCCGCCGCCTATACCATGCGCGCGCCGGCGGGACGAAGCGCGCGGCCGGGCTCAGCCGGCGGCGGCGAGCGCCCGGGCGAGGGCGGCGTCGAAGGCCTCCGGCGCCTCGTACATGGTCCAGTGGCCGGCATCCGGGATCACCTCCGCGCGCGCATCGGGCCTCGCCTCGCGCACCGCGGCGATGCGGGCGGGGATATGGCCCACGGCCAGCTGGTCGCGCCCGCCCCAGAGCGCCGTCAGCGGCATGGCGGTGCGCGCTAGCGCGTCCTTGAGCAGATGCGCATTGGCGAAGGCGCGGCTGCGGAAGCGCGCATGCACCGTGTTCCATTCCTGGATCGCGAGCGCGAGGTCGTCGATGCGCGCGGCCTCGGCGATCATCAGCGAGTTCAGGTTGAAGCGGTGGGCAGCGATGCGCTCCGCGCCCTGCTTGTCGCGGATCTTCTCGAGCGGGACGGGGTTGCGCGCGAGGCCGAGCGAGCCGGCGCCGAGCAGGGTGAGCGATCGGATCGCGCCGGGCCGCTCGGCCGCGAGATGGCCCGCGATGTTGGCGCCGAAGGAGAAGCCGACGAGGTCGGCGCGCGTCCCGCCGAGCATGGTGAGCAGCCCGGCGCCGGTGATGTGGGCAAGGTGGCCTGGCTCGTGGGGCTCGTCGGGCAGCGCGCTTTCGCCAAGGCCCGGCAGGTCGGGGACGATGACGCAGCGCGTCGCGGCGAGGCCCGGGATCTGCTTCACCCAGTGCCGCCAGGACCCGTTGCCGCCATGCAGCAGCACGATCGGCGCACCGGCCGAGGCGTTCCACACGCGCCAGACCATCATGCCGTCGCCGCAAGGCGTTTCCATCCGGCGCGAGGCCGCTTCCAACTCGTGCAACACGCTGAGCGTCATTCGTGCCTGTCCTGCGGTCGAACCCCCACCCCGACCCTCCCCAGTGAACGGGGGAGGGAGCAGGACGCGCGGCCCGGATCTTCCGCCCCTTGGTGCCCCGTCGCGGCTTTGCCGCGACCGGATGAGCCGCGCAAGGCAGGACGGGCACCAAACCGGCCCCCCCGCGGCGTTGCGGAGAGGCGCGACGCGGAGCAACGTCGTGGGGTGGTTTCGGGGCCCCCGCGGCAACGCGAAGCGTTGTCGTGGGGAATGTCAGTAGCTCTTGGGAAGGCCCAGCACGCGCTCGGCGATGTGGCAGAGGATCAGCTGCGGGCTGACCGGCGCGATGCGCGGGATGAAGCTCTCGCGCAGCAGCCGCTCCAGGTGGAACTCCTGCGCATAGCCATAGCCGCCGAGCGTCATCACCGCGGTCTGCGCTGCCTCGAACCCCGCCTCGCCGGCCAGCCACTTGGCGGCATTGGCCTCCGCGCCGCAGGGCAGGCCCTGGTCGTAGCGCCAGGCGGCCTGCAGCGTCATCAGCCGCGCCGCCTCGAGCCGCATCCAGCAGGCGGCGAGCGGATGCTGCACGCCCTGGTTCTGGCCGATCGGCCGGCCGAAGACGACGCGCTCCTTCGCATAGCTTGCGGCGCGGGCGATGGCGGCATGGCCGATGCCGACCGCCTCGGCGGCGACCAGGATCCGCTCCGGGTTCAGCCCGTGCAGGATGTAGTCGAAGCCCTTGCCCTCCTCGCCGATGCGGTCCTCGACCGGCACCTCCAGCCCGTCGATGAAGAGCTGGTTCGAATCCACCGCGTGCCGCCCCATCTTCGGGATCTCGCGCACCTCGACGCGGCTGCGGTCGAGGGCGGTGTAGAAGAGCGAGAGACCCTCGGAGCGCTTCGCCACCTGCTCGATTGGCGTGGTGCGGGCCAGCAGCAGCACGCGGTCGGCGACCTGGGCGGTGCTGATCCAGACCTTCTGGCCGTTGACGACGTAGCGGTCGCCGCGCCGCTCGGCGAATGTCTTGAGGCGCGTGGTGTCGAGGCCGGTGTTCGGCTCGGTCACCGCGAAGCAGGCCTTCTCGCGCCCGGCGATCAGGGGCGGCAGCATGCGCGCCTTCTGCTCGGCGGTCCCGAATACGACGACCGGCATCGGGCCGAAGATGTTCATGTGCACGGCAGAGGCGCCGGTCATCCCGGCGCCGGATTGGGCGATCGCCTGCATCATCACCGCCGCGTCGGCCACGCCGAGCCCGGCGCCGCCGACCTCCTCCGGCATGCAGATGCCAAGCCAGCCCTCGGCCGCCATCGCCGCGTGGAACTCGTGGGGGAAGCGGTGCGCCCGGTCGGCCTCCAGCCAATAGGCGTCGCCGAAGCGGGCGCAGAGGCGTTCCATCGCCTCGCGGATCGAACGCTGCGTGTCGGTCTCGGTGAAGTCCATGGCTGGCTGTTTCCTCGGGCGCCAGCGTGCCAGTCTCCGGCGCGAAGGCAACCGAGGGACCGCATCATGCTGCAGCCGCCGCCCGCCGAGCCGGGGATGCGCGAGGAGGAGGTGGACACGCCCGCGCTGCTGATCGACCTCGACGCCTTCGAGCACAACCTGGACACGATGGCGGCGCTGCTGGAGCCGACCGGCACGAAGCTCCGGGCCCATGCCAAGACCCACAAGTCGCCGGTGGTGGCGCTGGCGCAGATGCGGCGCGGCGCCATCGGGCAATGCGTGCAGAAGGTGGCGGAGGCCGAGGCGCTCGCCTGGGGCGGCGTGCCCGACATCCTGGTGAGCAACGAGGTGATCGCGCCGCGCAAGCTGGCTCGGCTTGCGGCGCTCTCGAAGATCGCCAAGGTCGCCGTCTGCGCCGATGACGAGCGCGGCATCGCGGCGGTCGAGGCGGCGGCCGAGGCGGCCGGGATCCGCATGACCGTGCTGGTGGAGATCGATGTCGGCTCCGGCCGCTGCGGCGTGGAGCCCGGCCCTCAGGCGGTGGCCCTGGCGGAGCGGATCGCCGCCAGCCCGCACCTGATCTTCGGCGGGCTGCAGGCCTATCACGGCAGCGCGCAGCACAAGCGCACGCCTGAGGAACGCCGGGCGGCGATTGCGGCGGCCGCGGACGGCACGCGGCGGACGGTGGAGCAGTGCCGGCAGCGCGGCCTCGCCTGCGCGATCGTCGGCGGCGCCGGCACCGGCACCTTCGCGCTGGAGGCGGCGAGCGGCGTCTGGACCGAGATCCAGGCTGGCTCCTACGCCTTCATGGACGCCGACTACGCCCGCAACGCGGAGCCGCCGCCCTTCCGCCAGGCGCTCTTCGTGCTGTCGCAGGTGATGAGCGCGCCGCGGGCCGGCGTGGCGGTGGTGGATGCCGGCCACAAGGCGATGCCGACCGACAGCGGCTTCCCGCTGGTGCATGGGTATCCGGGTGCGACCTACGCCCGCGCGGCCGACGAGCACGGGACCCTGGTGGGGGAGGGGCTGCCCGGGTTCGGCGAGAAGGTCCGGCTGGTCCCGGGGCACTGCGACCCGACCGTGGACCGCTACGACTGGTATGTCGGCGTGCGGCGGGGGCGGGTCGAGTGCCTCTGGCCGGTCGCGGCGCGCGGCGCGATGGCCTGATCGGGCCTCGGCGGGGCCGCCGGCGCTGCCAGGAAGGCGGCCGCCCTGCCGACCCTATCGCAGTTCGGCCGTCCGGATCGTGCCGAGCGGGCGCGGCGGCGGAAGCGTCGGCGCGGCGGCGGGCGCACGCTGCTGCGTCGCGGGC
>NZ_JAKJIB010000014.1 GCF_021864505.1 Falsiroseomonas oryziterrae
GTAGGTCGCCGCCGGGCCACCCGGCCGGAACCCAAGAGACACACACACCCACGCGGGGTGGAGCAGCCCGGTAGCTCGTCAGGCTCATAACCTGAAGGTCACAGGTTCAAATCCTGTCCCCGCATCCATCTTGATTTGCACCAACAACGCCTCGGCAACACAGCCGAGGCGTTTGTCGTTTCGGGCACCCTCCGCCAAAGCCAGGATCGCCCCCAGCGCGCCGCGGACCTCGATCCGCAGCTGGCCCACCTCGGGCACCAGCCGGATCGCCTCCACCAGACCCCGCACCACCTCCCGCGCCTGCGCCGCATCCTCGGACTCCAGCGCGCGCGACAGCTCGGCGATCCGCTCGCGGTAGACCTCCGCCAGGTTGGGGTGCAGCCGCGGTGCAGGCGCCTCGGCCCCCGCCAGCTCGGCCTCCAAGGCTGCCTTACGCCGCTCCAGCTCCTCGAGCCGCGCCTTGAGCGACGATGACGCCGTGCCTGCCACGATGGCATCGACCGCACGATCGATCCCCGCCTGCACCCGCTCGAGCTTAGCGCGCTTGGTGGTCAGGCCCGCCGACGCCTCCGCCTGCAGCCGGTTCCACGTCGCGGTGAACTCGGCCACGAAGTCCCGGAACAGGTCGGGGTCCATCAGCCGTTCGCGCAGCGCCCCGAGCACCGTCTCCTCCAGGTGGTCGCGCCGGACCGTCAGCCGGTTGGTGCAGGCGGTCGGGCCCTTGTTGCGAGCCGTCGAGCAGCCGAAGTGCGCCGCCGAGATCTTGGAGAAGCCGCCGCCGCAGGCGCCGCACACCATCAGCCCCGAGAACAGATACCGCGGCCGCTGCTTGGCCCAGAACGCCCCTTTGGGCGCCTCCACTCCCGTCGTCGCGCCCTTGCGGTCCAGCGCCTCCTGGCGGGCCTTGGCGGCCGCCCAGAGTTCGTCGGCGACGATCCGCAACTCGGGGATCTCGGTGACCACCGCCTCCGCCGCAGCCGCGCGGCGCGCGAGCCTCCGGCCGGTCTCCGGGTGCTTGATCCAGGTCCGCCGGCCCCAGACCTGGCGGCCGATGTACAGCTCGTTGTTGAGGATCCCCGTGCCCTTGCCGCGGTCGCCGTTGATCGCGCTCGGCGCCCAGGCGCCGCCGCGCGGCCCCGGGAGCCCCTGCTCGTTCAGCGCGAGTGCGATGCGCTTGGGCGACAGACCCGCGGCGTAGTCGCGGAAGATCCGCCGCACGACCTCGGCCTGCACCGGATCGATCTCCCGCCGTCCGCGGGGGGCATCGCCGCCCACCACCCGGTAGCCGTAGGTGAGCCCGCCGGCGCTCCGCCCGCCCTCGGCGACCGCCCGGAGCCCGCGCCGGGTCTTTGCCCTCAGATCCGACAGGTGAAGCTGCGACATCGTGCCGACCAGGCCGATGTGCATCGGCGTGATGACGCCGTGCTGGATCGTGTGGATCGGGATCCCGAGGAAGCCCAGCCGCTCGTGCAGCGTCGCGATGTCGGCCAGCTTGCGGCTCAGCCGGTCGAGCCCCTCCGTCACCACCACATCGAACCGCCCTGCGCCGGCATCCGCGACCAGCTGCGCGAAGCCGGGCCGGTGCACGCTGGCGCCGCTGATCGCGTGATCCTCGTAGGAGCCGACAACCACCCAGCCCTGCGCCTCGGCATAGAGCTGGCAGGCGCGCGTCTGGTCGGCCGCCGAGCGCGGGTTCTGCAGGTCGCTGCTGAACCGGGCATAGGTCACCGCGCGCCGTGTCATGGCGAGGTCTCCTCGTCTGAGGCCGGGTGATTGTAGTCGAGTCGTCGTCGAGCTCGCTCGCCTTCCGCGAAGAACCGCTCGGCCAGCAGCCGGCCCCGCTCGCGCCGGTGCGCGATCCGCTTGGCGTGCCGCTCGAGCGCGGCCGTGGCGCCGGCCTCCATGTAGTGCCGAACGGACACCTCGGCACCGTGGCCCAGCAGCGCAGCTGCATCGAGGGCTGCTTCCGGCGAGTATCGCGCCGCCGTTGTGCGCAGGCACTTCCGGAACCAATGCGGACCGTGCGCGACCCCGAGCCACTCCCTTGTGCGGCGGAAGACGATCTTGCTCAGGCCACCGACCCCGAGCGCTCGCTCCTTGGTGCCGCACCACAGCGTCTCGGTCCCACTCCCGCCGAGCGCCGGACGGGCATCGGCGACGTAAACATCAAACACGGGCACGAGGGCCGGGTGCAGGTCGTAGGAGAGGCGCCTGCGCGTCTTGATGTCCTCCTCGCCGAAGTCGACCGTGTATCCCTCGCCGGTGCGGCGGAGCTGCACGCCGACCCGCATCGCGGCGATCGAGCCGATCCGAGGCGCGTGGGCGGCGAGGAGCCCGAGCAGGGCGGCGTCGCGGATCGCCGCGGCGCCGCCAGCATAGCGCTCCCCGCGCCGGCCGGCCTCGAATAGCTCGAGAGCGCGGCGGAGCAGCTCCCCGGACTCGACGATGCTGAAGGGCTTCGGTACCGGCGGCAGCGCGCGACGGAGGCCGAACCCGCGCGGACGTATGATGAAGTCCACGTCGACGCCTGGCTCGATCAGGCGGAGCGCGCCGTGCAGGTCGCGGAGGCGCGAGTGGATGGTGCTGTCGCGCACGCCGCGTGCTCGCTGTTCATCAATCCAAGCGTCAAGCCGCGCGGGCGTGACGCGCGCAGCGGGGCTCTGAACCGGATCGAGTTCGCCTCGCCGGCGCAGGAAGGACAACCAAGCCGCGTAGCCGCCGGAGACCTTGTCGAGCCCGCGCGGGCTGCGTCGCTCTGCCGCTCCGCCTGCGTCGTAGAGGCCACGGGACGGGGCAAGCGCGCGCTGCCAACCTGCGCGATCAAGCTCAGGCCAGTCATGGAGGCCGATGGAGAGGGTACGCCCGCGCTTCAACGCCGCCTCCGACCAGGCCGGAGCGCAGCGGGGCGCGTCTTGCTGCTCGTGCTCGTGATCCCGGACAGCGAGCGCTTGCGGCTGATGAGCGCAGCGAGCCGCTGCGACGCGCCCTTGGCAGATACCGAGCGGTAGTGCCGGAGCCCGGTGTCGTACCCCTTGTGACCGAGCACATCGCGGAGGTCATCGATCGCGTTCGGAGCGTCCTCGAGGATGAGCGCGCCCGCGAAAGCCCGGAATAGGTGCGCGTTCATGCGCACTCCGATGTGCTCGTGCACGGTATCGGTGATCGCTGTCCCGAGCGTCGTCTTGTCGCGCGGCCGATCGGCGTGATCGCGCGACGGCAGCAGCCAGTCGGAGCCGGGGTGCGCAATGAGTCCCCTGAACTTCGCGACGTAATGCGCGATGAGGCTCGAGGTGGACGCCGGCAGCCGGCACTCGATCCGCGCGCCGTTCTTGACCTCGTGCGGTTCCACCACCAGGCGCGTCGGGCGGTCGCCGCGGCGGCCTCCGTCCGTCTGCAGGTGCACGCCAAGGCGCAGGGCGGCGAGGTTGGACAGCCGCAACGGGCAATGGAGCAGGATCTCGATGGCGACGGCGATCGAGGCGAGCCACGCGGCACGCTTGGGCTGCGGCGGGTGCTCGACACCACGGGAGTCCACCCAGCCGTCGCGGGTCTGCGCTGCGATGCCGATGAGCAACTCCGGCAGCCGGACGAGGGCGACAGCACGCGCCGGGTCCTCGAGTTCACGCAGGCGCGCTGCGGTCTTGGCCGTCATCTCGCGCTGTCGCGGTGGATGGGCCCGCCTGAGGTCGTCGAGAATGACGCGCAGCGCCTCTCCGGTGAGCTTCAACTCGTACTTCGCGATGATGTTCAGCACGCTTGCGATTGCGCCCGTGATGTGGCTCGCCCGCCGGCCGGCGCGCTCGTAGTGCCATTCGATCGCGCGTCGTCGATGCTCGACGAGGTAGGCGAGGCCGGTGATCTCCTCGGCCGGCGTGCCGGTGTGGACCAAGGCGGCCATCGCGAGGCGGAGGGCGGCCAGGTGCGAACGGATCGCCCCAGGGCGCAAGGGCACCGGCGGACCGTCGCCGGTAAAGAGGCCCGAGCCACCGCCCGGGGCGGTGCCGGCGAGCCGCTCCGCAAAGCGGGCTATCTCCTGCTGGAGCGAGGCCGGATAGGTGGAGAACGCGGGGGCGTAGCGCTGCTGACGGCTCTGCACGCCGCCGAGGCGCCGGTTGGGCCATCCGGGTACGGCTTCCGCGGCCCTGTTCCACGTGGCCGCCGCCCGGCGGGCGCGGTCCCAGGCGGTGATCCTGATGTCGGCTTCCCGCAGATGCTCCGCGAAGGCCTGCAGGGCCGCGTCATCGACCTCCGCCGGCACGATGCCTCTGCCGCCGCAGAAGGCGGCGAAGCCGCCGAGCGACATGCGGGCGAAGCGGTTCGGCAGGAGGTCGAGGAGAGCGGTCCAGTCGGCCGGTAGTTCCGCAACTGCGAGGCTCGGCGTAGCCAGGAGCCCCATGCGGCGCAGCAGGAAGCGGAGGCTGCTCCGATAGGCGCGGAGCGTCCCCTGGCTGACGTCGAGCGCGGCGGGCGTCTTGCGGCCGAGGAGATCGCGCACAGCCTCCGGCGTGAGCGGGACGAGGTCCAGAGGGCGGCCGCTCGCCCGGCCGAGCAGCCGGAGCGCCGCGCGCAGGTCGCGCCGGCGCCGCTCGGGGATGTCGGTCCAGCCGTCGAGGTCGCGGAGGGCGTCGGCCGCGGTGGTCGGGAAGGCGGAGATCGCCGTCGATTGCAGGAGGCGCTTTCGGCCAGAGAAGGAGTTCATGGGCAAATCCTCGTCACCGGAAGACACCGGCATCTGCCGGAATTTCTTGCGCGCATACCACTGTTTGAGACCGGTTTAGGCAGCCGACTGCCGTGAAGTCCGACCGCTTACTTCTTCTTTTTGCGCGCATGTTTTGGTGTGCCCTCACGAAGTAGCCGGAGCACTTCCTCGGCGCTGTAGAACTTCCGTCGCCCGAGCTTCCTCGGCGTCAGCCAGCCGCGCCGGCCCCAGTCGTAGAGGGCGCGATCATCAATCCGCAGGAGCGCCTTAACCTGCTCGGTGACGAGGAGGTCGGGTAGGACCGCCGGGGAGCCAGGGGAGCAAGCACCGGGCGAAGTCCATTGGGTGATGCGCGGCGTTCGGCCTGTCCCGCGCCGCCCCATCAGAGGCGTGCCTTCGCGGGCGACGGAGGGGCGAAGAGGCGATCGTCATCGACCACCGCCGCTGCGTCGGCTGCCCCGAGGCCCGCCTCGGTCCGCGCCGCAGCACGAAAGGCCTCCGCCGCTGCTGCACGAGCGAGGGCCCGGACCAGCGCGACGAGCGCCTCCCTTTGGCCGGTCGGGAGTCGGTCGATGCCGGAGCCGGTCGTCGGCCCGCTGGTCGTTGGCTGCGCCACCTTCATGGCGCAGTGGGTTACGGGCCTAGTGGAGCGTCACGGTTCCGCCGTCCGTCGTCGCATTCGGAACCACGAGAGCGCGCGGACGAAGGCGCACCACCCGATCGGCGTCCGGGCGCTGTACCCGCAGGTGCGGGAGCGCGAGTTCGTAGATCGCGCTGAGCTTCGCAACGTAGTCGGCAAAGAAGGGATCGCGTTCGAAGGCGAAACCCGAGAGCTGCGGTCCGCGGACGTCGATCGCGAGGGCTTCGGCCTGCGCAGGGGTCAGGACGGATCGCGCCGTCGACTCCACCTCCTGCATGACGTGGTCGAAGGCAAAGACGATGTGCAGGACCGGCTGCGTCGGCGTCAGCACGTCCGTGATGAAGGCTTTGTCCTGGATCTGCTCCAGCCCCATCCGGAAGCGCCGCTGCACTGGCGCGCCGAGCCTCGCCGCGAGCTGTTCGAGCCGGTCGGCCTCGTGGCGCAGCGTGCGCTCCATGTTGCGCAACGCCGTGCCGGGCGGGCGCGCGTGGGCGACCGGGATGCCGATCTGTTGGAGCGCCTCCCAGATGAACGGCAGCAGCGTGTGGCTGGCGCCGAGCCGGCGGTTGATCTCCAGCCGAGCCTGCTCGACGAGGCGCTCGGCCTCCGCGAGGTCGAGGCTGCGGTAGGCGCGGGAGAGTGGATCGGCGAGCGGCGAGCGGAAGAGGGTCGGGTCGCGTTGCTCGAGCCCGTGGAGGAACACCCGGCAGAAGGCCGTGACGAGGCGCTCGTGCCGTGGGTCACCGGCGAAGCGGGGCGGCTCAGCGATCGTCGCGAGCAGCGTCGCGCTCCGGAGGTAACCCGGGAAGCCCTCCTCGTCGTAGAGAAGGATGATGCCGCGATCGTTGATATAGCGGGGCTCGGCGACGGGCGGGTACGCGCGTCGAGAGTTGAAGTTGGCCTTCATGGCAGTGGCTGCCGTCGATCGAGGAGGACGCGGAGCGCAGCCCGTCGCTCCTCACCTTCGAGCTGCTGCAACGAGCATCACGCCCGCTGCAGCCTCCCTCTCCACCCGCCTGCGCGCGACGCGCAAGAGCGCGTCCGGCGTGGGTTACATTGGGTTTGGAATGCGAACCCTAACGCGGTGTGGTTCGCAGCCGGCGTGCGGGTCGGCCGCAGGAGAAGCGAAGCTTCGTGTGTCAGGTTACATTGGGTTCCGGACCCGAGCACTTGCCTCGCTTTCGTCGTCTGCGGCGAACGTCGCGCACGTGACTGCAGTTCGGAACGATGCGATCTGTTGCCGCTCGCAGGATCGCCCATCACGATCGCGTTGACAGCGGGCGGAGACGGTACTTCGACGCGTCGCCCTTTCCCTTTCCGCCCCGATGCACCTGCTCGAGCAGACCGGCATCGAGCAGCTCGCGCACCGAGTCGCGGATCGTGGCGGCACCCAATCCGCGCGCGGCGTCCGCGCGCGCCATCGCCTTCGGCGAGATGGCGAAGGTCCCCTGACGCGAGCCGTGCGCGAAGCGAAGCGTGGCGAGCAGCCAAAGCGCCTCAGGGCTTCGGAGCGCCTTGAACTCGGCGCGCGGCAGCTGGGCCACTCCCGCCGATCCCACCCAGTTCCGCCCCTCCTCCTGGTAGCGCCAGGCGCTCCGAGCGATGCGCAAGACTTCCTTGTGGCGCAGCGGTGGGCGGCACTGGGTCTTGTTCCGCTCCTGCAGGATCGCCCCGAGCTCCTCGGCTGAGCCGGCGGACGGTGCGTCGCGGAGCGCCAGGCGGAAGAGCCGGATGTTGCGCTCGCCTTTGGCGATGATCTTGATGATCTCGTCGATCGGCGAGCAGACTTTGGCGTCCGTGAGGGGCGCTTCTGCGCGGTCAGGAGCGGCGAGGTCGTCGAGGCGGTCGAGAGCGTCCGGCCGCATTGGCGTGAGGTGCGCGAGGCTCAACCAGTCGCCGCAGATGAATGCGTACACGCCACCGGGGTGGTCCGGACCAGGCAGCCGGCAGCTCGGCGGGACGATGACCAAGCCGCCCACCCCCTTGATGTCGATCGGGAGTCCATCGCTGCGAAGGTTCTCGCACCGCTCACCGGCGTACGCGTACCAGAAGTGCCGTCCGCCGGACGGCGTCGCGGTGATGAGCGGCGTCGGGCCGCATGCCTCCAGGACAGCGTCGGCCAGCGCCACGTCGTCGCAGTCGATGATCGTCACCGGCCTCGCGCCGCACCCTGTGGCGACGCCGATGTTGTGCGTCGGGAAGCTGCGTCGATGGACCAACTGCTCGATGGTGCGGCGCGATCGGGCCCTGTTCCAGGTCTTGAAGCGGCGGTCGGGTCGTTTCCCGTCGGAGCCGCCGCATGCGACGGGCACCAGCCCTTTGTCGTGAAGCTCGAGAGCGAGACGTTCGAAGGGGCTCGGTGGCCGCGTCGTCTCGGACGATGGCTGGATCTGCGGGAAGGGGGGAGGTGGCGCATGGTGGGTCATGCGGCCGCCCTGCCTTGGCCGATGAGCGCTGCGGTTGTCTGGGCGCGAGCATGCGGCGGAACCACGTGCGTGTGACCAAGTTGCGCGAACGGCTCGAAGCAGTGGCCACGCGAGGAGGTGGACGATCGCCACCAACGACAAAAGGCCCCCCATCCGGTGTGGATGGGGGGCCTTCGTCAATTCAGCTCGCGTCGCTCCTGAGCCGCCTTCGCTTCCAGAGCTTCGAGGATGCCGTCCCGCTGGGAGCGGATCGTCGTCTGGATCCAGTCGAGGCGATAGATCGCCTCGATGAGCGAGCGGTTCACCGCACGCCACGCATCGATCGCCTCGCGGACGGTGATGCGGTCGTGGGACGCGAGCACGCGCGCCACCTCGTCGTCTGCCCGGCGGGAGATCATGCCGAGGTGAATCGTCAGTTCGTACAGGTGGTCCTGCGCGATGATGATGTCCTCCGGGCGAACGCGGCCGAGCGCGCCCCCGGCAGGGATGCCGTTGGTCATGGTGATGTCCTGATTGTCGGTGGGAGATGTGCAGGGGCGCACTTGGCGGCTCTGCCGGTCGCAAGGCGGTCAATTCCGCCTGCACCGACGGCTAGGTGCTCACCGCCACACAGAACCCAAGGGCGTGCCCGAAATAAAATTGCTTGAACTATCTGCTTCGGGCCCGAGACGTGGGAGGTCGCGGACCGAGGCGGATCAGTTGAACCTCACTTTGCAGCAGCGCGGACAGGCTGAGAGGCGGGAGAAGGCGGTGGATGCTGGAGTGCGGGCGCTTCGTCATGATCACCGAGTTGGGCGTGACCCTGCCCCCATGGATGTCCCCGCCCTGAGCTAGGGTCCGTCGAAGGGAGACGGATGATGAAGCGATCGAGGTTCACGCAGGAGCAGATCATTGGGGTGCTGAAGGAGCACCAGGCGGGCGCGACGGCGCCGGATCTGTGCCGCAAGCACGGGATCAGCGAGGCGACGTTCTACGCTTGGCGGTCGAAGTACGGGGGCATGGAGGTGTCGGATGCCCGCAAGCTGAAGAGTCTCGAGGAGGAGAACGCGCGGCTGAAAAGGCTGCTGGCGGAATCCATGCTCGACGTCTCGACGCTGCGGGAGATGTTGGCAAAAAACTTCTGACGCCCGGCTCGCGGAGAAACGCCGTGACCTGGGCGATCGAGGAGAAGGACTACTCGCAACGGCGCGCCTGCCAGCTCGTCGGCCTGGCACCGAAGACGTTCCGCTATGTCTCGCGGCGCGCCGACGACGGCGAGGTCCGCGTTCGGCTGCGAGCCCTGGCGAATGAACGCCGGCGGTTCGGCTACCGGCGCCTGCACATCCTGCTGGCGCGGGAGGGACACCGGCTGAACCACAAGAAGCTGTTCCGCCTGTAGCGGGCGGAACGCCTCGGCGTGCGTCGACGGGGCGGGCGCAAGCGCGCGCTCGGCACGCGGGCGCCGATGGTGCTGCCGCAGGGGATCAACCAGCGCTGGTCGCTGGACTTCATCTCGGACGCGCTGGGCTGCGGGCGGCGGTTCCGCGTTCTGGCGGTGGTGGACGACTTCACCCGCGAGTGTCTGGAGTTGGTGGCGGACACCTCGCTGTCGGGGCTGCGCGTCGGGCGTGAAATCGACCGGCTCGTGGCGTTGCGCGGCCGCCCGGCGATGATCGTCAGCGACAACGGCACCGAGCTGACCTCGCACGCGATGCTGCGCTGGCAGCAGGAGCGCGGTGTTGCCTGGCACTACATTGCGCCGGGCAAGCCGCAGCGGAACGGGTCCGTCAAAAGCTTCAACGGCCGGTTCCGCGGCGAATGCCTGAATGAGCACCTATTCGGCAGCCTGCCCGCGGCGCGTCGAATCATCGAAGCATGGAGGAGCGACTACAACACGACCCGCCCACACACGAGCCTGAATGGGCTCACCCCAGCAGCCTTTGCAAATCGCCCCACGTCGGGGCAAATGGAGAACAGGCTCCGCTCATAAACGAGGGCAATTAGGGGGCAGGGTCAACTGCATCCAGGCCGTTGCCTGTGTGCTCCACGAAATCCTACAGCCCCGCTCGCACAGCCCAGATCGGGCCGAGGCCGATCGTGACGTGGATCACTCCCACCATGATCGCGATCGCCACGAGACACACCGCCATGACAATGCGGAAGCGGTGCTCCGACACAAAGTCGGTGAAGGGTTCCAGATATGGAAGTCGCGTGTGGATCTGCATTGTCATCTCCCTGACCAGAAGCAAGTCACGCGCTCGGGAGCGTCATCGAACCGTAACGCAATCCAGTACCTGGTAGCCGTGCGCCGGTCGGCGTTCACGCCGCCAGCGCGGCGCGCTGCGGCAGTCGGTCCGATCCTGCTCTCTCCCGAGGCGGCCGCTCCAATCAGTGTGGGTTCGGCTAGCGCTTCTTCGGAGATCCAGGCGCAGCCTGCACCCGAGCCGCTGCGGAGGGTGATGGGACAGTGACGGGCTTTGTCTTCGGTCGCTTTTGCTTATTCACCCGTCGGCCCTTCCATGTCTCGCCCTTGGCCATCTGTGTCTCCTGTCTCAGCAGGTCGGCGGTGTGGCCGGCTGTCCAGCCGCACGCGTACCGGGCGGGCGTGGAGGAGCGGGAGCGTTCGACGGCGCGGCCGCGCCTGATCGTCCCGGCCGCACCCAGCGGTAAGCGTCGCGAGCGACAGTCAACGCGGCTGCTGCCGCACAGGCGATGAAGGCGAAGCCGAGGATGCCGGCGCGATCGGGCCGGCGCGGGCTCACTCGCGCGCGGCGACCCGCGGCCCATCGGACCGGGTCACGTGCCTTGGCCACATGCTCCGGCATGCCCTCGTTTTCGCTCCGTTCCTCGGCGGCGCGATCGGCAATCTCGTCAGCATTGTTGGGCTTCATGACGCGGCTAATCCAGGATCATTCGGCCGCGAGGATCGCGGCTCAGCGCATCATCGCGGCGCTTGTGGAGCGAGGTGCACCGCGTGCGCCTGTCCACAGGAGATCGTGATGCACGCAGGGCATTAACAGCGTGCGCCGGAACACCATCGCGTGCATCGAGTCGACCTCGATGGCGCGTCGGTCCGAAGCTCCGGTCTATGCCCGGGGGTCTGCGATCAGCTGTCGCTCTCAGGCGGCGTTCCGGCTGTGCTCGCGCCACTTCTTTGCTCCAGTCGGACCAGCTCCGCGACGACGTCAGACAGGCGCCTGCCATGTTCACCGCCGCGCTGGACGTCGCGCTCGAGCGCCAGGGCGATCTCGGCAGGCGGCCAAGCGATCGAATCAACACCGTGCGACCAGGCTGTGTCTGGTTCGCTGACGCGGCAGACGACCAATGCATCCGGAATGTCGGATCCGTCCCGTGCCTGCCAGCGCGGCGCGTGAAGACCGATGAGAGCCCGGCGCAGCGCGGCGACGGCCTCGGGCGGCGGATCCGAGGGGGTCGGGCCGGGTGTCTCCGTCTCGACCAGGAACGCGGCGCCACGGGGTCCTCCCTGTTCGATCCAGACACGCCGGATCCCGGCTTCCCTCAGCAGGCGGCTTGCCACGGCGAGGGCGCGCCGGCTGTTGCCCAGGTCCATGTCGGTCATGCTGTCGCCTCCTTCCTCCTTGTCGCGACGCGGCCTTTTCGTGATGCGGCGCCGATGTTGGGCAGCGACGGGACCAGGCTGTCGCATCCCTGCCTGCGCGTCCAAGCTGCGCCGGCCAATGCGGGTGCGTGCCCACGACGCGGCTCACCCGACGCCTGATAACGCGCGGTGCGGGCCAGCGGCTGAGGGCAAGGGCGCCATCTCGGTGCCGAGGGCGAGTTGCCGCCGCATCGCAAGGACATGCGAGTTCTGGCGGCCTGCCTACGGCGACAGCCCGTTGCAACCAGGCTGCGCTCCGCCCTCGGCCGATCGGCAGCCGTGCTGACCGAGCGGACTTGACCGCCGCTTCAACGCTGCCGCACGGTCGACCCTGCGATTTTGGGGAAGATCGCGCGATGGTCGCGGAGAAGGAGGGGATCGCCGGGGCGGAGCGCCTGCGGGAGTCGTCCCGGGATGGTGTGGATGGGCACCTGATCAGGTTGTGCGCCGAGTTCCTCGGACAGGCCGACGCACGCACGAGAGAGGGTGAACGCCTCGACCGGCTGGAATGGTCCAATGACGTGGACGCTGGCTACCTGGAGCTCAGCCGCGGGGCGCACGACTACCAGGCGATGCTTGATGCAATCCTGGTCACGGCGCCGGCGACCGTTCAGGGCCTGGTGGCAAAGGCTCACGTCGTCATCAGGCATCAGCAGGACCGGGAGGCGGAGCCGATCCCGTCCAGCATCCTGGCTGCCGACGTGATCCGTCTGCTCGGCCCGTCTACCCGAGGTGGGCCGGCATCCGCGACGCCCGACGCGGATAGGCGCCAGGACGTTGCTTGGTGCGCCGGAGGGCGCTGTTAGGCTCGCCGCTCCACGCGGTGTGTAGGCGAGCAGAGCCGCCGGCCACGGGACGATCACGAAGCTGTCGTCGTCCTTACCGCGGCGGTTCGGCCATCCATATGCCATCCACCTGGATGGTGAGGCGCGGAATGGCCGGTAATGTGCACGTGCTCCGGCCGAAGGGCGGGGACAGCGAGAAGATCACCATCAACCTCGGCTATGTGGACCTCGGCCATATCGACCTGCTGGTCCAGGACGGCTTCTACGCGAACCGGACGGACTTCATCCGGACGGCCATCCGCAACCAAGTCGAGCGCCACTCGGAGGCGGCGCGGCAATCCATGACGCGCAGGAGCCTCGACGTCGGCCTGCGACACTACAGCCGCGGAGATCTTGAGGCCGTGCGTGCAAGCGGACGGATGCTCGACATCCGGGTGCTCGGCCTAGCGAGCATCGCGCCGGACGTCACGGCCGAACTCGCCCTGGCGACGATCGCCTCAGTCACGGTGCTCGGTGCTCTCCAGGCCAGTGCTGCGGTGAAGGCCGCCCTCGCCGACCGTACGGGCTGAGCGACTGCAGACATCGCCGTCGCCCATGCGTCCCGGGCGACGGCGAATTTCCAGCCGATCGATTTCCTCACCGGTCCCGTGGCAGCCCGGTCCCAGGGTGCCTTGCGACCTGCGCCTGCATTGGAAGGACACTCCATGAATCCGCTTTCGACGAAGCCGCTTTCGACCGCTGCCATGACGGAGGCCACGCGCCTCACCCGCGAAGGCCGGCTGGCGGAGGCGACGGCCCTGATCCAGCGTGCGCTCCAGGTCACGCCTGCGCCGCCGCCGCCCGAGGCAATGCCGGCAGCGGGGCCTGCCCGGCGCGTCGTCGACATCGATCCCGTGACAGGCGCGCCGGTGGCGCCCCGCGCCGTGCCGGAGGAGGCGGGCGGTACCGCCAGGGCGGAGGACAGTGTGAAGGAGCGGCTGCGCGGCCTGCTCGGCCGCCTGGGCGAGAAGATCGTACGCCCCGCGCCGGGCGGCAGGTCGCGCCGCGCGCCGAGGCGCGCACCGGAACCGCTGCCGGAAGGCGCCCGCTTCGAGCCCGAGGCCTACGCGAACGAAGCGGGCAGCCGCAGCTACAAGCTCTACATCCCGGCAAGCCTCACCGCCGGCGCGACGCCGCCGCTGGTCGTCATGCTGCATGGCTGCACGCAGTCACCGGACGACTTCGCAGCCGGTACGCGAATGAACGCGCTGGCCGAGGAGCACGGGCTGCTGGTCGCCTATCCTGCCCAGTCGCAATCGGCGAATGCGCAGCGGTGCTGGAACTGGTTCAACCCGGCCGACCAGCAGCGCGACGCGGGCGAGCCTTCGTTGATCGCGGGCATCACCCAGCAGGTCATCCGAGCGCATCGAGCGGATCCGCGCCGTGTCTATGTCGCCGGGCTCTCGGCGGGCGGGGCGAAGGCGGCGATCATGGGGATGGCCTACCCGGAGATCTACGCCGCGGTCGGCGTCCATTCGGGCCTGGCCTGCGGTGCAGCGCGCGACATGCCCTCGGCCTTCGCCGCGATGCGCCAGGGCGGTCCGTTCCCTGGCTCGCGCGGCGGGCGGGTCGTGCCGACGATCGTCTTCCATGCCGACCACGACACCACCGTTCACCCTGTCAACGGCGACCACGTCATCGCCCAGTCGGGCGCCCGCAGCCTGAAGACCGAGGTGCAGCGAGGCCAGCAGCCGGGCGGCCACGCCTGGAGCCGCACGCTGCACACGGATGGCGAGGGACGCGTGCTGCTTGAGCAATGGCTGGTTCATGGCGGAGGCCACGCCTGGTCGGGCGGCAGCGCGAGCGGGTCCTACACAGATCCTCGCGGGCCGGACGCCTCCCGCGCGATGTTGCGGTTCTTCCTGGAGCACCAGCGCGCATAACGCGCCGGCCAGCGGGTGGCGGACTTCCCGGCCGCGCTGCGGATCATGTCTGGTCCGCAGCAGCGCGCCGGCGGTCGAGCCAGCGCATGACTCCGGCCGCGGTGACGCCGTGCATGGCGATGGATGCAAGCACGATGAATCCCACCACGGCCCAGAGGGCCTCCGCCTCGGGGATCTCCACCCTGTTGAGCGCATAGGCGAGATAGTAGAAGGAGCCCAGGCCGCGGATACCGAAGAAGGCGATAGCCGCGCGTTCTCGGAACGGGTGCGCGGCGCCGGCCATTCCGATCAGCCCGGCCGCTGGCCGGACGAGGAGCAGCACGGCGAGCCCCGCCATGGCCCCTTCGATGGTGAGCGCATCGAGCAGGCCGCCCGCGAGCGCTCCGCCGAACAGCACCAGCAGCACCATCATCAAGAGCCGCTCGGTCTGCTCGGTGAAGTCGTGCATGCGTTCGTGGAAGGCGTGCCGGCGTTCGGCGTCGCGCAGCGCCAATGCGGCGACGAATACGGCGACGAAACCGTAGCCATGCGCCGCCTCGGTCGCGCCATAGGCCAGGAATGTCGCGCCCAGTGCCACGAACCCGTCGCCGGTCCGCGAGAGCTGCGCGCTCCTGGGCAGGTGGAACATCGCCCATCCGAAGCCGCGCCCCGTCGCCCAGCCGAGAAGCACGCCCGCACCGATCTTCCAACCCACATCCACCACCAGCCACTGCATGACCCAGCCCGGCACGCCTGGCTCGAGCGCCGCACCGAGAGCGAGCGCCAGGGCGAGGTTCACGAAGGGGAAGGCCAGACCGTCGTTGAGCCCGGCCTCGGATGTCAGGGCGAAGCGCACTTCATCCTCCGCCCCCGTATCCGGCGGGCCGACCTGCACGCTGCCGGCGAGCACTGGGTCGGTGGGCGCCAACACGGCGCCGAGCAGCAGCGCGGCTGCCAGACCGAGCCCGAGCCAGCCATGGCCGATCAGCGCGATGCCGAGAATCGAGAGTGGCATGGCGATCGCCAGCAGCCGCCAGGTGAGCATCCAGGACCGCCACCCCAGCCGCCGGTCCAGCTTCAGCCCGGATCCCATCAGCGCGACGATGACGATGACCTCTGACAAACGCTCGGTCGCGATCGGGAAGTGCAGCGGCAGCGGCTGCGCGCCGGGAAGCAGTTGGAACAGCCCGAAGCCGAGTGCCACGCAGACCATCGGGAGCGACAGCGGCAGCGCCGTAAGCGCCATAGGGAGCCAGGCGATCATGACGATCAGCACGCCGGCGCCGATCATGAGCAGTGCGTAGGGTTCCATGGGCTGTAGCGTCCTCGTTCGGGGTGCGCCGGATCAGCCGGACACTAGGACGGATACCGGGAGACCTCCCCGCGGCTTCGAGCCGAGCCGAAGCGGCGAAGCAGGAGGGAAGGCGCTGGCAGTCCGGTCACCTGCAGGCTCAGACGCGGTGCTGTTCCTCGTCCGGGGCTCCCAAGGTTGCGCAGGATGCAGGTGCTCTCGCCGTTCACCTGCACGTAGCCGTCCGCGTCCAGCTTGACCTCATGCGGAGCCCCCCCCGCCCAGTGTCCGGCATCCGGTCAGGATCGCGCGCGCAGGCTCCCACTGCGTTGCAAACGCACATGGGAATTGCGGCCTGCGCGCAGCGTTACATCCTGTGAACTTGATGGCTCGCCGCCCGCTGAATCAGCCTGGGCAGGAGGGACAACCATGTACGCGATCATCCGACGGCATCCCGGCGAAGGGCGCAGCGTCATGGCCCTGACCGAGGAGGCGCGCCGGCTGATTCTCCCGCGGTTGCAGCGACAGCCGGGGTTCGCGGGATACCTGGCGTTCCTGGACGAGGCCGGGCTGCCCGTATCGGTCGGCCTGTTCTCGGATCGGCAGACCGCAAGCGTCGCTCTGGAAGGCGGTCTGGCCGTCGCCGAGAGCGGCGTCGATGTCACCGCAGGCGTGATAGAACTCGCGCAGTCCGGCCACGACCACGGCGGCATGGCGACGGCCGACACGCCGCTCTACGTCACGATTCGTTTCTACGCCGGCGCGGCACCGGGCGAGGAGGTGATCCCGCGCCTCCGCGGCCTGACCGTCCCGCTCATGCAAAGACAGCCCGGCTTCCGCGGCTGCTTCGCGCTCCGGGACGAGCGGCATCCCGACCATGTCGCTGCCGTCAGTCTCTGGGACAGCCGGAGGGCGGCCATGGCGGCGCACGAGCTGGTGCGGGACGTCATATTGCAGCAGATGGCGGACATCTTCCCCACGGCGCCAGACGTGGTTGCGGGGGCGAGCTATGTGGCCAGCCTCGATGCCGCACGGCTCTGCACCGCGTGAACAGGGCGATTTCGCAGCCGGTCGTCCCCCGTGCAGCTCATCGCGCCTCTCGCCCCTTCTTGATGGCGGCGCGCCGGTGCGGTGCTCCTCGCTGGTCGCCATGTGCGGGCGTGGCCTTTCGGCATGGGAGGCGAGCATGCTCGTCCGTGATCTGATGAAGGCCGGCGTATGCTCGGTGTCGCCCGATGTTCCGGTCGGGGCCATCGTCGATCTCCTGTCGGACCGCGGTATCGGCGCAGTGCCGGTGCTCGAGGCTTCCGGCGCCCTGTTGGGTATCGTGACCGAGGCGGATCTGCTGCGGCGGCTGGTACTCGCCGACGAGGTGCCGACTGGCTGGCTGCGGAGCTGGTTCGAGGACTACGACCGTGCCGCCGAGCGCTACGCGCGCGCCCACGGTGCAACGGCGCGCGACGTGATGACACGCCCGGTCTGGGCCGTTGCGGAGGACAGCACCGCCGAGCACGCCGCACGCCTGCTCGAGGAGCACGGCATCCAACGCCTTCCCGTGCTGCGGGATGGACGGGTTGTGGGCATGATCTCACGTACGGATCTGTTGCGCGCGCTGCTGCCTGCCGGACCTGCGGAGCAGCCGACCGACACGTCGGACCAGGCGATCCGAGATGCGATCTCTGCGCGCATGCGCCAGCAGGTCTGGGCGGAGGCCCCGCTGCTGTCCGTCGACGTGCGGGGCGGGATCGTGGAGCTTGGGGGCTACCACCGGTCGGATGCGGTCCGCCGGGCCCTCTGCGCCCTGATCGCGAGCGTCCCGGGCGTCAGGCGCGTCGTGGACAATGCGAGGGAACTTCCGCCCGGGAGCATGTCGGCTTGAGTCTGGACGTCGGCGCTCGGCTGGGCAGACCTGCCCTTCGGCACGGCCACGAAACACCGATCGCGACCGACAGACCACGATGGACTCTGGAACCAGAAGGCCGGCGTGATGGGAGCTTGTGTCGCCGGGCGATATCCGCTTCCAGCGGCCAACTCTTCAGCGCGGCAGCGTTTCAACGAAGTACTGGTAGTTGTCCGCATTGTCCGCAGCGCGAAGCGGCGCCACTTTCGGCAGCCGTTCCGCCGCTGCCGGCTGGTAGGCGTGGTCGGCGGTGTTGGCCGCGACGTGTGTCATCTCGTGTATAAGGGCGCCGTAGCGTGAGTCCTGACCTTCGTCCGGGGCACTGAAGAAGGGCGGGCAGACCGCAACAAGTCGTCCGGCCGGACTCGCATAGGCGACGATGCCGGCCATGCAGCGCAGCGCATTGTTGCACCGCAGATCGAGGCCAAGCGGAGGCGCCATCGCCTCCGCAGTCGCCGCGAGCGTCGAAAGCACGAGGGAGCGATGCGCAGTGCCGAACCATCGCTGGATATGCGGGTGGGGCGGATCGCCGCGCACCAGACGGATTGCACGGGCGAGATGGACGCGAGCCGTGGCCATTGCGTCGTCGATGATGGCGCGCTGCGCCGCCGAGCAGGCCGTGTCCAGCAGCGAGAGCCTGTGGACCTCGTCTTCCCTTGCTGCGGTGCAGCCGCCAAGCAGCAGGAGCAGCGCGAGCGCCGGCGGGCCGGGCCAACCCGGGTAATGAGGCACGAAGGGGTGACGAAACCTCTTCGTCACCCCGGCTGCTGCCGGCGTCGGTCGCGCCTGGACAGCAGTGGGCTCTGGGCGTCAGGCCCCACCGTTACCGTTGTTGTAGTTCGTCTCCATGGGCGCAGCGACCTTCGGCGTCGTGTCTCCCATCGGGGCGCAGGCGGTGGCAGCCAAGAGCGGGATTGCCAAGAGAGTGAAGATGAGGCGAAGCATGATGCCGCCTCCTTTCCAAAATACTGCGCTCGCTAGGGAAGTGCAGGACTGAGTCATATTGACGCAAAATATTTGGGATCAATAAATTCACTACAAAATTCGCAGCACTTCATTGTGTAGAATATTGCTCAGCGGGCGTATCGAATGGTCGATTGGTATCGCGTGGCATGATGCGTTGTGCGACGCTGGCTTGCCGTTTGGCTTCAGGGCGGACGGTGAAAGCGACTCGACACGGGCCGATGCGTTGAGCAGGGCAGGGGCTGCAACGGGCGGCGGCAGCGACAGGGGCGGAGGCAGAGGTGACGCTCAGACTGGCATCCTCGAGTGATGGTCCGGCGCTCGCCATCCGCGACCATCTGGTGCCGTTGGTCCGTAAACGCGGAACGCTCCAGGTGCAGCGCGACGCGGTGAGGCTCATCGTCCTCCAGGCAGGAGAGCTGACGATCGAGCATTGGACGCCCTTCAATGACCCATCGCCGGCCGAGCCTGCCTCGCCTGGCTACCGTCACGCGCTCTCGCAGCAGCACAGCGTGCCGGACCTGCCCTATGGCCTGGATGTCCGGCACGCGGGCCACAGGGTCATGCGCCTTCTCTGGGCCGATAGCGGCGCCTTCAAGGTCGCCGATTTCGTCCGTGGTCCATGGGAGGCAGAGGCATTCGGGTTGTGAGTTGCCGGTGCATCGTCGCACGGCGACGTGCCGACTTTGTGCCGCGCTATCTGCCCGCGGAAACCCCATGTGTCGCCCTTGTGCTCACAAGCGCCAGCCAGTTTGCTCGGCGAACCAAGGACAACCGCCTTGCGCAACCTGCACGTTCTGCCCGACAGGCCAGCCCTTTGCGCCGATCCGCGCGGCATGCTGTGGCTGGCCGCGCTGCGATGAGCCCTTCGCGCACGCTCCGTTGCCGCACCGTGGCCGGGGGATGCTCTCGTCTGACGAACCATATCCGCGACCTGCCGCCCATCATCATTGACCAGCCTGGCGGGCTTCCGGGACCGGACCCGGCGCACCAGCCGCTGGACTTGCTGCTTGCCGCGCTCGGCTCCTGCCTTGCCGCTGCGATCCGGACCGGCGCGGTGGCGCAGGGCATCACCCTGTCCGGCCTCGCGCTGGACGTGGAAGCGGAGCTGGCGGCGGCCCGTATGGACGATGCGCATCCGCCACCGCTCGGCTTCGACGAGGTGCGCGTCGCCGTCCACATCAACGCGGATGCACCGCGGGATGCGCTGGCGGCTCTCGTCGCGCGCGCGACGCTGCGTTCGCAGGTGGCGAGCACGCTGCACGATGGCACGCAGCTGAGCGTGGCCTTGTCATCCCTGACGGAGGGCTAGCGGGACGCGCAGGGGTTCTCCGCTTCGCTTCGGCGAGTCGAGATCCGCGGCGCGCTTGCAGAAAGCCGTGACCGCGCGCATCCCCGCCTCGCCGCGCTCGGCCTGGCCCATGATCGCCTCCGCTTCGAGGGTGGGCACGTAACCTTCGAGCGTGCAATGCAGCAGCCTGGCCCTTCCCGATTGAGCAATGGCGCTGTCCATGCCTGCCCGCCAGCCGTTCACCGGCAGTCGCAGGTCGGCAACGAGCCGGCGCTTGTGCGTGGCGCTGATGAGGCGGTTGCGCAGGATCCTGTGCATCCATGCCGGGAAGCTGGTGCCGGGCGTGAAGCTGTCGCGCGCACCCAGCGCGTTCGGCACGGCGTCCTGCACGAGGTCGGACGCCGCGCTCGGGTTGCGCGTCAGGGCGAGAGCCTGGGTACGGAGGCGCGAAAGGAGGGAAATCAGCTGAAGGTCGAAGACGTCGTGGTGGTTCTGCACATCAATCGTATGAACGCCACTGACCGCCGCCCGTTGGGCTCATTCGGCACGGCGCCGTACTCTTCCGAGAGGCATCCCGGCTGCCGCCCGCATGGCTCAGTCCTGCCGCGGGCCGGGTTCCAGCGGCTTCCTGCCGATCTCGGCGATGACGCCGACAGGCAGCGTCAGCACGGCCGACAGCCCGCCCTCTCCGAACGCAATCTCGGCCGTGCCGCCGAGGTCGTGGCTGATCTGGCGTTCGATCAGTTCCGAGCCGAAGCCTTGTCGCGTCGGTGCCGGGTCGGGCTTCGGGCCGCCGCTTTCCGTCCAGCGCAGGATGAAGCGCGGCGCACCGGCGCGATCTTCCTCCGCCCAGGCGATCGTGACCCGCCCCCCCTCGACGGAGAGGGCCCCATACTTGGCGGCGTTCGTCGCCAGTTCGTGCAGCACCATCCCGAGCGCGAGTGCGACCTTGGGTCTCAGCTGGACGGGGGGACCGGCCGTGGTCAGCCGGTCGGCGCCCGTCAGGTAGGGCTCGAGTTCCCTCTCGATGAGGTCGACCAGTGGAACCTCGGCCCATCCGCCGACCGACACCAGTTCATGCGCCCGGGCCAGCGCGCGGATGCGCCCAGCGAACACCGTGCCGAACTCCTCGAGGCTCGAGGCGCTCCGCAGCGTGTGCCTTGCGACGGCCGAGACCACCTGCAGCATGTTGCGCACGCGGTGGTTCAGCTCGTCGACAAGACTGCCGAGGATCTCGCCCTCCACCACCTTGGTGATGTCGAAGAATGTCACGACGACGCCGTCCACCGTGCTGGCGGCGGTGGTATAGGGCAGGAGCCGCATCAGGTAGTGGGCGACGCCGTTCCGGGCGGTCACGCGCCGCTCGGTCGGCGTCCGCTCGTCCATGACGCGCCTGGCTTCGCGCCCGACATCCACGGCATCGAGATGGCCGGCGAAGCTGCTGAGGGGGCGGCCGCGATCCCCCGGCACCAGGTCGAAGATCGCCGTCACCGCCGGCGTGAAGCTGCGGATCACCAGGTTCCGGTCCAGGAAGACCGTCGCCACCTGCGTGCTGTCGAACAGGTTGCGCAGGTCGGCATTGGCGCGGTCCAGTTCCTCGATCTTGCCCGTCAGCTCGAGGTTGCTGGCCCGCAGCTCCTCGTTGACCGACTGCAGCTCCTCCTTCGAGGTCTCGAGCTCCTCGTTGATCGATTGCAGCTCCTCGTTGACCGAGACCATCTCCTCGTTCGCGGATTTCAGCTCCTCGGTCGCCGTCTCGTACTCCTCGGACATGGACTGCAGCCGCTCGCGGTTCTCCCGGAGTTCGGCTTCGAGCTGCTCGACCAGATGTTCGCGCGGCAGGCTCGCGGCGCCCGGCGCAGCCTCCGCCGCGGGCTTCGCGGCACCCTCGTGGGCGTCGAAGGCCACGAGATAAAGCGCTTCCTCTCCATCCGGCTGCGGCAGCGGGGCGACGGTGAGCGTCACGCAGAGCACCGCGCCGTCCGCTTCGAACTCGACGCGCGGGCGGACCACGCGCTGGCGGCGCTCGGCCGCCTCCCGCAGCGCCGAGCGAAGCTCCGGCCTGAGGCCGCGCCGCGCCAGGGACACGAGGTGGTGGCTCGGCGGCCCTGGCTGAAGCTCGAGATAGCGCGAGAGGTTGGCGGACTGGTGGAGGATGGTGCCGTCCGCGTTCACCAGGACGAGCGGTGGCGCGAACAGCTCGGCGGCGAAGGCGGCAGCGCGCTGGCGCAGCTCCGCGGCGGTACTGGCGCGCGGCTGCCGCGACACGGCCGGGGGCGGCCAATGCCGGCGGACCGTGAGGGAGGCGGGTTGCAGCCGTGGCAGCACGCCCACCCCCACCATGTCGCGCCGGCGGAAGATCCGGTGGGCCTTGTCCACCGGGGCGAACAGCTCGGAATGGCGCGTGACCGTCTCCGCGACGCCCAGGAACAGGAAGCCGGACGGACGAAGCGCGTAGTGCAACAGGGGGATCACCTGCTCCTGGAGCCGGCCGCCCATGTAGATCAGCATGTTCCGGCAGGACACCAGATCGATCCGCGAGAAGGGCGCATCCCGGATGACGTTGTGGCTCGAGAACACGCAGAGCTCGCGCGTGTGCGGCGTGACCGTGTAGAGCGCGCCGTCCCACAGGAAGAAGCGTGCCAGCCGTTCCGCCGAGACGCCAGCCATCATGGATTTCGGGTAGCGGCCCAGCCGCGCCACGCCGAGCGCGGCGTCGTCGATGTCGGTGGCGAAGATCTGCACGCGTGGCGGCGCGGCCCGCTTCGCCATCTCCTCCTGTGCGAGGATTGCAATGGAGTAGGCTTCCTCCCCCGTCGCGCAGCCCGGCACCCAGATGCGGACGGTGTCGTCCGCGCCCCGGCCCTCGAAGAGGGAGGGCATCACCTTCGTCTCGAGGGCGGCGAAGGCGTCGGCATCGCGGAAGAAGCCGGTGACGCTGATCAGCAGGTCATGGAACAGGCGTCCCGCTTCCTGGGTGTCGGTCCGCAGCACGGCGATGTAGGCCGGCACCGTCTCGACCTGCAGCACCTGCATGCGCCGGTGCACGCGGCGGAAGAAGGTCTTGTCCTTGTAGCCGGAGAAGTCGTGCCCGGTGGCGATGCGCAGGAGGTTGCAGATCTCGTCTTGCACCGCGGCGAGGTCGCCTGCGCCCTCCCCGGAACCGGCAAGCGTCTCCAGTTGCGTGCGTCGTGCGAGGAGATCCGCGAGGCGGCCCGGCATCTGTTCCACCGGGATGACCAGGTCCACGGCTCCCGCGGCCACCGCGCTGCTCGGCATGCTGGTGTAGCGCGGCGCCGAGCCGTTGGAGCCTTGCGCCAGGGTCAGGCCGCCGGCCTCCTTGATGGCTTTCAGTCCGAGGGTGCCGTCGCTGCCGCTGCCCGAGAGCACGATGCCGATCGCCCTCTCGCCCAGGTCCGTGGCCAGCGAGGCGAAGAGGAGATCGATCGGCTGGCGCTCCCGCGGTTGGCGCGCCGCGGGGCCGCTGACCACCAGCCTGCGGTCGGCCACGGTGATGAGCGCGTCATGCGCCGCGACATAGGCGCGGCCCGGTTGCAGGAGCTCGCCGTCGCGCATGGGAACCACCGGCATCGCGGTGCATTTCTCCACGATCGCAGGCAGCGCGCTTTCCTGGTTCGCGCCGAGATGGGTCACCACGACGAAGGCCATGGCCGGCGGCGGAACCGGCATGGCGCGGAAGAAGCCTTGGAGTGCCTCGACGCCTCCCGCCGAAGCGCCGATCCCGACGACGGGGAACTGTTCGGCTTCGGTCATCGTGTTCTCCGGTGCGGCACGCGCGCTCCTGCAGGGAGGGAGGGCTGCGGCTGGGGCCGCGCTGGGACCGCGCCCCGGCGTCCGTGGCGAGCCTACCCCTTGACCCCTGGTTGGCACAGCCCCGCACCAGCCGTCCGGGCCGACGCTTTGGCGCAAGAAGGCCGGGGGATCCGGTCCGGCGGGTCTTTCCGGGGCTCGGTTCGTCAGGCGGCCTACCATGGAGCGGCTTCGGCCTCGTTGCACGAATGCGGCACCTCGGGTGACCCTGTCGCGCTCAGCTCTCCCCGGCAGCGGCCTGCCGGAGCAGCGGGCGGGCGAGGATCTCGGTCGCCAGGGCCCCCCGACGGCTGTCGCCAGTTCGGCCTCCGCATGGGGTTTCGAGAGCACTTTCGCGCCAGCCGGCACGCCCCGCCCGAGGGCGAGATCCTCGCTGGTGACCGCATCGGCGGCAGCCTCGGTCCGCGCCCGGCTCCCTTCCTCCTCTGCTGCGTCCGGCGCGCGCGCGGCCGGCAGGAAGAGCCGCACCGTCGTGGCCTGGCCGGTCGGCCTGTCGATGTCGATGTGCCCGCCGGACTTCCGGGCGAAGCCGTGCACCGTGGCGAGCCCGAGGCCTGAGCCCCGGTCCGGGCTTCGTAGCCAAGCTCGATCGCCGGACCGAGCCGATCGTGCTGGCGGACGCCCGGCTGCCTGGGCAGCCCGTCGTCTTCGCCAACCCGGCCTTCCTCGACCGCACCGGCTACGCGGCGCATAAGCCGATGTGCGTCCCGGCATCATCCGATAAGCAGCAAATCAAGACGCTTGCGCGTCCCCGCATCCCTGAATCCCGGTAATCCTCGACCGGCGCCTGTTATCCCTCGCGATAACAGGGGCTTTGCCGTTCCGGGCCGCCTGCTGGTCGCTGGCCTTCTCCCCCTCGGCCATCTCCAGGAAGGCCGCCAGGTCGCCCCGCAGGCTCAGCGACACCTCGCCCCGCCGCTCGCCCGGGTGCACCAGGATCGCGTTGATCAGCAGCCGCAGCGCCTCGGCCGCCAGCAGCGCCGTCGTCTCGTCCTTGAGCGCCTCCTAAGGCCGAGATCGTCCAGGAGGGTGGCGACATCCATCTTGTCGCGCAGTGAGAAATTGACTCCGACCGTCTGGGCGCCGTCCCGGAGCGTTGTGTCGAAAAGGTACACACGCTCCCTCATGACCCGAACTCCCCGGCCGAGATCTTGACGCCTTGAACCGAAAACTCGTTGGACGGGAGGCCGCCGTGCGGGCGCGCACCTTCCCAAACTCGAAGTCACGGCGCTTCGTTGCGGTTAACGGTATGCGCGAGGGCTTTTTGTGGTCAAGCAATTCAGCTTCGTGCCACTGGCGTGACCCTTTACTCGGTCACGACGACAGCGGCGATGCCCGGGACGGCGCCAACGACGCCGGCTGGGGGCCGTAAGTTGGTTCACTTCGTGCACCAATCGGGATGCGGCCCCCCAACTATCTCCCCCGTCGGCCCCTCAGCACTGTTCGGCATAAGCCGATGCGCTGACGTGCTCCAAGCCGAGGTCTTTGGAGTGGCGAGCTCCTACAGCCACGCCAGCACCAAGCCCGCCACCGGCACCGTCAGCGTCGCCATGGCCATCGCTGTGGCTCTCAGCCACCACCAGGCGGCCGGAGGGGATCAGTCGCAGCCAGGTCAGCCGCCTCTGCGCCGAGATCGATGACCGCGTTCGCGATTTCCTCGCTCGGCCCATCGAGGGCGACTGGCCCTATCTCTGGCTTGACGCCACCTACGTGAAGGTCCGTGAGGCCGGGCGCATCGTCCCTGTAGCCGTGACCATCGCGGTCGGTGTCAACGCCGACGGGCGGCGCGAGGTCCTCGGCATGGCCGTCGGCAGCTCCGAGGCGGAGCCCTTCTGGCTGGATTTCCTCCGCGGCCTGAAGCGGCGCGGCCTGGCGGGCGTGAAGCTCGTCGTCTCCGACGCACATGAGGGCCTGAAGGCCGCCGTGACGAAGGTGCTGCGCGCCACCTGGCAGCGCTGCCGCGTCCACTTCGCCCGCAATGCGCTGGCCCACGCAGGCAAGGCGCAGCGCCGCATCGTCTCGGCCTGGATCGGCACCGCCTACGCCCAGGAGGACGCAGCCGCCGCCCACGCCCAGTGGCGCACGGTGGCCGACCAGCTCCGCCCCAAGGTGCCCAAGCTCGCCACGCTGATGGAAAGCGCCGAGGAGGACGTCCTCGCCTACATGCACTTCCCCGCCGCGCACCGGACGAAGTTGCACAGCACCAGCGCCGGACGGCTACACGATCCTCGCCGGGTCCGACACGCTGTCCATCACCGGCGCCGTGACGCCGCGGCTGGGCTTCGATCCGCTCGGCTTCGCGCCGATCCACCGCAGCGTGCGCGTGCCGCAGATCTTCGTCGTGCGCGCCGACCACCCGGCGACCGACTTCGCCTCCTGGGTCGAGGCGGCGCGCGGCCGGCCGCCTGCCGTCGGCACGCCGGGCAATGCGAGCCTCGCCCATCTGCTGGTCGAGCAGCTGAACCGCGCGACCGACACGAACTGGACCCATGTGCCCTATCGGGGCGGCGCGCTGGCGGTGAACGACCTGCTGGCGGGCCAGCTGCAGGGCGTGGTGATCAACATCGGCGCGGTGACCGACCATGTCCGCGGCGGGCGGCTGAAGGCGTTCTGGGTGAGCCCCGAGGCGCGCACCACCGCGCTGCCCGAGGTGCCCACCCTGCGCGAGCTCGGCCTCGGCGCGTTCAGCGTCGTCGGCTGGCACGGGCTGGTCGCGCCGCCCGGCACCGACTCGGCCATCGCCGCGCGGATCAACGCGGCGAACCGCGCCGGGCTGCGCCGGCCGGACATCGCCGACCGCCTCGCCGGCCTCGGCGTCGAGCCGACGGAGGAGGCGCCTGAGGTGCTGGGCGAGGCGATCCGCGCCGATGCCGCGCGCTTCGCCGAGGTGGTCCGCCGCTTCGGGATCCGCGGCGAGTAGGCCGCGCGCGGCGGGCCCGGGCGCTCAGGCGCCCGGCATCACCGCGCCGCCGAAGGTCTCCTGCACGAAGGCGCGCACCTCGGGATGCGCGTAGCCCTCCGCGAGGCGGCGCGCCCAGGGCGCCTGCGCGTCGCGCCGGCGGACGACGACGAGCACGGTGTAGACGCTCCGCTCCGTCTCCCGCGCCAGCGCGTCGCGCAGCGGGTTCAGGCCGGCGGGGACGGCGAAGTTGCCGGTGATCGCGGCGGCGTCCACGTCGTCGAGCGCGCGCACGATGGAGGCGGCCTCGAGCTCCACGATGCGGATGCGCTTCGGGTTCTCCGCGATGTCGGCGACCGTCGCGCGGTGGTCCACGCCGGGGCGCAGGCGGAAGGCGCCGGCCTCGGCCAGCAGCAGCAGCGCGCGGCCGCCATTGGTCGGGTCGTTCGGGATGGCGATGCGCGCGCCGGCGGGCAGCGCATCGAGGCTGCGATGACGGCGCGAGAAGACGCCCATCAGCGTCAGCACGGTGCGGCCGATGGGGACGAAGTCGTAGCCGCGGCTCGCGCGCTGCGCCTCCAGGAAGGGCAGGTGCTGGTAGGCGTTGGCGTCGAGGTCGCCGGCCGCGAGCGCGGCGTTCGGCTGGATGAAGTCGCCGAACTCGATGCCGCGCGTGGCGAAGCCCTCGCGTGCCAGCACCTCGCGCACCTTCTCGAAGGTCTGGGCGTGGACGCCCTGGGTGACGCCGACGCGGACGGGGCGGGCGGCGCTGCCGAGATCCTGCGCGCGGGCGGCAACGGGCAGGATCAGCGCGGGCAGGGTCAGGACGGAACGGCGGAGCATGTGCGTTCTCCTCAGAAGGCGGGCACCACGGCGCCCTGGAAGGTCGCCTGGAGGAACTCCTTCACCTCCTGCGTCTGGTAGGCGGCGACCAGGCGGCGCACCCAGGGCGCGTCGCGGTCCTGCTGGCGGACGGCGATCAGGTTGGCGTAGGGGCTCTCCGCGCTCTCGATCGCGATGGAATCCCGGACCGGGTTGAGCCCGGCCTGCAGTGCGAAATTCGAGTTGATGGCTGCCGCCTCCACCTCGTCCAGCGCGCGTGGCAACTGCGCGGCCTCGAGCTCCACGATGCGCAGCCGGCGCGGGTTGTCTGTCACGTCGGCGATGGTGGCGCGGAAATCGGCGCCGTCGCGCAAGCGGAAGGCTCCGTGCGCTGCCAGCAGCACCAGCGCGCGGCCGCCATTGGTCGGGTCGTTCGGGATGGCGATGCGCCCGCCGGCCGGGATCGCCGCCAGGTTCCGGTGGCGCCGCGAATAGACGCCCATCGGGAAGACCAGCGTCTTCGCCACGCTGACCAGCGGCAGGCGCCGGTCGCGCACCTGCTGATCCAGGAAGGGCTGGTGCTGGTAGCTGTTGGCGTCGAGGTCGCCCGCCGCCAGCGCCGCATTGGGCTGGATGAAGTCGGAGAACTCGACGATGCGCAGCGCGAGGCCGTCCCGCGCCGCGATCTCCCGCACCTTCTCCATCACCTGCGCGTGGGGGCCGGCGGTGACGCCGATGCGCAAGGGGCGCTGCGCGCTGCCGATCTCTTGCGCGCGGGCTGCGAAGGGTGTCGCCAGCGCGGCGGCGACGAGGATGCGACGATGGATCATCGGGACAGGCACTCCATCAACGGTGGGAGAGGCGCCGGACCAGCCAATCCCCGAAGGACTGCAGGCCCTGGACGAACAGGATCAGGATGACGACGACGGTTGCCATCACCTCCGGCATGAAGCGCTGGTAGCCGAAGCGGATGCCGAGATCGCCGAGCCCGCCGCCACCGACCGCGCCCGCCATCGCCGAGAAGCCGACCAGCGAGACGAGCGCGACGGTGGTCGCAGCGACCAGGCCGGGCAGCGCTTCCGGCACCAGGACCTTGGCGACGATTTGCAGGCGCGTCGCACCCATGGCACGCGCGGCCTCGATCACGCCTCGGTCCACCTCGCGCAGCGCGTTCTCGAACAGACGCGCGAGGAAGGCGGTGGCGGCCAGCGCCAGCGGCACGATGGCCGCGCCGGTGCCGATCGAGGTGCCGGCGACGAGCCGCGTGAAGGGCACGATCGCCACCATCAGGATGATGAAGGGCGTGGAGCGCGTGGCGTTCACCACCAGGCCGAGCGGGCGGTTGACCAGCGCGTTCGGGCTGAGACCCCCGGGCGCGGTCACGTGCAGCAGCAGCGCGATGGGCAGGCCGAAGGCGACGGCGATGGCAGCCGAGGCGCCGACCATGACCACCGTGTCCCACAGCGCCTCGACCAGCAGGTCCTGCAGGGCGGGCGACAGCCAGGTCATGCGTCCATCTCCGTCACCTGAAGGCCGAGGCCGCGCATCCAGGCGAAGGCGGCCTCGACATCCGCGGCGGCGCCGCTCGCGGCCAGCGTCATCACGCCGAAGGGCTCTCCCGCGATCTCGTCCACGCGGCCGGAGACGATGTTGATGTCGAGGGTGAAGCGCCGGCTGGCCTCGCTCACCACGGGGCGCGTCGCGTGCGGCCCGGTGAACAGCACCTGCGCGAGCCGGCGCGCCTGCCCCTGCGTGGGCAACGGCAGCCGCGCCAGCGTCGCCGCCGGCACGTCGTAGCCGATCACCTCCGCGACGAAGCTGCGCGTGGTGTGGTGCGCGGGGCGCGTGAAGACGTCGAAGACGCGGCCTGCCTCGATGATGCGCCCCGCCTCCATGACGGCGACGCGGTCGCAGACCGCCTTCACCACAGACATCTCATGCGTGATCAGCAGCACCGTGAGGTCCAGCCGGTCGCGGAGGTCTCGGATCAGCGCGAGGATGTCGCGCGTTGTCTCCGGGTCCAGCGCGCTGGTCGCCTCGTCGCAGAGGAGGATGCGCGGACGGGAGGCGAGGGCGCGCGCGATACCGACGCGCTGCTTCTGGCCGCCCGAGAGCTGGGCGGGATAGGCGTCGTGCTTCGCCTCCAGCCCGACCAGCGGCAGCAGCTCGGCGATGCGGGCGCGGCGCTCGGCGGCGGGAACGCCCGCGATCTCGAGCGGGAAGGCGACGTTCTCGGCGACGGTGCGGCGCGTGTGCAGGTTGAAGTGCTGGAAGACCATGCCGGTGCTGCGCCGCGCCGCGCGGAGCCCGGCATCGTCGAGCGCCAGCATGTCCCGGCCGAGCACGCGGACCGCACCCGCATCCGGCCGTTCCAGCAGGTTCACTGTGCGGATGAGGGTGGACTTGCCGGCGCCGGAACGGCCGACGATGCCGAACACCTCGCCTTCGCGGACCGCCAGCGAGACCTCATCCAGCGCAACGGCGCCGCCGGGGAAGCGTCGTGAGACGCCGTCGAGGGCGATGGCGTCGGGGCGCGGGCGCTCAGGCTGCAGCGCGGTCGGCGCGCGCGGCAAGGCAAGCAGCTTCGCCATCGCGATCACGCGGCTCGCCAGCTGCGGGGCTGCCGGATGCGGCCTTGGGCGCGTTGCCCGGAGGGATGGAGGCGCGACGATCGGGTGAACACGGCCTTCTACCTACGGGCCGGAATGTCGGCGTCAATATAAAACACGATGGAAGAGCGCATAAATAAATCGCTTCTCCCGCCGCGCTCTCCGTCGCCAAGAAGCCCCTCTCTCCGGGGCATTCAGAGGAATCGCGCCTCTCCCGATTCCGCCCGTTCGGCAGTGCACGGGCTGCTGGCCCGCACGTCGGGGCGCACTCAGGACGTGGAAATAAAAAAACTCGCGTCGGGCCGTGAAATAAGCCACAGACGTCACCGCAGCGCTTTCGAAAAGGACCGCGCCCATGCTCAGCCGACGCCACCTGCTCGCCGCCGCGACCACGCTTGCCGCGACGCCGTGCCTGGCGCAGGCGGGCCGGCCCCTGCGGGCCATCGTTCCCTTCCCGCCCGGCGGCGGCGTGGATGCCTTTGCGCGCGCCTTCACCCCGGCGCTGGCGGCCACGCTCGGCCAGTCCATCGTCATCGAGAACATCGGCGGCGCCGCGTCTCGCCTCGGCACCAATGCCGCGATTCGCGCGGCGGCCGACGGCCAGACGCTGCTGATCACCAACGACACGCTCGTGGCGATCGAGGCCGTGCCGCCGCCGGGCGCCACGCCCCTGCTGCCGGGCCTCGCGCCCGTGCTGCTCGGCGCCGCCGCCCCACAGGTGCTGGTGACACATCCGCGCTCGGGCATCACCGATGCCGCGGCCTATGCCACGCGGTTGCGCGGCGGGCGCGCGGTCAATGTCGGTGTTCCAGGCCTCAACTCATCGCAGCATTTCGCATCGGAACTGCTCGGCGTCGCGCTCGGCGGCCGGCCGGAGCATATCGCCTATCGCGGCGGCGGGCCGCTGATCGCCGACCTGCTCGGCGGCCAGGTGGATGCCGGCATCGTCACGCTGGGTGCCGCGATCGAGCAGATCCGCGACGGGCGCCTTGTCGGCCTCGGTGTGACGGGCCCCGCGCGCAACGCCGCCGCGCCGGAGGTGCCGAGCTTCGCCGAGACGGTGGCGCTGGGCTTCGTCGCGGAAACCTGGATCGGCGTGCTCGCCCCCGCGGCCACGCCCGCGCCGGTGATCGCGGCGCTGCACGTGGCCAGCGCGACGGCCCTGCGGGATGCGACGGTGCAGTCCCGCCTGGCCGCGCTCGGCTTCGACACGCCCGGCCTGGGGCCGGAGGCCTTCGGCGCCGTCCTGCACGAGACGGCCGCTCGCTTCACGGCCGTCGCCCGCGCTGTCGGCCTACGGCCGGAGGCGGCATGAGCGCGACGCGGACCGGGCACGCGATGCGCCGCTACCTGCCCGGGGCGATGGCGCTGCTGCGCGCCGGCGCGCTGCTGGCCGGCACGGCGCTCATTCTTACGCTGTCCGGGCTCGGGCGGATCGGATGAGCCTCGCGATGCTCGCATGGGTGCCCGCGGAAGGGCTGGCGCTGCTGGCGCTGGCGCTCGGCGCGATGGCGGCGGCCGAGGCGGCGCTGACGCCGCGTGCCGGCGACGACCTGTCTTTGTGCCTGGCGCTCGCGCCATGACCTGCTGCCGCCGATAGCGTTATCGAGCTCCGCCCGTCGCCGGCGGAGGGGCCGGCGCATGCCGGCCGGCTAGGGCGACATGACTGGCGTTTCCTCCCATTCAACTCGGCCGGGCCCTTCGGGGCTCGGCCGCTTCTTTGTCGCCGCCTGCCGGATCAGGCTTCGTCGAACAGCTCCGTCGAGAGGTAGCGTTCCGCGAAGGAGGCCGCGATGCCGACGACGAGGCCTCCCTCCAGGCGAGGATCGCGCGCGACCTCGAGCGCCGCATGGAGCGCGGCGCCGGAGGAGATGCCAATGGGCAGCCCTTCCTCCCTCGCGCAGCGGCGTGCTGCCGCGAGCGCATCGCGCTCGGACACGCGCATCACGCCATCCAGCGCCGCGAGCTCCAGCACGGCGGGACAGAAGCCTGCGCCAATCCCCTGGATCCGATGCGGCCCGGGCTCGTCGCCGCTGAGGACCGCGCTTTCCGCCGGCTCCACGCCGATCACGCGAAGGCCCGGTCGCCGCGGCTTGAGCGCGCGGGCGATGCCGGTCACCGTGCCGCCGGTCCCGATGCCGCCGACGACGACATCCACCTGGCCCCCGGTGTCGCTCCAGATCTCCTCGGCGGTCGTCGCGGCATGGATGGCCGGGTTCGCGGCATTGTCGAACTGCCGCGGCATCCAGGCGCCGGGTGTGGCCGCGACGATCTCCTGCGCGCGCGCGATGGCGCCGGTCATCCCGTGCCGCGCCGTCGTCAGCTCGAGCTCCGCTCCCAACAGGCGCATCATCTTGCGCCGCTCGACGCTCGCCCCGTCGGGCATCACAACGATGAGCCGGTAGCCCTTCGCCGCCGCCACGAAGGCGAGCGCGATCCCCGTATTGCCCGAGGTGGGTTCGACCAGGACGGAGCGTCCGGGGGCGATCAGCCCCTCCGCCTCCGCCGCCTCGACCATGGCGAGGCCGATGCGGTCCTTCACCGAGCCGAGCGGGTTGAAGAATTCGAGCTTCAGCGCCAGCCGCGCGGCGAGCCCGGCCGAGGCGCCGAGCCGGGGCAGCAGCACGAGCGGCGTGGCGCCCACCGTCTCCACGATGCTGCCGAACAGCCGCCCGCGCGCCGGAGCGAGCCTCGCCGGCGATGCTCCTGCAACGGCCTGCGTTCCGCCGGCCGGCGCGCAGCCTGGGCGCTCGTCTTGCTGTGCCATGCCGATCCCTTATCACGACCTGATGTCGTGGAAACGGGGTGTCCAGGCCGGCCGAGCCTGGAGTCCCCGGCACGCGGGCGGTCCTGGATTTCTACGGAGGGTCGGCGTAGATCAGCGTCGCCCCGCCCGGAGTCATGCGTCCCATGCTGCTGCGCCGCGACCGCGCCATGCTCGCGATCGACATCGCCCTGGACGTGGCCTTCCACGCCGGCCGAGGTGCGGATCTGACCGGCGCCGCGGAGATCGCGGAGCGGCTCGGCGCGCAGCGGCGCGGGATCGAGCCGGTGCTGCAGGCGCTCAGCCGGGCCGATATCCTGGAGAGCATCCGCGGGCCAAGGGGCGGCTATCGCCTGGCGCGCGCGCCGCGCGCCATCACGCTCGCCGAGGTGGTCGCGGCGGTGGCGGCCGAGGATGAGGATCCGCCGCTGCCGGCCGGTCGTCTGGCGGCTGCGGTGACCGCCCCGCTCTGGGGCGAACTGGCCGCCTCGGTCCAGGAGCGGCTGGCCGCCCTGACGGTCAGCGACCTGCTGCGCCGCGCCGCGGCCGCGGGCCTCGTCCGGCCGCGGACGGAGCCGCTCGACTTCGCCATCTAGATTTCGGCGCGAACTCAGCCGAGGACGGCCGCGCGCTCCACCAGCGGCGTCGCGCGGCCCTGCGCGCCGCTCGCCCCGAAGACCTGCGCGCCGCGGAGGTGCAGCCGGCAGGGTGCGCCCCGCACCGCCCAGGCGCCGGCCGGGTGCTGATCGGAAGAGCACAGGCCCG
>NZ_JAKJIB010000140.1 GCF_021864505.1 Falsiroseomonas oryziterrae
CGCGTCGCCACGCGGCTCCGCGCGCGGCTCGCTCCCCCGGCCGAGCGGCTCCGCAAGGCCGTTCCCGGCAGCACGCGCGGGCGTGGCCGCAGGCTCGGCCTTCGCATCCACAGCGCGTGGCTCACCGGCGCGCGGTTCTGCCATCACCCGGAACTCGACGCGCCGCACGGTGGGAATCTCGGTCTGCCAGAGTGCGTGGAGGCGGTCGCCGTAGTGGCCACGCACCCAGTCGCGCAGGAAGCGGGTCGGCAACAGCACCACCACTTCCTCGCCCTGGAGCGAGGCCAGGGTCATCTGGCGCAGCCAGGATTTGTACTCGACCTCGCCGACCTCGTCCCGCAGCCGGCCGCGGATCCGCGCCCATACCTCGGCCACCTGGCCTTGGAGGGCGGGAGGCGACGGATCGACCGCTTTCTCCATGGGACGCACCTGCCACCCTCACCGGCCCGGCTGGACCTTTTCTCGTTCGGACTGCCGAGCGCGGCGGACCGCGGCCCGGTAACGCGCGCGCACACGGGGAGGCGCGCTGTAGCTGAGAGAATTTATCGCGAGCGCACCCTGAACCGCAAATGCTGACTTTACGTATGCAAATCAGTGTTGCCGCAGAGACGCAAAGCCCTTGTGGAAAGCATACGCAACAGAGGACGTTTGGTCACGATCGTACAAACGAAACCGCTGTCGATATTATACGCGCCGTTAGCCGCATCTTGCGATGCAGCCACGGAGGACTTGTATTCGATTGTGAGGGAGACAGGGCGCGCGAGGCGCGCGCCCCGCCGGTCAGGCGCTCGCGCCGAGCGCCTTGATCCGGGACGACAGCCGCGACAGCTTCCGCGCCACGGTGTTGTCGTGCAGGACACCCTTGTCCGCGGCACGCTGCAGCTCGGGCTGCGCCGCCTTGAAGGCGTCCTGCGCAGCGCCCTTGTCGCCGGCCGCGATGGCCAGCTCGACCTTGCGCAGGAAGGTGCGCACGCGGGACTTGCGGGCGCGGTTACGCGCCGTGCGCTTCTCGGTTTGGCGGATGCGCTTGCGCGCAGAGTCCGTGTTCGCCATGGGGTGTCGTGTCTGACCCGGAGTGATAGCTGGAACCGGCGAGGCTTGCCCGCCGACGAAGGCGCGGGTTCTATCCCTCCAGGTGCAGGCGAGTCAATCCGCGAGACGAGGCGCGAACAGCCCGGCTGCGGCCTGCCCCAACCGAGCCCACTCATGACATCGGCGCATGCCATGGAAGCATGACAGGGGCCGCGCTCAGCGATGGCGGAACTGCGCCGCCCGCTTCTCCGCGAAGGCGGCCATCCCCTCCTTCTGGTCCTCGGTCGAGAACAGGCTGAGGAAGAGCCGCCGCTCGAAGCGCACGCCCTCCCGCAGCGTCAGCTCGTAGGCTGCATTCACCGCTTCCTTGGCCATCGCGACGGACGGTCCGGACAGGCTCGCGATCTTCTCGCCCATCTTCACCGCCTCGGCGATCAGCTCGGCCGCGGGGACCACGCGGCAGACCAGGTTCGACCGCTCCGCCTCCGCCGCGTCCATCATCCGGCCCGTCAGCACCATCTCCATCGCCTTGGACTTGCCGACCGCCCGCGTCAGGCGCTGCGTCCCACCGGCGCCGGGGATGATGCCGAGGTTGATCTCGGGCTGGCCGAACTTCGCCGTGTCGGCGGCCAGGATCAGGTCGCACATCATGGCCAGCTCGCAGCCGCCGCCGAGCGCGAAGCCGGCCACCGCCGCGATCACCGGCTTCTGGATCGTCAGCACCGCTTCCCAGCGCTTGCCGATGAAGTCGTCGAAATAGACCGCCGGGTAGGTCCGGCCCTTCATCTCCTTGATATCTGCGCCGGCGGCGAAGGCCTTTTCGCTGCCGGTCAGCACGATGGCTCCGATGCCCTCGTCCGCGTCGAAGGCGCGCAGCGCCTGGCCGAGCTCCTCCATCAACTGGTCGCAGAGCGCGTTCAGCGCCTTGGGCCGGTTGAGCGTGATCAGCCCGACGCGGCCCCGCGTCTCGGTCAGGATCATCTCGTAGGCCATGGCGCCCTCCTCCGGCTCGGTGGGCAAGCGGTCGCGCGGTTCGGCGGTCGAGTCAACGCCATGCGGTGGAGCGGCGTGTCAGCGCTGCGTGCGGGGGCACCAGAAGGTGGAACGGCCCGACTGCACGATCCGCTGCACGCCCGTGCAGCCGCTCTGCGGCCCCGGGCAGAGCGGGCAGGGCTGCCCCTCGCGGTCATAGACGGCGAAGCGGTCCTGGAAGCGTCCCAGCTCGCCATCTGCGCGGACATAATCGCGCAAGGAGGACCCGCCCGCCCCGATCGCCTCCTCCAGCACCGCCTTGATTGCCGGCACCAGGCGAGCCGCCCGCGCGCCCGGCACGCTGCGCGCCAGGCGGCGCGGCGAGATGCCGGCGCGGAACAGCGCCTCCGCGACATAGATGTTGCCGAGGCCCGCGACGACGGACTGGTCGAGCAGCGCCGCCTTCATCGGCGTCCGCTTCCCCGCCAGCGCCGCCGACAGGACCTCTGGCGTGAAACCATCGTCCAGCGGCTCGGGCCCGAGCTCACGCAGCAGCTTGTGCGCGTCCTCCTCGGCGGTCGGCATCAGGTCCACGCAGCCGAAGCGGCGCGGATCCACGAAGCCGATCCGCGTCCCGTCCTCGGTCTCCATCACCAGGTGCTCATGCGCGTCGCGCGGGTCATGCGGATGCATCGCGTCGTAGTTGTGCCCCCGCGCATCGGAGAACCGGCCCGTCGGCCCCATCCAGGGCACCGGCGGACCATGCATCGGCCGCGCGACGAGGCGGCCGGACATGCCGAGATGGATCAGCAGGCTCTCGCCGGTGTCGAGCCGCGCCAGGATGTACTTGCCGCGACGCCGGAAGCCGATGACGCGCGCGCCGGTCAGCCGTGCGGCGAGCCGCTCCGGGAAGGGCCAGCGCATGTCGGGCCGCGTCGTCTCGGCCCGGACGATCCGCCGGCCGTCCAGCACCGCGGCCAGGCCGCGCATCACGGTTTCCACCTCGGGCAGTTCGGGCATGCGTTCCCCCTCTGGCCCCCTCTGGCCCCCCTCTGGCCCTTCCTTGCCGCCTCGCGCGCCCCAGGCCAAGTTGGGGCCATGACAGAGACCATCGATTTCGGCTTCCGCGAGGTGCCGCGCGCCCAGAAGGCCAGCCTGGTGCGCGAGGTCTTCGACAGCGTCGCGCCCCGCTACGACCTGATGAACGACCTGATGTCGCTCGGCATCCACCGGATCTGGAAGCGCATCTTCGTCAACGCCATCGCCTGCTCCCCGCGCGAGACGCTGCTCGACCTGGCGGGCGGCACAGGCGACATCAGCTTCGGCGCCCTGGCCGGGGGCGCCGGCCACGTCATCCTCACCGACGTGAATGCCGAGATGCTGGAGGTCGGCCGCAAGCGCGCGCTCGACCGCGGCATCGTCAAGGGCATCGAGTTCGCCGTGGTGGACGCCGAGCGCATCCCGCTGCCGGACCGCAGCGTCGAGAAGGTCTCGATCGCCTTCGGCCTGCGCAACTGCACCGACAAGGACGCGGTGCTGCGCGAGGCGCGGCGCGTGCTGCGGCCGGGCGGGCGCTTCCACTGCCTAGAATTCTCGAAGCTCGAGATCGCGGCGCTCGAGAAGCTCTACGAGACCTGGAACTTCAAGGTCCTGCCGGAGATCGGCGCGCGGGTGGCGAAGGACCGCGGCAGCTACGAATACCTGGCCGAGAGCATCGCGAAGTTCCCCGACCAGCGCACGCTTGCCGGCATGATGGAGCGCGCCGGGATGGAGCGCGTGGCGTACCGCAACCTCTCGGGCGGCATCGTCGCGATCCACACCGGCTGGCGGCTTTGACGCCGCGCGACCCGGACTTCGCCGCACGCATCGCGACGTCCTTCGCGCAGCAGGGCTTCCTCGCCCATCTCGGCGCGGAGCTGGCGGAGGTCACGCCGGGCCGCTGCGTCATCGCCTGCCCGTTCCGCGCGGAGCTCACGCAACAGCACGGCGTCTTCCATGGCGGGCTGCTGACGACGCTGGCCGACACCGCGGCCGGCTATGCCGCGATGTCGCTGCTGCCGCCGGGCGGCGAGGTGCTGAGCATCGAGTTCAAGATCACCTTCCTCCGCCCCGGCGCCGGCGTCGCGGCCGTGGCGCGCGGCGAGGTGCTGCGCCCCGGCCGCACGATCACCGCCAGCCGCGCCGACGTGCTGATGCGCCAGGCGGATGGCTCCGAGATCCTCGCGGCGACCATGCTCGCAACCTTCATGGCGGCGCAGCCCGAGACGCGCTGAGCGCGGCTGGCGCGTGGCGCGGCGTCACGGGCGACGCATCGGGGCCGACCATCCGGATTCACACCGCCGTCATGGCGCGGCGCGCACCAGCGCCTCGCCAACCGAAGGCGTTGCAGATCGCCATGGCATCGGCGCCCGCCGGTACTTCGACCACCGGCAGCGCGAAGGGCGCCCCGGCACCGGTCCCGGCGACGATCCCGACGCCGAAGCCGCTGCGCGCATGCGTCACGAAGCGCGATGTCACCTCGGCGACCTGCCTGCCCGACGACGACGCGATCACCCTCCCCTCGAGTTCGAGCGCGTGGCGCATCCCCTCGACATGGGCGGCGGTGACATGGGTCTGCCCGCGCAGCGTCTCCCAGTGCGGCGGCTGGGCCACGGATTCACTGCGATCGCGCACAAGGACGAGCCAGTCCCAGCCGGCCGCGAGGTCGGGCGGAAGGCGTGCGCCCTCAGGCGCGGCGTTCTCCAGCGCCGCCACGACGGCACGCGCCGCATCCTCCGCCAGCATCTGTGGCGTGGGCCCGGACCTCGGCAGGCGGGCCCGCAGTCCCGCAGAGATGCACGCGGTCAGAGCAACCGCGTCGGTGCGCGCGTCCACGATGATCACGCCGAGCCTGTCGGTCGGACCCAGGGCCCGACCCGCCGGCAGCACCTCGACCCGCACGGCCGGCCCCTCGATCGCAAGCCGCACCGGGTCGTCGAGGATGACGCAGCCGGCCGCCAGCGCCACGGCCGGCAGCAGCGCGAGCAGGCGACGCACAGCGATCCTCCCGTTGCGCAGCCGGATGCTCCCACGCGACGGAGGCCCGGGCCTTGACCTGCGTCAGCTTCGTTCCGCCTCTCGCCGGCACCGTTCTCCCACGCTAGGGTCCGGCGCGATGAGCCTTGCGGGCAAGAAGATCCTCCTCGTCGTCTCGGGCAGCGTCGCGGCCTACAAGGCGCTCGAGCTGACGCGCCTGCTGCGCAAGGCCGGCGCCGAGGTCACGCCCGTGCTGACGGCCGGCGGCGCGCGCTTCGTGACGAAGGAGGCGCTGGCCGGCATCTCGGGCAGCCGCGTGCATGACGATCTCTGGGCCGCCGAGGCCGAGATCGGCCATATCCGCCTCGCCCGCTGGCCCGACCTCGTGGTCGTCGCGCCGGCGAGTGCGAACCTGCTCGCGAAGCTCGCCAACGGGCTGGCGGACGACCTCGCCTCCACCATCCTGCTCGCCACGCGCGCGCCGGTGCTCGCCGCGCCCGCGATGAACCCGGCCATGTGGGCGCATCCGGCGACGCAGGCGAATGTCGAAGCGCTGACGGCGCGCGGCGTCTCCCTCGTCGGGCCGGAGGACGGCCCGATGGCGGAGCCCGAGAGCGGCACCGGCCGGCTGGCGGAGCCGCCGCACATCCTCGCCGCGATCGAGCGGATGCTGGCGACCGGCCCGCTCGCCGGACGGCACGTGATCGTCACCAGCGGGCCGACGCATGAGCCGATCGACCCGGTGCGCTACATCGCGAACCGCAGCAGCGGCCGACAGGGGCATGCGATCGCCGCCGCGCTCGCGGCGCTCGGCGCGCGCGTGACGCTGGTCAGCGGCCCGGTCGCGATCGCCGACCCGCCCGGGGTCGCCGTCGCCCGCGTCGAAAGTGCGCGCGACATGCTGGCGGCGGTGGAGGCGGCGCTGCCCGCGGACGCCGCCGTCTTCTGCGCCGCGGTCGCCGATTTCCGTCCCGACGCCGCGCCGGCGCAGAAGATCAAGAAGACGCCGGGCGCCCCGCCGCCCGAGATCCGGCTGGCGCACAACCCGGACATCCTGGCGAGCATCGCCGGCCGCACGCAGGGCCGCCCGCGCCTCGTCGTCGGCTTCGCCGCCGAGACCGAGAAGGTGGTGGAGCACGCGCGCGAGAAGCGCACGCGCAAGGGCTGCGACTGGATCGTCGCCAACGATGTCTCGGGCGACGTGATGGGCGGGGCGGAGAACGCCGTGCACCTCGTCACCGCGGGCGGCGTCGAGGACTGGCCGCGCCTGCCGAAGGACGAGGTCGCGCGCCGGCTGGCCCAACGCATTGCGGAGAGCTTCGCGTGACTGTCGAGATCCAGGTCGTGCGCCTGCCGCACGCCGAAGGGCTGCCCCTGCCCGCCTATGCCACCGCCGGCGCGGCAGGGATGGACCTGCTGGCCGCCGTCACGGAGCCGCTGGTGATCCCGCCCGGTGGCCGCACGCTGGTGCCGACGGGGCTGCGCATCGCGCTGCCGCATGGCTACGAGCTGCAGGTGCGCCCGCGTTCCGGCCTCGCGCTCAAGCACGGCATCACCATGCCGAACACGCCCGGCACGGTGGACGAGGATTACCGCGGCGAGCTGCAGGTCATCGTGATGAACGCCGGCACCGAGCCCTTCACCGTCGAGCGGGGTCTGCGCATCGCCCAGGCCGTGGTCGCGCCCGTCACCCGCGCGGCCTGGCGCGAAGTGGAGACGCTGCCCGACACCGCGCGCGGCGAAGGCGGCTTCGGCAGCACGGGGGTCTGATTGACCTCAGGCGCCGGCGCGCGCTCCGCGCGCTTGGCTGCGCGCCTCAGACATGGCGCGCTTAGCGGCAAGGTCGCGCGCCGCGCAGGGCCGCTTCGCGGCCCTGGATCGAGCGGCCCTGGATCGATCTGCGACAGCAGAGGGTGCCGCTTACCTGCCGCGGCTCTCTTGGTCGAAAAAGCGGGGATCGTTGAAGTCGAACATGCGCGCATTCGGCTGCGCCGTGGTGTCGATCTCGTAAAGCGTGACCCGCGTCTCGCGCCCCTGCGCGTCGAGCACCGTCCATTGGCGAAGCTGCATCGGCTCCTCCTGGAAGGTGAGCGTGAGGCGGCCCTCCGCGGCGGCGTTGGTGCGGTGGAGCGACACATGCAGGAAGCCGCCGCGGCGCTCCGTGGCGGTCACGGTGATGTCGCCCGACAGCCGGATCTCCGGCCGGAGCAGCAGGCCGAGCGGCGTGGCGGAGGCCGGCACCGTCGTCGGCTGGCGCAGTTCGCGATCATACATCATCACCTGGCCGCCGGAGGCGACCAGCAGGATCGGCTCGGGCGGGTCGTAGTCGAAGCGCATCCGCCCCGGGCGCCAGATCCAGGCCGTGCCCTGCGCCGAGGCGCCGTTCTGCGCCACCTGCAGGAAGCGCGCGCGCAGCACGCGGATGCCGTTGAGATACGCCTCGACGCGGGCCAGCGCCGCGCGGTCCAGCGTCTGCGCGCGCGCAGCGGCGGGAAACAGGGAGGCGAGCGCCACGGCGCCCAGGAGGTCGCGACGGAACATGCGCGTCATGTGGCGCGGAAAGGCGGCAAGCGGAAGGCGCCGTCGGCCCTTCACCGCGCCGTGACGCGGCTCAGCGCGGCCCCTGGCCCGGCGGGCGGCCGGGCGCAGGCCCGCCCATGCCGGGCGGCATGCCCTGGGGCATCTGCATCGTCTGGTAGCCGGCAGGACGCTGGAAGCGGGCGGGGTCCTGCGGACCGAACTGCACCGCCGTGGCCTCCATACCGCCGGTCTGCCCCTGATGCGTGCCTTCGGCCCTCAGCACCACGCCGTCGGCGGTCACGCAGGAGCGGCCCTGGCTCCCTCCGTCCTGCACCACCCAGACCGTGCATTGCTGCCCGGCGATGGTCGCGGTCCCTTCGCGGCGGAAGGTGGCGGTCGGCGAGTTCATCTGCTGCGCCATGGCCTGCGCGGCCGGGATGTCCATGATCGCGCGCATCGGCTCCATCACCATGAAGGCGCGGCCGTTGCGCGGGTCGGCGACCATCCAGCCCATGCCACCCGGCATGTCGCTGCGCATCAGCCCCTGCGCGGCGAGCCAGGAGATCGTCATGCTGTTCGGCGCGCCCGGCGGGATCTGCTGCGCGCCCGCCCCGATGACCCGGTAGGTCACCGCGACGTCGCGGGTCGGCGTGAGCGGCGGACGCTCCTGCGCCGCGGCGGGCAGCGCGACGACGACGAGCAGCGTGGCAAGCGCGGTGCGGCGCATCGGGATTCCTCCGTATCCGTCCCGCGACGCTCCCCCGCAGACGCTTGCGGGTCAAGCGCGCGCATGGGCGTATGGCGCCATGCCCGCCTCGCCCATCGCGCGCCTGCGCCGCCTTTGCCTCGCCCTGCCCGAGACGGCGGAGATCGAGACGTGGGAGACGCCGACCTTCCGTGTGCGCGGCAAGATCTTCGCCCTTGTCGCGACGCATCGCGACGCGCCCGCCGTGTGGCTGAAGGCGCCGCCCGGCGCGCAGGAGCTGCTGCTCGCGGTGGACGCGCAGCGCTTCTTCCGCCCGCCCTATGTCGGCGGCCGCGGCTGGATCGGCGTCACGCTGTCGGGCCGCGTGGACTGGGCGGAGCTCGACGCGCTGATCCGCCGCAGCTTCCGCCTCGTCGCGCCGAAGCGCCTGGCGGCGCTGGCGTAGGCGGCAGGCGGGGAGGGGGTGCCGCCCTACCCCACCGCCACCGGCAGCGTCTGCGGGCTGGTCCAGGCGATGGTGCCGACGGACGAGCAGCTCGGGCAGACCGCCTGCCAGCCGGTCTGGTCGTTGCCGCAGGAGGAGCAGCGCCAGCGCGGCTCCGGCGCGGCGGTGGCGGCCAGCCGCAGCCATTTCGCCTGTGCCGCGCGGCCCTCCGGACTGTCGCCGTGCTCGGCCTCCTCGAGATCGGCCAGCGCCAGATAGGCGCGCCGGTCGGCCTGGCCGGAGGCGACGAGCGCATCGAGTTCCTGCCGCGCCTTCCCGGTCAGCCCGGCCTCGGCCGCGAGGCGCCCGACCAGCAGATGGCTCTCGGCATGCTTCGGGTTGCCCTGCGCCAGCTTCTCCGCCGCCTTCGCGCGCGCCAGCTTGTCGCCCTCAGTGCCGAGATAGGCCTCGGCGAGGTCCGGATGCGGCTTCGCCTTCCACGCATCCTCCAGCACCTCGCGCGCCCGGCGCGGGCTGCCGACCTGCTTCAGCCGGTTCGCATAGGCCAGCGCCGCCGGCGCGAAGCCGCGATCGGTCTGGAAGGCCTGCCGCTCCAGGTCCTGGGCCTTGCCAGGGTCGGTCTCCTGCATCGCCGCGGCAAGCGCGAGCGGCGCCTGCGCGCTGCCGGGCGCCGCGAGCGCCAGCGCCTCGCGCCAGTCGCGCGTGCGCAAGGCCACCGTCTCGCGCTCCTGCCGCAGCCA
>NZ_JAKJIB010000141.1 GCF_021864505.1 Falsiroseomonas oryziterrae
CGCAGGAGCAGCGCACGGCCGCCGGCCTCCTCGCCCCCGGCGCCACGGCGGCCTCCGCCAGCCCGGCCGAGCGCGCCCTGGTCGCCCGCGCGGGCGGCCCGGTGGAGGCCGACATCCGCCGCCAGGTGGATCAGGAGAGCCTGCGGCTCGACCGGCCGTCCCAGGGCGTGGTGGACCGCATGATGTTCTGGCAGCAGCCCCCGCCGCCCGGCATCGCGGTGGACCCGACGCGGGAGTCGCAACGGCTGCGGGAGGCCGCGGCGCTCGGCCGCGACCCGACCGAGGGCGAGACCCCGATCGTCCAGCCGCGCCCGCGCAGCTGGTTCCGGGACATGTTCGGCCTCTGACGCCGGCTCAGCGGCGCTGCAGCGCGCGCCGTCCGAAGCCGAGCGCGGCGGCCAGGCAGGCCAGCGACAAGGCCGCGAGGCCCAGGGCCATGCCGGGCCCGGCCAGCATCCAGACCTGCCAGGCCAGGCCGGCCGCCAGCAGGCCCACCAGCGCGAAGACCGTGGCGCAGAGGGCGGCGCTGCGCCGGCCGAAGCCGCGCGTCCAGTCGGCTTCCTTCTCGGCCTGGTGGCCCGGCGAGAAAGCTCCGAGCAGCGCGACGAAGAGGCCGGCCATGGCGAGGCCCGCCATCCCGGCCCCGGCGGAGGCGAGGGTGCCGAAGGGCAGGCCGCCCAGGCCGGCAGCGGCAGGACCCAGCAGGGGAAGGGAGGCGCTCAGCATGGCGTGCTCCTTCGCGACGCGAAGCGGCCGGCGGTCACCGGCTCGATTGTGGAACACCTTGCCCGCCGGTGACATGGCATCCATGCGTGCCGGTTCCAAGGGGGTCCCATGGCCGTGATGGGCGATGGACCCTATCTGAGCGGGCAACCCGTCCGCCGGCTGAGATCCCTTGACCGACCCGACCTCCCCCTCGGCCACCCCGGCCTTCCTGAACCATGACCGTCCGCCGGTGCCCGACCTCGTCGTGCCGCGCGGCGTGCAGCCCTTCCACCTGCACCTGAAGCCGGTGCGCGGGCGGCTGGTGCGGCTCGGCCCGCTGGCGGATGCGCTGCTGTCCCGCCACGCCAACCAGCATGACGCCGTGCTGACCCTGATGGGCGAGGCGATGGCGCTGACGGCGGCGCTGGCGACGGCGCTCAAGTTCCGCGGCTCCTTCAGCCTGCAGGCCAAGGGCGACGGGCCGGTGCCGATGCTGCTGGCCGACTGCACCGATGGCGGCGCGCTGCGCGGCTATGCGCGGGCCGAGGCGGAGGACCTGGCGCGGATGCTGCGCGCCGACCCGGCGCCGCCGGCGGGCGCGCTGCTCGGCAAGGGCTACCTGGCCTTCACCTGCGACCAGGGGCCGGAGATGGACCGCTACCAGGGCATCGTGGCGCTGGAGGGCGTGACGCTCGCCGAGATGACCGGCAACTACTTCCGCAGCTCGGAACAGCTGCAGAGCCAGGTGCACCTCGCCTGCGCGCGGACCGAGGCGGGCTGGCGGGCCGCGGCTCTCGTGATCGAGAAGGTCGCCGGCGAGGGCGGCGTCGATCCGGCCTCGGATGCGGCGGCGCAGGAGGAGGCCTGGCGCACCGCACAGGCGCTGGCCGGCACCATCACGGCCGAGGAGATGCTGGACGACCGGCTCGGCTCCGACCGGCTGCTGCACCGGCTGTTCCATGCCGAGGGCCTGGCGCTCGATCGGCCGCGGGCGCTCTCCTATGGCTGCCGCTGCTCGCGTGCGCGGCTGGCGCAGGTGTTGGAGGGCTTCCCGCCCGACGACCTGGATCACATGGCCGAGGGCGGGGCGATCACCATGACCTGCGAGTTCTGCAACCTCGACTTCCGCTTCGAGCGCGCCGAGGTGCAGGGGAAGAAGAGTTAGTTGTGCCTCAAGCGCCGGGGTTGTTTGCCTCAGGCGCCGGCGCCGCCTTCGGCGGCTTGGCTTTTCGCGCCGCAGACATGGCGCGCCCGGCGGGGCTGATGGTCGCGGCGCGGGCCGCCCTTGGCGGCCGGGGCGTCGTGCTGCGCTGGTGATCCAGCTAGGATCGCTGCGGATTCGCCGGGAGGTCGGGATGCTGCGACGTGGGGTGCTTCTGCTGCCGCTGGGGCTGGCGGCCTGCGCGTCGTCCTCGTCCGAGCCGGAGGTGCTGCCGCCGCTCGTCACCGGCTACCGGCACCTGACGCCGCTCCGGCTCGACGTGGGCGAGGTGCAGGTGGTGCCGCCGGCGCCCGGCGTGGTGCGGGTGGACAACCCGGCGCCGGTGCGGCCCGACGCGGAGATGACCCGCATGGCCGAGGAACGCCTGCTTGCCGGCGGGACGGCGGGCCGCGCGCGGTTCACGACACGGCTCGCGGAATTCCGCCGCGAGTTCCTGCAGACATCCTCCGGCGTCGGCAGCTTCTTCGCCGGCCAGCCCGGGGAGCGGCTCACCTGCCGGGTTGCCTGCCGGCTCGAGGTGGCGGCGGCCGACGAGCGCACCGGCTTCGTGGAGGCTGAGGCGCGGGCGCAGCGCACCGTGCCGGACGGCGCGACGCCGGCGCAGCGCACGCGCGCGGCGGAGGAGACGGTGCGGCGCGCGATGGAGAACCTGAACGTCGAGCTGGAATTCCAGGTCCGGCGGCAGCTGCGCGCCTTCCTGCTGCAGGCCGCGGCGCCGGTGCCGGGCTCCGTCGAACGCGAGGATCTGCCGAGGAGCTGAGCCATGGCCGTGACCTTCTCGAACCCGGCCGGCGTGCATGCGCCGGCGGGCCGCTACAGCCACGCCGCGCTGGTGGAGGGCGCGTCGCGGCGGCTGGTGATCTCCGGCCAGATCGGCGTCGCGCCGGATGGGACGGTGCTGCCGGGCGGCGAGGACCAGATCCGCCAGGCGCTGGCCAATCTCGGGGCGATCCTGGCGGCGCATGGCATGGGGCCGGCGAACATCGTGAAGCTCGGCGTGTTCCTGACCGATCGCGGGCTGATCCCGGTGTGGCGGGCGGAGCGGGAGAAGCTGCTCGGCGGCCTCGCGCCGGCGTCGACGCTGCTGATCGTGGCGGGCCTCGCCGATCCGCGCTTCGTCTTCGAGATCGAAGCCGAGGCGATATCTTGATCCCCACGACGCCGCCTTCGGCGTCGCCGCGGGGGCCCCGGATGGGCGCCTGATCCTGGCCGGGGTGGCTCCGCCTCCGGTGGCGAAGCCACCGGAGGGCACCGGGGGGCGGCGGGTTGGCAGGGAGCGGCGATCGGGGTGGCGCGTTCCCGTTGCAGCGGTGGACGGGGCGATCGCCCGGCGCGGCACTTTACGACTTTGCCACTTTGGCGCTTTGCGCGGGTGGGTTTCGGACGAATTCCGTAGGCTCGCCCCGATCGGTGGAGGGCGGGGCATGGTGACGCGGCGGGTGATCCTGGCGGGCGGCCTGGTGCTGGCGGCGGGCGGCGCGGGCGCGCAGGAGGTGGTGCGGCTGCGCGGCCGCATCGCGGCGGCGGAGGGCGACATGCTTCGCGTCGCGACGCGCGAGGGGACAGTGGTTACGGTGCGGCTCGGCACGGCGAGCATCGCGGCGCTGCGGCGGGTTGCGCCGGAGGCGCTGGTGCCGGGCACCAATCTCGGCGTGGTGGCCGAGCCCTTCGAGGACGGGTTGCGTGCGGTGGCGGTTACGGTGCTGCCGCCGAGCGCGACGCGGCAGTTCCAGTCGGCCTGGGACCTCAGCGAGGGGAGTTCGATGAACAACGGCGCACTGGCGTCGGTAGTGGGCGGCGGCGCGGGGCGGATCGTGCTGTCCATCAACGGGCGGGAGGTGCCGATGCGGCTGGATGAGCGCACGGCGATCCTGCAGCCGGTGGAGGCGAGCCGGGCCGATCTGCGGCCGGGTGCGGCGGTGCTGGTGAACGCGACGCGCGGCGCGGACGGGGTGGTGACGGCCACGCGGGTGACGGTGGAGCGCGACGGCGTGGCGCCGGCGAGCTGACGCGCGTTTCGGACAAATTGGGCGGGGGTGGGTGGGGCGCCTTCGGCCCGGCGTCGGCGCCGGGTTTCGCGCGCAGCGCGAGCGCGGGATCGGTTTCGGACAAATTGGCCCGGGAGGGACAGGCGGCGCGCGCGTTTCGGACAAATCGGCATTGGCTGACCGCACGGTCAGCGAATTTGCGGAGGCCGGGCGCGGTCCTGGAATTCACGGACCGCGCGGTCAGCCGTCGGGATGCTGGATCGAGGGGAGAGAGGGGGGCGGATTCAGGCTGTCAAAGATCGAGGGCGGCCTGGGAGGCTTTCGCGGCCTTCTCCCGCGCGGCGCGCCGGAAGTCCTCCTGCCGACCGAGCGGTGATAGGACTTCTTTCTTATCATGAGGATTGCGGAGCGGTTCGTCCACCGTTTTCACCGTGATCCTCCGGAACTCGCCGAGGCCGTTCGGGGGAGGGCGTTTCCCACTGGGCCGGACGCGATCGGCGGTCAGAAAAACCGCTCGTGTTCAGGCATCGCATGGTCGCCGATCACGGCGGACGGTCCGCCTTCCCGTCCGATCAGGCTCCGGCAGAAGGAGCAGTAGAAGAACCGGACGTCCGGCAAGGCCTTCTGTACCTCCTTGATCACGTAGCTCAGGCTCACGGCGGAGTGCCGGAAGCGATTGCGGATCGTGACGACATGCGCCATCGCGTTCAGCGCCCTGTCGGCCTCTGCCTCCGCCAGTCGGGCTCGCACCCGTTGCACGTCTTGCTGTTGCAGTTGGATGGCTGCCGGATCCGCGAGCGTCGGGAGGTTCTCTAGAAATCTCCTTTGCAGAGCAATTGTCCGGTCGGTCGCCCTGGATTGGTTATCTGCCGCATTGATGGCCGCGCGTACGCTGGCGTAGGTTTCATAGTTTTCGCTGTGGCGGCCCTGGTACTTCGCCAGTACGTAGTCAATACATAGTTGGCCGCCCATGACCACTTCGGCGATTCTCTCATCCGGCCTCTCTCGCATGATCAGCGTGCCGGGATCCCTCAGCGTGTAGTCATGTCGCTGGAAAAAATGGACCATCGTGTATTTCGGCACCTCGAATTGCGCGACGTTCTTCTTGTATCCACCATGAGCCGTGATCACGCAGGCGTCCTGCCTCGCTTGCGTCTTGAACAGGTAAAGGTGGCTACCGATGGCGATAGCGCCTTCAGGGATGCTCATGACCGTTCCTGTGGGTTGCCTGGAACGACACGTCATCACAACTAGCCCGGGCTCGAAACAGATTTTCGAGGATTTCGCGGCTGGCCGAGTGCTGGGCTGCCACCTATCCGCCCAGGAGGAGGTGCCAATGGCCTGGTCCGGCGATCCCCTCGTTGCGCCGCCCCAAACCTTTCGGCCTCGGGAGGGTGGTGCGGCGTCTGGGCTTCACCGCCCTTCTCGCGGCCCTGCGGATGCTGCAGTGGGGAACGGCGCTCGGGCAGTGCCTGCGGCTTGTCCCGCCGACCTTTCACATCGAGATCTGCACCGCCGACGGGCTGACGCGTATCACCATCCCAGGCGAGCCCGAACAGCAGCCGCCGGCCGCCGTCTGCCCCGCACCGGTTCTTCCGCCCCCGGCGCCCTGCCGTGGCGTCGTGCCGGAGGCACGCCTGCGGCGTAACGCCACGGCAGGATGTGCCTCACGCACAGGATAAGCGCCAACCCGGGGCCCCCGCGGCAACGCGAAGCGTTGTCGCGGCGAAGTCTTACCCCTCCGCGCCCGGGCGCGGGGCGGCGATCATGGTGAGGAACTCGCGCCGCGTGGACGGGTCGTCGCGGAAGGCGCCGAGCATGCGGGAGGTCGCCATCGTCACGCCCGGCTTGTGCACGCCGCGCGTCGTCATGCACTGGTGCGCGGCCTCCACCACCACCGCGACGCCCTTGGGCTTCAGCACGTCGTTCAGGGTGTTGGCGATCTGCGCCGTCAGCTTCTCCTGGATCTGCAGGCGCTTGGCATAGGCGTCCACGACGCGGGCGAGCTTGGAGATCCCGACGACGCGGCCGTTCGGCAGGTAGGCGACATGCACGCGGCCGAGGATCGGCGCCATGTGGTGCTCGCAGGTGGATTCCAGGCGGATGTCGCGCAGCAGCACCATCTCGTCGTAGCCGTCCGTCTCCTCGAAGGAGCGGGCGAGGAGCTCCACCGGGTCCTCCTCGTAGCCGCAGAACCATTCGCGGTAGGCCTTGGCGACGCGCTTCGGCGTGTCGAGCAGCCCCTCGCGCGAGGGGTCGTCGCCGGCCCAGCGCAGCAGGGTGCGGATGGCGTCCTCGGCCTGCTCGCGGGTCGGGCGGGGCTCGGCGTCGGGCTTCGCCTTGGCGAGGCGGCTCTTGGGCGTCTGGATGTTCACGGGCGATGGATCCTTGGGCGCGCGGCCCGGGTGGTCGTCACGGCGGTGGGTGTCCGCGCCGCCGCGGCACGGCGCCTTCCTCGGCGCGGGAGATGGGGCGGGGGGCAAATCCTGCAACGGTGCCGATCATGTCCCGCCCGTGACCATCCTATGGCACCGGCGCATGGCCGGGCGGCCACGCCGGCGTGACGATCGCGTCACCTGGCTCCGTTGACGGGGTCGCGGCGCGGGTCCCAGGCTTTGCCCTGACAAAGGGGGAGGGGCGCGCATGCTGCTGGAGGGGTTCCGCAAGGACCGGATCCGCACGAGCGGGGCGGAGATCGTCACCGCCTGGGCGGGCAGCGGGCCGCCGCTGCTGCTGATGCACGGCAATCCCTTCACGCACCTGTCCTGGCATGCGGTGGCGCCAAGGCTGGCGCAGGACTTCACCGTCGTGCTGATCGACCTGCGCGGCTATGGCGACAGTTCGAAGCCGCCGGGCGGGGCGGACCACGCCGCCTATTCCTTCCGCGCCATGGCGCAGGATGCGGTCGAGGTGATGGCGCATCTCGGCTTCGCGCGCTTCCAGGCCGGCGGGCATGACCGCGGGGCGCGGGTGCTCCACCGGATGTGCCTGGATCACCCGGAGAAGGTGCACCGCGCGGCGTTCCTCGACATCCTGCCGCAGCACCACCTGCTGAACAACGTGACACGGCAGTGGGCGACGTTCTCCTGGCACTGGTTCTTCATGATCCAGCCAAGCCCGACGCCGGAGCGGATGATGAGCGCGGATCCGGAGTTCTTCATCCGCCGCAAGCTGTCCAAGACCGACCAGGGGACGAGCTTCTTCCACCCCGAGGCGCTGGCCGAATACATCCGCTGCATCAGGAACCCTGAGACGGTGCACGCCATGTGCGAGGATTACCGCGCGACCTTCGGCGTGGACCTGGCGCTGGACACGGCGGATTTCGAGGCGGGGAAGCGGGTGGACTGCCCCTCGCTTATCCTGTGGGGGGCGAAGGGCGGCGTCGGGCGGAACCACGACGCGGCGAAGGTGTGGAAGGACTACGCGACCAACATCGTGGCGGCGAAGACGGTGCCATCCGGGCACTACCTGCAGGAGGAATGCCCGGAGGAGACCTATGCGGCGCTCAGGGAGTTCTTCGATCCGGGAGTGAAGGGGTAGGCGGCAGCCGCGCCTGAGCAGGACGAGAGCGCCATCCAAGGATGCGGCCGCAAGGCGGCCGCCGCGCCGAGACCGTCAGTGCCGCCGGGTGCGGCATGCCTGCGGCGCGTCAGCCAAGCCCGCGGATGCGGGCGCCGGCGCTTGAGGCAAACTAATGCACTCGCCCGCTGGGCGAGTGCGGGCTGTCGAGGCTGAAGGCGGGGATCGCGACGTCGAAGCTCTCGCCGGTCGCGGTGACCACCATGTGGTAGGCGCCGCGCATGAAGCCGGACGGCGTCGAGAGCGGCGTGCCGGAGGTGTATTCGAAGCTCTGGCCGGGCTCGAGCACGGGCTGCTCGCCGATCACGCCCTCGCCGTGCACCTGCTGGGTGCGGCCCTGGCCGTCGGTGATCAGCCAGGTGCGCTTGAGCAGCTGAACCGTCTCCTTCGCCTCGTTGGCGATGGTGACGCGATAGGCCCAGACATGGTGGCCGCGCTCCGGCTCCGACTGGTCGGCCAGGTAGAAGGCGCGGACGGAGACGCGGATGCCGCGCGTGGTCTCGGTGTAGTCGTCGCGCATGGACGCCTCGCGAAGTCGTCGCTGCGCCCCATAGCCTCAAGCGCGGCGGAGCGCCACGGTCAGGCCGGCGGCGACCAGCACGGCGCCGCCGGCGCGGTTGAGGGCGCGGCGCAGGGAGGGGCGGCGGACGGCGCCGGAGAGGCGGCCGGCGAGCAGGGCATAGGCGCCGGCATTGCAGGCCGCGAGGGTGACGAAGGTGGCGACCAGGATCGCGGCCTGGACGACGAAGGGGCGCGCGGGGTCGAGGAACTGCGGCACGAAGGCGACGAAGAAGACGATGCCCTTCGGGTTCAGCGCGGTGACGACATAGGCCTCGCGGAAGGCGCGGCGGGCGGAGAGCGGCGGCGCGGCCTCGGCGGAGACGGGGGCGCGCCACATCCGCACGCCGAGATAGACGAGATAGGCGGCGCCGGCCCATTTGAGCGCGGTGAAGGCGGCGGCGGAGGCGGCGAGGATCGCGCCGAGGCCGACGAGCGAGAGGGTCATGGCGGTGAGGTCGCCGAGCGCCACGCCGGCGACGAGCGGCGCGGCGTTGCGCGCGCCGCCGCCGAGCGACTGGCCGATCACCAGCAGGATCGTCGGGCCGGGGATCAGCAGCATCACCGTCGCGGCGGCGACGAAGGCAAGCCAGGTGGTCGGGTCCATGCGGCGTCGTCCGTTGTGGCGGCATCGAAGCACGGCGCGGGCGTCTCGCACATCCGTGTGCAGACTCCGGCGCCGGGCGCGGCGCATCCTCGGCCGTGCGGGAACGCGGGCGCGGCTTGCGCTTTGAAGGCCTGGGCACCCTCGGCGGAGGCCAGGCGCTTCGGGCAGGCGGCAGTCGCCCCCCGGCGCGCCGCGTCCCGCCGCGGCTGCACGGAGGAAAGTCCGCATGGCTCTCGATATCCGGCTCGAGCGGGCGCTCGAGCGAGTCGAACTGGTGACCGGCGTCGGCACGCGCGACACCGGACGGATGTGCGTCATGTCGCTCGTCGCCTGCCTGGCGGGCGAGGAGCACACGGACAGCCCGGGCTGCGCGTCCCCGCTGATCCGCGCTTTCGCGATTCCGCTGAACGACAACATGCCGCATGCGGTGCGACAGCGGCTGAAGCCCTTCGCGCCGCGCATCCTGGGGACGCAGGACGGGCAGGACACGCAGCGGGCGGAGTTGCTGCGCAAGGCGCTGGCGGAGGAGATCCTGCCGACGCTCGCCGGCAAGAACCCGGCGCCGACGCGGCGCTTCGCCGGGCCGCTGTGGCGGCTGTGGTCGATGCTGGGCATGCGCCGGCTGGAGCGCGAGGCGGAATGGATGATGGACCGCGCCGTGGCGCTGGCCGACGGGGCCGACATGGCGCGCGCGGTCGCGGCCGCGGGCGCGGTCGGGCGACTGCTGGCGCGGGCGGCG
>NZ_JAKJIB010000142.1 GCF_021864505.1 Falsiroseomonas oryziterrae
GTCCGCGCGCCCGTTGCGCCTGCCGTTCCGGCGCCGGCGCGCCCCGCCACGGATCCCGCGCTGCTCGAGGCGATGCAGCGCCGCGGAGACGCGCTGTTGCGCGCCGGCGACATTTCCGGGGCGCGTCGGTTCTTCGAGCGCGCTGCCGAGGGCGGGAGCGCGGCCGCCGCCTTCGCCCTGGCCGAGACCTTCGATCCCCGCATGCTCACGCGCGGCAGCGTCATGGGGCCGCAGCCGGACCGAGCGGCCGCGCTGCTCTGGTACCGCCGCGCGGCGCAGCTCGGCGCGGCAGATGCCGCCGCACGAATCGCGACCCTGGAGGCCGAGCCATGAACCTGCCCGTCCTGTCACGTCGGATCCTGCTGGCGGGTGCCGCCGTCTCCACGGCTCAGGCGGTGGGCCCCGCCGCCGTCGGACCGGCCCAGGCGCAAAGCCTGCCGCAGCGCGTCGCGGATGCGAATGCCGGTACCGTCGGCATCATCGCCGGCGGGGTCGACGGCACCTACATCCGAATTGCCTCCGACCTCTCCGCCGTCCTCGACAGCGGCAACCAGCTTCGGGTCCTGGCGATGCTGGGGAAGGGCTCGCTCCAGAACCTGCAGGACATCGTCCTGCTCCGCGGCGTGGACCTCGGCATCGTCCAGTCCGATTCCCTGGCCTCGATCCGGCGCCAGCGGCTGCTCGGCGGGGCCGAGGGGCTGATCCGCTACATCGCGAAGCTCTACGACGAGGAGATCCACCTGCTCGCCCGCCCTGGGATCGAGCGGCTGGAGGACCTGGCGGGGCAGGTGGTGAATGTGGATGTGGAGGGCAGCGGCACCGCGATGACCGCGGCCCTGGTCTTCGACGCGGTTGGCCTGCGGGTGCGGCTGGCGCATGACCGGCAGGAGGTGGCCATGGGCCGGCTCCAGCGCGGGGAGATCGCAGCCCTCATGTTCATCGCCGGGAAGCCGGCGCGGCTGTTCTCGACCCTGCCGGCAGGGACGGGGCTGCACTTCGTGCCGATCCGCCCGACGGCGGCGCTGATGGAGACCTACCTGCCGGGCTCGCTCACCGCGGCCGACTACCCGACCCTGATTGCAGGGGAGGAGGCCGTCGAGACCATCGCGGTCGGCGCGGTGATGGCAGTCTATGCGCATGCGCCCGGCAGCGACCGCTACCGGAAGGTGGCCCGCTTCGTGGAGGCGCTCCACGCCCGCTTCGATGAGTTCCTGCGGCCGCCGCGGCATCCGAAGTGGCGGGAAGTGAACCTGGCGGCCCAGCTGCCCGGCTGGACGCGCTTCGACCACACGGTGCGGGTGCCGCCCGGTCGCTGAAGCGGCCGGCACGGAGCGGCGCCAGCCGGACCGACGATGCTGCATGGCGCCCGGGCGGGAGACCGCCCGGGCGCTTTCGCCTGCGCGGCCCCCACCCGAGACCGGATGTTCCCGTTTCTTTCACTGCTCCCGCATACGATCCACAGCGAGGAGCGTAGCGCTACGACATTGATTGTAGCGCTACTACAGTGCCGGCTGGAGAGGGGCGCGACTGTAAAGCCGCTTTACAAGGCGGTCAGGCGCCGTCGCGCTCCCCGGCCTTCACGGCCTGCCAGGCGGCCTCCATCGCCTCGAGACCGACATCCTGGGGTGCCTTGCCCTCGGCGGCGAGGCGACGCTCGACCGCGGAGAAGCGGCGCTCGAACTTCGCATTCGCGGCGGCAAGGCAAGCCTCCGGGTCCAGATCGAGCTTCCGGGCGAGGTTCGCCAGCACGAACAGCAGGTCGCCGACCTCGTCCGCCAGCCGCGCCCTGTCGGCGGCGGGGAGTTCGGCGCGCAGCTCCGCCGCCTCCTCCTCCAGCTTGTCCAGCACGGCCCCGGCCTCCGGCCAGTCGAAGCCGACGCGGGCGGCGCGCCGGGTCAGCTTGAGCGCGCGGGTGAGGGCAGGGAGGCCATGCGGCAGGCCGGCGAGCGTCCCGGTCTCCGCCCGGCGGGCGCGCTCCTCTGCCTTCTGCGCCTCCCAGGCGACGGTCTGGGCCGCCGCGGAGCGCTGTTCGGCCTCACCGAATACATGAGGATGACGTCTTATCATCTTGTTGTTGATGGATTGTGCGACATCGGCGAAGCCGAATTCGCCGCGTTCCGAGGCCATCTGGGCGTGATAGACGACCTGGAAGAGCAGGTCGCCGAGTTCATCCAGCAGCGCCGGGAAATCCGGGCCGCGGCCGATCGCGTCGGCCACCTCATAGGCTTCCTCGATCGTGTAGGGCGCGATCGTCGCGAAATCCTGCTCGCGATCCCAGGGACAGCCATCCGGCGCCCGGAGCCTGGCCATGATGTCGAGCAGGCGCAGGAGTTCGGCGGCCGGGCCGGCGGATTCGGACATGGGGCAGGGCGCTCCGGGAGGGTCGGCCCCGTCTCGCGCAGCGCGCGCCGGCGGGCAAGCGGTCCGGGCGGTCCGGCGCTTCGCGAAGGTTTCGCCATTGTTTCGGGACGCCGGACGCCGCCTGGGCGTCAGATCATGTCGCGGCAGGCCCGCCGCATCGCGGGAGGCGATCATGTTCCGACGCAGCATCCGGCTCGGCGTCCTGGGCGCGCTGACGCTCGGTACGGCGCAGGCGCAGCAGCCCATGGCGACCCAGCCCGAGCCGCGGCCCGCGGCGACCGTTCAGTCCGCCGCGCCGTCGCCCTGTGACGGTCCGCGCGCCTGGCTGGCCGCCGAGGAGACGACGCCCGGCATTCTCCAGCGCCTGGCCCGGGAGTCGCTTGCGCAATGCCTGGCCGGCACGCCCACGCCGGCGCCGGCGGCGCAGGGGCGGCAATGAGGGCCGGGGGGGGCGGGCGTTCCGCGCCCGCCTCATCCACATGCCGGCTTGCCGCATAAGATACATTATGGAAAGAACGGAGGCTGTGGGAAAGGCGGTGGATGGCGTGGCCGGCGCGGCGCCGGCCCGTCTCAGTCCGCCGGGACCTCCAGCACCATGCCGTCATGCGCGGGCTCGATGCCGCGCGGCAGGTTCGCGCGCAGCCAGGCCCAGTCCATGTCGAGGCCCATATGGGTCAGCACGGTCCGGCGCGGCCGCAGCCGCTCGGTCCAGGCAGCAACCAACGCCACATCGGCATGGACCGGATGCGGCGCCCGCTGGAAGCAGCCGACCACCCAGGTGTCGAGCCCCTCGAGCGCTGCGAAGCTCTCCTCGGGCAAGGCCACCAGGTCGGTGCTGTAGGCGAAGCGGCCGATCCGGAAGCCCAGGGTCTCCATGACCTTGTGGTCCTGGCGGAGCACCTTCACGCGGATCCCGCCCATCTCCACCACCTCCCCCGGCGCGACCGGCCGGGGCGCCAGCGAGGGCCGGAAGAAGCCCTGGGCCGGCGGCGGGTGGAAGGCGTAGTCGAAGCGCGTCTTGAGGGTCGAGAGCGTCACATAGGTCCCGAAGGCGTCGAGGGCCGCCCCGAGGTTGCGGTTCACGATCCTCAGCTCGTCGAGGCCCATGACGTGGTCGGCATGGGCATGGGTGAAGGCGACGGCATCCACGGAGCCCACCCCGGCCGTCAGCAGTTGCTGGCGGAGGTCGGGGCCGGCGTCGATGAGCAGCCGGCGTCCGTTGCACTCGACCAGTGCGGAGGTCCGGGTTCGACGGTTGCGTGGCTCCGCCGGGTCGCAGGCGCCCCAATTGCCGCGTCCGTCGGGTCCGCCGAGCTGCGGCACGCCGCCCGATCCGCCGCAGCCGAGGAGCGTGACGCGGATCACCCGGCGCGGAGCCCGGAGAGAACGGAACGGGAAAACCGTCGCATCATGCCGCGCGGGACCGCGGGAACAGACGGTGAAAATTGGCCGTCGTCAGGTCGGCCAGCGCCGCGACCCCGATCCCCCGCACCTGCGCGAGCTTCGCAGCGGTATGCGCCACATAGGCCGGCTCGCAGCGCTTGCCGCGCAGCGGCACGGGCGCGAGGTAGGGGCTGTCGGTCTCGACCAGCAGCCGCTCGGCCGGCAGTTCCGCCGCGATCGCCCGGTTCTCCTCCGACTTCGGGAAGGTGAGGATCCCGCTGAAGGACACGTAGCCGCCGAGGCGGATGGCGGTGCGGGCGAGCTCGGCGCCGGAGGAGAAGCAGTGGAGCAGGAAGGGGAAGGCCCCCTTCCCCGTCTCGTCTTCCAGGATCGCCGCGACGTCCGCATCGGCGTCGCGCGCATGGATCACCAGCGGCAGGCCCGAGGCGCGCGCGGCGGCGATGTGCGCCCGAAAGCTCGCCTGCTGCATCGGCCGCGGGGCCTTGTCGTAGAAATAGTCGAGCCCGGACTCGCCGATGCCGATGACGCGCGGGTGGTCGGCCTCGCGCAGGATCTCGTCCACCTCCGGCGGCTCACGTTCGCCGGCGTTGTGGGGATGGATGCCGACGGTGGCGAAGACGCCATGGCGGTCGGCGATGTCGCGCACCGTCGCGGCCTGGGCGCCGAGCCGCGTGCCGATGGTGACCATCTGGCCGACGCCGACGGCGCGGGCGCGCGCCACCACCTCGTCCTGCTCCTGCCCCTGGAAATGGTCGAGGTGGCAGTGGGAGTCGACGAGCATCAGGCGCCCGCCTCGATCTTCGCGAAGAGCGGCGCCGGCGGCGGGAGGACCAGGCCGCCGGGCAAGGGCGTCGAGAGCGCGCCGAGCCCCCTCGCCTCCTCCGGCACGCCGAGCTGGTCGAGCAGCTTCGCCATCGTCGTCGGCATGAAGGGCTGCAGCACGGTGGCGAAGACGCGGAGCGCGTCGTGCAGGTGGCGCAGCACTTCCAACATCCGGGCCGGATCGGTCTTCTTCAGGGCCCAGGGCGCATGGACGGTGATGTAGCCGTTCGCCGACCGTGCGGCAGCCATGATCGCGTCAAGCGCCAGGTGGAACTCCTGGCTGTCGAGACGAACCCTGACCTCCGTCGGCAGAACCTTCAGTTCCTGGATAAAGAGCTGATCCGTGTCGCGCACCGTGGCAGGCGGCGGCAGCCGGCCTTCGCAGTTCCGCTGGATCAGCGAGAGCGTTCGGTTTGCAAGATTTCCCAGCGTATCCGCGAGTTCCCCGTTGTTGCGCGCGATGAGCGCAGCGCGGGAGAAATCGCCGTCCTGGCCGAAGGGGACCTCGCGCAGCAGGAAGTAGCGGATCGGGTCCAGGCCGAACTCGTCCACCAGCGCCACCGGGTCGATGACGTTGCCGAGCGACTTCGAGATCTTCTGCCCCTCGTTGGTCCACCAGCCATGCGCGAAGACGCGCTTCGGCGGCGCGAGGCCGGCCGCCATCAGGAAGGCCGGCCAGTAGATCGCGTGGAAGCGCAGGATGTCCTTGCCGACGAAGTGGATGTCGGCCGGCCACCACTTCTCGAAAGCTGCAGGATCATCGGGATAGCCGGCAGCGGTGATGTAGTTGGTCAGCGCATCCAGCCAGACATACATCACATGCGCGTCGTCGCCCGGCACCGGCACGCCCCAGCGGAAGCTGGTGCGGGAGATCGAAAGGTCGCCGAGCCCCGCCTTCACGAAGGCGATCACCTCGTTGCGGCGGCTCGCCGGCAGGATGAAGTCCGGGTTGTCCTCGTAGAGCTTCAGCAGCCGGTCGGCCCAGGCGGAGAGGCGGAAGAAGTAGGAGGGCTCGCGCACCCACTCCACCGGCGCGCCGGAGGGCGCGTACTTCACCCCGTCGCGCTCGGTGAGTTCGTCGGGGCCGTAGAAGGCCTCGTCGCGCACCGCGTACCAGCCCTCGTAATGGCCGAGATAGATCTCGCCATTCGCGGCCAGCTTCTCCCACAGCGCCGCGCAGGCGCGCTTGTGGCGGTCCTCGGTGGTGCGGATGAAGCCGTCGTTGGAGAAGCCCATCGTCACCGCGAGGTCGCGGAAATGCTGGCTCACCTGGTCGGTGAAGTCCTGCGGGTCCATCCCCGCATCCTTCGCCGCCTTCTCGACCTTCTGCCCGTGCTCGTCCGTGCCGGTCAGGAAGAACACGTCGCGCCCTTCCAGCCGCCGCCAGCGCGCCAGCACGTCGGCAGCGAGCGAGGTGTAGGCGTGGCCGATATGGGGCCGGTCGTTCACGTAGTAGATCGGCGTGGTGATGAAGCAGGGCCGCCAAGGGGACGCCGGGTCGGGCACGGTCTCGGGTTCTTCCGGTCTGGCCGCCGCGTCAGCGCCGCGGCGGGGAGAGCCATCCGAGGGCGGTCAGCACGGCCCCCTTGCGGTCGAGGCTCAGGCCATCCGTCTCGGCGGCGAGGCGCCCGAGGCTATCCCACAGGGTGGACCACTCGGCAAGCGAACGGCCAGCGAGCCAGGGCGGCGGCGTGCGCGCCTGCGCCGCGCCGCGGACCGCCGCCGAGATCTCCCGACGCAGCAGTGCCATGAAGGTGGTGAAGCCGCTGCCGTCGCGCTTCTGTGCCACCGCCTCGGCGATGGCGTGCCAGTCGCGGCGGTTGCCCTCCGGGAGCGCGGCCAGCACGCGATCCACCAGCGCCTGGATGGCGAGCCCCTCCCCCTCCAGCAGTTCGAGCGCGCGGCCGGGCGAGCCTTCCGCGACCTGCGCCAGCCGTTCGCGCTCGGCCTTCGGCAGGTCGGGCCGCAGGCGCTGCAGCAGCGTCGCGGTGTCGGCCGGCGTGAGCGGCCCGAGGTCGAGGCGCCGGCAGCGGCTGCGGATCGTCGGCAGCAGCCGGTCGGGCGCCGCGGTCGTCAGCATCAGCACCGCGCGCGGCGGCGGCTCCTCGAGCGTCTTCAGCAGCGCATTCGCCGCCTCCGGCCGCATCGTCTCGGCCCGGTCCACCAGCACGAAGCGCCAGGCGCCTTCTGCCGGCGTCATGGCGAGGAAGCGGATCGCGGCGCGCACGTCGTCCACGCGGATCGCCTTGGTCACGCCGGTCGCCGCCTCCGGCCGCAGCGCGCGGAGGTCGGCATGGCTGCCGGCGGCGATGCGCCGGAAGACCGGGTGCGCGGGATCGAGGGCGAGCGGCGCCGCACCCGGCGCGGGGGGCTGGTCCGGCCCGCCGGCGAGCAGCCAGCGGCCGAAACGATAGGCGAGCGTCGCCTTGCCGATCCCCGGCGGCCCGCAGACCAGCCAGGCATGCGGGAGCCGGCCAGACCGCGCCGCGGCTTCGAGCGCCGCGGCGGCGTTGAGGTGGCCGAGGAGATCCGGATTGGCGCGAACCGGAAGGTCCTCGTCCTCCTCGAACTCGACCGGCTTGGGGGCGCGCGCCATCAGCCGACGCCGAGCCGGTCCCTGAGTGTGCGCGTGACCGCGGCGAAGACCTCATCCGGCCCGCCCGACGCATCCAGCACCGCGCAGCGCGCGGGTTCGGCGGCGGCGATCGCCAGGAAGCCGGCGCGCACCCGCGCATGGAAGGCGGCATCGAGCCGCTCGTAGCGGTCGGCGGCGACGCCGCGCGAGGCGGCGCGCGCCATCCCGGCCTCGGGCGGGATGTCGAGGATCAGCGTGAGGTCCGGCGCGAAGCCCTCCAGCGCCAGGTCGGCGAGCCGCCGATAGACGTCGCCCGGCACGCCCTGGCCATGACACTGGTACGCACGGGTCGAGTCGGCGAAGCGGTCGGAGATCACCCACATCCCGGCCGCGAGCGCCGGCCGGATCGTGGCGACGAGATGCTCGCGCCGCGCGGCGAAGAGCAGCATCGCCTCGGCGACCGGGTCGAAGCCCTGTCCGTTGAGCAGCACGGAGCGGATCGCCTCGGCGCCGGCGGAGCCGCCCGGCTCGCGGGTCAGCAGCACGGGGATCCCTTGGTCCGCCAGATGCGCGGCAAGGCGCTTCGCCTGGGTGGACTTCCCGGCCCCTTCCCCGCCTTCGAGGGTGATGAAGCGGGCCGCGGTCATGCGATCAGGCGCCGAACCAGCGCCCGATCACCGCCGGGATGCGCGGGATGAGGCCGAGGCGGTCCACATCGGCGCCCGCGATGAGCGGCACGTCCATCTCCGGCACGCCCTGGCCCGAGACGAGCAGGCGCCCGAGTTCCTGCCCCTTGCTGACCGGGGCGGGGATCGGCGCGTCGAAGCGCACGCGCGCCTGCAGCCCGCGGCGCCATTGCCGCGGCAGCGTGACGACCAGGTCGCGGCCGGCGACCAGCGGCACGGTCGGACGCGTGCCGAGATAGACCGGTACCTCCTCCACCGTCTCGGCCGCGCGGAACAGCGTGACGTTGTCGAATTCCCGGAAGCCCCATTCGAGCAGCCGCTCGCTCTCCTCGGCGCGCGACCGCATCGAGGGCAGGCCGTTGACGACCAGGATCAGGCGGCGCCCGCCGCGCATCGCGCTGGCCGTCAGGCCGAAGCCCGCCTCCTCCGTGTGGCCGGTCTTGAGGCCGTCCGCCCCGGGCACGCGCGCGAGCGTCGGGTTGCGGTTCTCCTGGGTGATGTCGTTCCAGCGGAAGGAGCGCTCGTTGTAGAAGCGGTAGTATTCCGGGTGATCGAGGATGATGCGCTTGGCGAGCGTCGCGAGGTCGCGTGCCGTCATCCGGTGCTCGGGATCGGGCCAGCCCGTGGAGTTGCGGAAGTTGGAGTTGCGCAGGCCGATGCGCCGCGCGGTCTCGTTCATCAGTTCGGCGAATTGCTGCTCGGAGCCGCTGATGCCCTCCGCCAGCACGATGCAGGCGTCGTTGCCCGACTGCACGATGACGCCGCGCGCCAAGTTCTCGATGCTCACCTGGCTGCCGATCTGGACGAACATCTTGGAGCCGCCCATGCGCCAGGCGCGCTCGCTGACCGGGAGCGTCTGATCGAGGCGAAGGCGGCCCGCCTTCAGCAGGTCGAAGACGACGTACATCGTCATCAGCTTCGACATGGAGGAGGGCGGCATGCGCTCCTCGGCGTTCTTGTGGAGCAGCACCGCGTCGGTGTCGAAGTCGATCAGGATCGCCTGCCGCGCCGCCGTGTCCACCGGGCCGAGCGGGCTGGAGGCCGGGGTGGAGGGCGGCGGCGCCGGCTGGCGCGGCTGGCGCGGCTGCTGGCCCTGCTGGGGCCGCTGCTGGGCGAGAGCCGGCTTCGCGAGCGTCACGCCCGCGGCGGCCAGCATCATGTCACGACGGCGCATTGCGGCCCCCACCTCTCCGGATCGCCCGGCACCCTCGCGGCATGACCGCGCCCCCGCCGGGCAACCCCCTGCCCCGTGCCCCTGACCGCGACTCGCGATCAGTCCACGAGGATCCGGGCTTCGGATACGCCGGCGCGCCGGGTCGCCTCAAGCGCGCGATCGGCCTCCGTTACACTTCCGAGCGGCCCGATACGCACGCGGAAGGTCTCGCGCCCGCGCGGGCCGATGGCCTCCACACGCCCGCCGATGCGGGCCGCCATCTGCTCGGCCAGGTCGCGGCGGGAGAAGCTCGGCGCCTCCACGAACAGGCGCCCGGGGCGGGCGGCGACGCGGCTCACGCGCTCGGGCAGCGGCCCGAGC
>NZ_JAKJIB010000143.1 GCF_021864505.1 Falsiroseomonas oryziterrae
CCCACCGGCCGTCATCGCGGCGCCTGCGCCGCCTCCCCCGCCCCGCGTGACGCGCGAGGAGGTCGACGAGGCGCTGCGCGGCAGCATGCCGAATTCCTGGCGCATCCCCGGGACCGATACCTCCGTGCGCCTCTATGGCTTCGTGAAGGCCAATCTCTTCACCGACTTCGACATGGTGAACCGGAGCGACGCCCCGTCGGTGCAGGGCATTCCGCTGACCGGCAGCGCCGCGACGCTGCAATCAGGCGACACGCAGTTCAGTGCCCGGCGCTCGCGCATCGGCTTCGACACCTCGACCCCAACCGCCTGGGGGCCGATGACGACGAAGCTCGAATTCGACTTCGCCGGCGACCTGCCGAGCGCGTCGGGCGCGGCGACCTCGTCGGGCTACATGCCGCGCCTGCGCCAGGCCTATGTCCAGGTCGGCGGCGACATCTTCAGCGTGCTCGTCGGGCAGGCGAACAGCGTCTGGAACGACGGCTTCGTCGAGACGCTGACCGACTCCACCTTCGTCAACGCCTCCGCGGTGCGCCAGGCGCAGATCCGCGTGACAGGCCGGCTCGCGCCGGGCCTGACCGGCCAGCTCGCGCTGGAGGCGTCCTACACCGACTACACGAGCAATGCCGGCGTCTTCTATCCCGACAGCACGCTCGACGGCGGCGCCAGCCCGTCCACCACGACCTTTCCCGACCTGGTCGGGCGGCTGACCTACCGAGGTGATTTCGGTGACGTCTCGCTGCGCGGCCTGCTGCGGCAGCTGCGCATCGACACCAACGGCACCGCCGCCACGCCGAACGGGACGGCGGATACGATCGGCTGGGGCTTCGCGGCCTCGACCAACCTCAACATGCGCGGACTCTGGCGCGGCTTCGGCGCCGACCAGTTGAGCCTGACCGCCTATTACGGCGAGGGCATCGGCCGCTACTTCGACGCGACCACGTCGGGCCAGTCCGCCTACAGCGACATCGGCCTGCCGGGCGTCAGCAGCGTCTCGCTGACACCGGTGACGACCTACGGCGCATCCATCGGCTATCGGCACTACTGGGCCCCAACGCTCCGCAGCAACGCCGCCTACGGTTACGCGTGGGTGGAGAATCCCGGCTTCGTCTCGCAGTTCTCCGCCGGCGGATCGGGCGCGACGGCGGCCAACCGCGAGATGCAGATGGGCGTGGTGAACCTGATCTGGAGCCCCTTCGCCACCGACCGCGACGGGCGCATCGGCCATGGCTGGCTCGATGTAGGGCTGGAGTACATCTACTACCGACGCGACCTGCAGGGTGGCGCATCGGCCTCGAGCCCGAGTCAGGGCGGCTACGGCATCGAACAACGCATCCAGGCATCCGCGATCGCGCGCTTCTAGCCCGCGGCGCGAAGCGGACGATCACACCCAGACATCCGAGAAGGCCACATGAGCAGCTCCTCCACTCCGATCGATCGCTTCCTGATGATCCATGCCGGCCGCGCCGATGCCTGGCGCGACCTGACGCACCTGGCCGAGGCCTGTGCACGAAGCGGCCGGGACCGCGGCGAGCTTGAAGCGACGCTGGCCAGGCTTGCGCCGACCGAGGCGTTCCACGCCTATCCCGGTCAGCGCCTGATGGGTGCGCTGTCCGAGCAGGTGGCGGGCGGCGACCTGGGTGGCGCCGCTCGGCTCGCGCGACGGATCTCCAACGCGCTGTTGACGCGCTCCTATCGCGACAGGCCGGGCGACTGGGAGGCGAGCGAGGACCGCGCGGGGTCTGAGGTGGCGGACATTCTGCCGCCGGCGCTCGACGGAGACCGCGGCAGCGCTCGCCCGTATTTCGAGGTGCTCTACGTCACCAGCCAGCCGGCGGCGCGCTGGCCCGCGCTGGCGTCCGAGCTGCGCCGGCTGCGCCGGCCGGAGGACAGCTTCGTCTATGAGCCGGTGTTCATCGGCTCCTTCGAGGATGCGCTCTGCGCGGCGATCATCAACCCGGCCATCACCTCCGTCGTGCTGGCGGAGGGCTTCCCCTACCGCTCGCGCCACGACGCGCCGGATCTCCGCGCCGTGCTCGATCCGCTGGGCGAGCCCGAAGGGACCGACGTGTCGGCGCTGCGGCTCGCAGGGACGCTGAAGCGCGTCAGACCGGAGCTCGACCTCTTCCTCCTGTCCGACCGCAACGTCGAGGAACTGGCCGGAAATCCGGCCGCCGACTGCGTGCGCCGGATCTTCTACTCCGTCGAGGAACCGCTCGAGTTGCACCTGGCGATCCTGGAGGGTGTGCGGGACCGCTACGAGACGCCCTTCTTCGACAACCTCAAGCGCTACGCGCAGCGGCCGATCGGGACCTTCCACGCGCTGCCGATCGCGCGCGGCAAGTCGGTGTTCAACTCCGACTGGATCCGCGACATGGGCGAGTTCTACGGGATCAACCTGTTCCTGGCGGAGAGCAGCGCGACCACCGGCGGCCTCGACAGCCTGCTGGAGCCGACCGGCAACATCAAGAAGGCGCAGGAGATGGCGGCGCGCGCCTTCGGCGCCGACCACGTCTTCTTCGTCACCAACGGCACCTCCACCTCGAACAAGATGGCGGTGCAGGCGCTGAGCGCGCCGGGCGACATCATCATCGTCGACCGCAACTGCCACAAGTCGCACCACTACGGCATGGTGCTGACCGGCGCGCAGCCGATCTACGTCGAGGCCTTCCCGATGACGGAATACTCGATGTACGGCGCGGTGCCGCTCGCCACCGTAAAGAAGGCGATGCTCGCGCTGAAGGCCGAGGGCCGGCTGCACCGGCTCAAGATGCTCGACCTGACCAACTGCACCTTCGACGGGCACATGTACAATGTGCGCCGGGTGATGGAGGAATGCCTGGCGATCAAGCCGGACCTCATCTTCCTCTGGGACGAGGCCTGGTCGGGCTTCGCGCGCTTCTCGCCCTTCCTGCGCGCGCGCACGGCGATGGGGGCGGCGGCGGATCTGGAGGCCTGGCTGCGCGACCCGGCCTCGGTGGCTGCCTATGAGGAGCAGCAGGCCGCGCTTGGCGCCGACCCGTCGGACGAGACGCTGCTGAAGACGCGGCTGATCCCGGATCCGCGGAAGGTGCGGCTGCGCGTCTACCAGACCAATTCGACGCACAAGTCGATGTCGGCGATCCGCCAGGGCTCCATGCTGCTGGTCAAGGACGTCGACTTCCACACCGTGGAGGCGCAGTTCCACGAGGCGGTCTTCACCCACGCCTCGACCAGCCCCAACCAGCAGCTCATCGCCAGCCTCGACGTGGCGCGCCGGCAGATGGAGCTTGAAGGCTACGGCCTGGTGATGAACGCGATCGAGATCGCGCTGAAGATCCGCGCGGTGGTGAATCGCCATCCGCTCATCTCGAAGTACTTCCGGGTGCTGGGGGCGGACGAGATGATCCCCGCCGCCTACCGGCAGTCGGGCTTCGTGGACTACCTCGCCCCCGGCGTCACCTGGGCGACCGTGATCAAGGCGATGCGCGAGGACGAGTTCTACCTCGACCCGACGCGGATGACGCTGGTCTGCGGCACCGCGGGCTTCGACGGCACGCAGTTCAAGGGTTTGCTGGCCAGCCGCTACGACATCCAGGTCAACAAGACCTCGCGCAACTCGGTGCTGCTGCAGTCGAACATCAACAACACCCGCAGCGACATCGCCCATCTGATCCGCGTTCTGGTCGAGATCAGCCAGGAGATCGAGAGGCGCCTGGCCGATGGCGGGCCCGAGGAGCAGGCCGAGTTCGCCGCGCGCGTGAAGTCGCTGATGACCGACGTCCCGGACCTCCCGAACTTCAGCCAATTCCACGAGGTGTTCCGCGGCGACGCCGGCGCGGGGACGCCGGAAGGCGACATGCGGAGCGCCTTCTTCGGCGCCTACCACCCAGAGCTCTGCGAATACGTCCCGCTCTTCGGCGCCGAATGCGACCGGCGGCTGAAGGACGGGCCGCCCATGGTCTCGGCCAACTTCGTCATCCCCTATCCCCCGGGCTTCCCGATCATGGTGCCGGGCCAGGTGCTGACCCAGGAGACGATCGACTTCATGCGGAAGCTCGACGTGAAGGAGATCCACGGCTACGAGCGGGCACGCGGGCTCAAGTTGTTGAGACCCGACGCCATCGCCGCCCGGTCGAAGCGCTGAGGAGGACCGAGCGATGGACGCCTTCTTCGGCTGGCTCGCCGCCAACCCCTTCATCCTGCTCTTCGTCACCGTCGGCCTGGCCGTGTGGCTGGGCCGGCAGAGCGTCGCCGGCTACGGCCTCGGCATGGTCGCCGCGGCGATCATCGTCGGCTGCGGCCTGTCGGTCTGGGCCTCGCTCTACGGACACAAGCTGGAGCTGAACAGCTTCACCAAGAGCCTGTTCTACTACCTCTTCATGTACGGCGTCGGGCTGCGCGTCGGCCCGTCCTTCGTCAACAGCCTGGGCGGCGACGGACTCAAGTTCACCCTGCTCGCTGTCGTCTCCTGCTTCGTCGGCCTGCTGCTCGTCGTCGGCGGCGTGAACCTGCTCGACCTGCCGCCGGGTGCCGCGGGCGGCATCCTCGCCGGGTCGCAGACCATGTCGGCCGCCATCGGCTCCGCGGAGCAGGCGGTGATGGCCGGCGCGGTCACGCTGCCGCCGGGGACGGATCCGAACAGCGTCACCGCGATGATCGCGCTGTCCTACGGCATCACCTACATCTGGGGCACGGTCGGCATCATCCTGATCACCAAGTACCTGCCGAAGTGGTGGGGCCTGGACGCCAAGGCTGCGGCGCGGGAGTACGAGAAGGAGCACGGCGTCGCCTCCGGCGACGCGCCGGCGCTGTCGGGCTGGACCGCCGGCGGTCTGCGCGCCTACCGGCTCGAGAACGACGCCTGGGTCGGGCGCACCATGCACGACCTGCTGCGCGAGAACCCCGAATACCGCTTCGTCAACCTGGTACGCGACGGGCAGTCGCTCGGCGCGCTGGACCAGGAACGGCTGCAGCGCGGCGACATCATCGCCCTTGGCGGCCGGCGGGAGGCGATGACGGAGAAGATGGGCCTGATCGGCCCCGAGGTCTCGGACCGTGCGGCGCTCGACCTGCCGCTCGACCGTGCCGAGATCCTCGTCACCAACGGCGACATGCTGAAGAAGACGCGCGAGGAATGGCGTGCCTTGCCAGGCGCCGACCAGATCCAGGTTGTCGGGCTCGAACGCTCCGGCGTGCCGATCCCGATCGGCAAGGACACCACCCTGCAGCGGATGGACCTGGTCACCGTGGTCGGGCTGAAGTCCGCGGTGCAAAAGATCGGCGACGCCTTCGGCCGCGTCGTGCGCCCCTCCACCGCGACCGACCTGCTGACGCTCTCGCTCGGCATGATCCTCGGCTTCCTGATCGGCGCCATCGAGTTCCCCGCCTTCGGTGCGAAGGTCGGGCTCGGCAATGCCGGCGGGCTGCTGGTTTCGGGCGTGATCGTCTCCTCCCTCGCCTCGCGGCTCCGCTTCTTCGGCAACACGCCGGCGGCCGCGCGCAACGTGCTGGAGGACCTCGGCCTGATCGTCTTCGTGGCGATCGTCGGCATCAACGCCGGCAACTCCCTGCTGGCACAGCTGACGGGCATGCTTGCGCTCAAGATCTTCCTGGTCGGCTTCGTCGCTTGCTCCGTGCCGCCCTTCATCGTCTGGGCGATCGGGCTCTACGTCTTCAAGTTCAACCCGGCGATCCTGATGGGCGGCGTCGCAGGCGCGCGCAGCCATTCGGGCCCCTGCCGGGAAGCGGCGGTGGAGATCCAGTCCAACGTGCCGTGGATCGGCTTCCCGGTGGCCTATGCGGTCTCCGGCGTGCTCCTCACGGTATTCGGCTACTTCGCCATGGTGCTGGCGCAATAGACCAGGGCGTGTCGCGCCCCGCGCGACAGGGCGCCGCCGCGGGGGATCCTGCGGCGGCGCCGGCTACCAAGAAGGGGACCAGGCAGTGATGGTGCGCTACCAGCTGGATGAACTCACGACGCTGCTGATCGGCATCGTCGCCCTGTTCGCGGGCAAGGCCATCCGGCAGGCGGTCCCGCTGCTTCGCCGCATCGACATGCCGAACGCGGTGGTCGGCGCCCTGGTGGTGTCGCTGCTGGTACTGTTCGGGCAACTCGCGCTCGGCGTCGACGTCGCCTTCGGCTCGCGGACGCGCGATGCGCTGCTGCTGATCTTCTTCACGACGATCGGCCTGTCCGCGAAGCTCAGCGCGCTGCTCAGCGGCGGCAAGCCGCTTCTCATCCTCTGCGCGGTGACCGTGGTGGCCCTGATGGCGCAGAACCTCAGCGGCGCGGCCTTCGCCGCGGCCTGGGGCGCACATCCGGCCTATGGCGTGCTGGCCGGATCGCTGTCCTTCGTCGGTGGCCCCGGAACGGCGATGGCCTGGGCACGGGAGCTCGAGGCGCAGGGTCTTGCCGGCGCGCAGATCGTCGGTGTCGGCGCGGCGACGCTCGCCGTGATCAGCGGGGCCCTCGTCGCCGGTCCGATCACCGGCTGGATCGTCCGCCGCCATCGCCTGGCCGCCGCGCCGGCGGCCGATGCCCCCGCGCAAGCTGCCGTGGCGCCCGCCGAGGCGCCCGAGCGGAAGGAGGGCGGCGACCAGCTCGAATCGCTTCTCGCGTCGATCTTCGTGATCGCGCTGGCGGTCTATGTGGGCGAGTACCTGAACGACCTCGCCCGCGGCGCAGGGCTGCTGCTGCCGGGCTTCCTCTCGGCAATGATCGCCGGCGTCGTCATCACCAACATCGCCGACGTGCTGCGCCTGCGCCTCGCCTTCGCGCCGATCGAGCGCGGCGGCGCGCTCGCCCTGCAGCTCTTCCTGGTGATTGCCCTGATGGCCACGCCGCTGATCGCTGTGGCGGAGATCATCCTGCCCCTGGTGATCAACGTCGTCGTCCAGATCGCCGTCACCGTCGCGATCGCCTACTTCATCCTCTTCCGGCTGCTCGGCCGCGACTACGAGGCGGCGGTGACCTCCGGCGGCTTCCTCGGCTTCGGCCTGTCCTCGATGCCGGTCGCGATGGCGACCATGGATGAGATCGCAAAACGCTACGGCCCCGCGCCAAAGGCCTTCCTGCTGATCACCCTGGCCGGGTCCTTCTTCGTCGATCTCGCCAATGCCTTCGTCGCCAAGGGCTTCCTCGCCTTGCCGTTCTTCGCCATCGCGCCGTGATGCAAGGGCGCCCGCGGCACGGGCGGGCCAGCGCAAGGAAGCGGAGCATGATGCGCCAGATGCGGCGCCGGGCTGTCCTGACCGCTGCCGGCGGCCTCCTGCTCGGCGCCGCCGACGATCCGAACGCCGATGCCAGCCTCTGGATCGAGGAGGTCCGGATCGGGCTGTTCGGGCGCAGCGGAGCGATCGGCGGGGGCCGCCTGCGCTACCTGGGCGAGGTGCATGCCTTCTCGATCGAGGGGCTGAGCGCCGCGGGCGTCGGCGTCACCACGATCCGGGCCCAGGGCGAGGTCTTCAACCTCCGCCGGTTGTCCGATTTTCCCGGCGCATACACCGAGTTCCAGGGCGGTGGCGGGCCCGCGGATGGTCCGGTGGAGGTGCACTGGCTGCGCAATCCGCGAGGCGTCCGCGTCCGGCTGCGTTCGGCGCGCGCCGGCACGACCCTGCGCATCGGAGAAGGCGGCCTGGTCTTCTCCCTGGACGATTGAGGACCGGGCCCGTGGTCCACCGCTGCGGGGAAGGGCATCGACGATGATCCTGGACGGCTTCGTGGTGGCGCGTGTGCTCGGCGAGGTGCTGTTCGGCTTCGGTGCCCTGTTCGCGATCATCAATCCCTACGGCCTTGCCTTCGTCTTCCTGGAGCGCACGACCGGGCTGAACCGCACCGAGCGCGCAAAGCTCTCGCGCCGCATCGCGCTGAACGCCTTCGTGGTCCTGGTCGTGTCCCTGTTCTTCGGCAGCGCGATCCTCGGCTTCTTCGGCATCTCGCTGCCCGCACTCAGGCTGGCAGGCGGCCTTGTAGTGGCGGTGGCAGGCTGGACGATGCTGAACGCGGATCCGCTGCCGCCGGATCGCGCTCCGGCCGGCCCGGGCAGCTTCGACCTGGCGCGCCGGATGGCGTTCTTCCCGCTCACCATACCCCTCACCACCGGGCCGGGCTCGATTGCCGCCGCGATCGCCCTCGGCGCCGGGCGGGAGGGCAGCCTGCCGGACATGCTCCTGTCGTCCATCGCCTCGCTGATCGTCGCGGCGCTCAGTGCCCTGACCATCTGGCATGCCTATGGGCGCGCCGAGGGAATGGCGCGGCTGCTGGGCGCGGAAGGCACATTGGTGATCACGCGCCTGTCAGCCTTCCTGCTGCTGTGTGTCGGCGTGGAGATCATGCTGACCGGCGCCAGCGACTGGCTGCGGCCGCTCCTCGCCACGCGGTAGCGTCGCGGCGCGCGATGCGACGCGCGACGCTCCGGAGATCGCGTGCGACATGCCCTGTAGTTTACATGTTGTTGGCATGCGCGCGGCTTGCCCGCCGCCTCAACCGCCCGATACTCGCACCACGCAACGATGCGCCAGCACGGCGCGCGTGCGGCGGAGGAACCAAGCATGCGGAGCATGACGATCGCGGCGCTCGCGGCAGGACTTTGCCTGTCGGCGTTGCCGGCGACGGCGCAGGTCCGGCCGGACAACTTCTCGGGCGGGCGGACAAGCGACCTCGCGGTGCTGTGCGGCGCCGCGGCGAACGACCCGAACGTCGTCGCAGCCTCGAACTATTGCCACGGCTTCCTGATGTCGGCCGGGCAGTTCCACGCGGAGATCACGCAGCCGGGTGGCCGCGTGCAGCCGATGTTCTGCCTGCCCACGCCGCGCCCCGACCTCGCCACGGTCTCCTCGGGCTTCGCGCGCTGGGCGGCCGCCAACCCCCAATACGCCGCGGCCTCGGCCGTCGAGGGCGTGGTGCGCTACGCCACGGCGTCCTGGCCGTGCCCGGACGCGCCGCGCCGCGCGACGCGCGGCTCGCAGGCCCGATGAAAGGAGCGCTTGAGATGCGGAAGATCCTGATCCTCCCGGTCGTGGCCGGACTCGCGCTCGGCGGCTGTGCCGACATGACGGACACCCAGCGCTCGACGGCCACCGGCGCGGCGCTCGGCGCGGTCGGTGGTGCGGCGATCGGGTCCTTCTCGGCCAATGCGGGCTGGGGCGCGCTGATCGGCGCGGGCGTCGGGGCCGCCGGCGGCTACATGGTCGGCCGTTCGCGCGAGGGCGGCTGACGGCCCGGGACCGCCGCCCGACCGGCAGCCCGGCCAGGCCGGGCA
>NZ_JAKJIB010000144.1 GCF_021864505.1 Falsiroseomonas oryziterrae
ATGCTCCTCCGATCTCGGCCAGCGTGACGCTCTGGGACACGGCGACGCTGCGGCTGCGGCACAGGCTGGAAGGGCCGGGCCTGCCGGTCTGGTCGGCGGTCTTCGCGGCCGATGGCCGCAGCCTCTGGACCGGCGGCACCGACCGCCGCGTGCGCCGCTGGGACGCCGCCACCGGCCGTCCGGTTGGGCCGCTCGGCGGCGAGGCGCAGGACGCCGTGCCGGAAGGCCTCAACCCGCATGGCGCGCGCGTCTGGCGTGCCTGCGCCGCCTGCCATTCGCTGACGGCGGAAGGCGGCAACATGGCCGGCCCACACCTCCACCGGATCTTCGGCCGGCGCATGGGAACGGTCGCCGGCTACGAGTATTCCGAGCGCCTGGCGCGCGGCGACATCGTCTGGACGCGCGAGACGGTGGCGGACCTCTTCACGCGGGGGCCGGACGAGGTCACGCCGGGCACCAAGATGCCGATCCAGCGCGTCGGCAACGAGGAGGATCTGCGCGCGCTGCTCGACTTCCTGGAGGCGGCGACGCGGTGATCGTCTTGGCCATGCTGCTCTCGGTCTCCGTCGCGCAGGCGCAGCCGGCGCGTGGCTGGACCGAGGAGAAGTGCCGCCGCTACGCCGCCGCCTGGGAGGAGGCGCTGCCGCGCTTCGGCGAGCCCGGGCGGGATTTCGTGGACTCGCACGCCGCCTTCCTCGCCTCCGGCTGCCGAGGGCCGCGCGCCGCCTGCCCGCGCTCGGACGCGGAGGTCGCGCTGGCCGATGCGATGACGGTGGCGGCGCTCAACGCCGGAATCGCCGGCACCTTCCTGCCCTTCGCGTGCCGGGGTTGAGTCGTCAGCGCTTCTCGACCCGGCCCAGGTAGCGCCCGCTGTCGTCGTACTGCCGCAGCGTGCTGCCCGACCGCTCTGTGCGGCCGGTGTAGCGACCGCGGTCGTCGTAGTCGCGCCGCGTGCCGTGGCTGAACTCGCTGCGGCCCTGATAGCGCCCGGAATCGTCGTAGCGCCGCAGCGTGCCGCCGCTGGTCTCCTCGCGGCCCCGGTAGCGGCCCGAAGCGTCGTAATGCCGCAGCGTGTCGCCGGACCGTTCGGCGCGGCCGGTGTAGCGGCCGCTCGAATCGTAGAAGCGCAGCGTGTCGCCCGACCGCTCCACGCGGCCGATGTAGCGTCCCGAATCATCGTAGCGGCGCTCGGTCTGCGCGACGGCGGGCATCGCGAGCAGCAGGACCAGCAGGGCGGCGATCAGGCGCATGGCGGACCTCCTGGACGCGATCATGCCCGCGCCGTCGTGGCGGGCCGAAGGCGCGATCAGGGCGACATACGGTAGATCGTGACCTCGCGCAGCGTGCGGTCCTCGAGTTCGAGCGAGGTCGGCACGGCATGCCGCGCCACGGCGTCGAGCCCCACGCCCGGCAGATAGGCGCGGCCCGGATCGGCGACGAAGACCTCGCATTGCGCGGCCATCGCCCGCAGCCAGGGCAGGATATGCGCCGTCATGGGCGCCTCGTAGCAGACGTCGCCGGCCAGGATGACGTCCCAGCGGCACGCCACGCCGACCACGTCGCCCTCGGTGACGGTCATCGCCACCCCGTTCAGCGCGGCGTTCAGCCGCAGCGCCGCGGCGGCGAGCGGATCGATCTCCGCCGCCTCCACCACCGCGCCGCGCTGTGCCGCGGCGATCGCCGCCACGCCGCAGCCGGCCGCGAAATCCAGCACCCGCCGCCCTTCGACCGGCACCGCGCCGTCCAGAACCGCGCGCGCCAGCGCCTGCCCGCCCGGCCAGGCGAAGGCCCAGAAGGGCGGCTCGACGTTGCGTTCCTTCAGCCAGGCCTCGGTCGCCTGCCAGATCGGCGTGATCTCGCTGGCGAGATGCAGCGCGACCTCCGGCACCAGCGGCGCGCGGGCGATCGTGGTGTTCGCCGCGACGAAATCCGCGCCGGTCACGCCCGGCCCACCAGGAAGGCCAGCGCCACCAGCAGCCCGACATCGCGGTTCAGCTTGAACAGCCTCAGGCAGCGCGCCGGATCGTGGATGTCGAGTGTCGCCACCTGATACGCCAGCAGCCCCGCCGCCGGCAGCAGCGCCGGGACGAACCAGGCCGACAGACCCGCCAGCCAGCCCGCCACCAGCAGCAGCGCAATCGTCGCACCGTAGCAGGCCGCCAGGAACGGCCGCGACCGCTCGCCGAACTTGCGGGCGGTGGAGCGGATGCCGACCAGCGCGTCGTCCTCGCGGTCCTGGTGCGCGTAGATCGTGTCGTAGCCGAGGATCCAGCAGAAGCCGGCCGCCCACAGCGCCAGCGCCGCCGGATCGAGCCCGCCCGTCGCCGCCGCCCAGCCGGTCGGCGCCGCCCAGCTGAACACCACGCCGAGAACCGCCTGCGGCCAGTCCGTCACGCGCTTCGCCAGCGGATAGAGCGCGATCAGCACCAGCGAGCCGAGCCCGACCAGGATCGCCGCCCAGGACAGCTGGAACAGCACCGCCGCGCCCACCGCGCAGAGCCCCGCCAGGAACCACAGCGCCTGCCACGGCGTGACCGCGCCCGAGGCGAGCGGGCGCCCCCGCGTGCGCTCCACCTGCCGGTCGAGGTCGCGGTCCCAGAGGTCGTTCACCACGCAGCCTGCCGCCCGCATGGCGAAGGCGCCGAGCAGGAACAGCAGCGTCAGCCGGATGCCCTCGCCCCAAGAGGGTGCCGCGGCCGCGAAGGCCCAGAACCCCGGCAGCACCAGCAGCCAGGCGCCGATTGGCCGGTCGAAGCGCGCCAGCAGCGCATAGGGGCGCCAGGCTTCCGGCAGCCGCGCCACCCACCCCTGCGCCCGGATGTCCGTATAGCCCGCCATGGTCCATACCTGTCCGCGGAACCCCGCCATGTCCATCCCGCGCCTGCACATCGACGAACCGCTCGCCGAGGGCACCGAGATCGAGGCCGCGCCCGGCCAGGCGCATCACCTCGGCGTGCTGCGGCGCGGCCCCGGCGACGCGGTGCGCCTGTTCAACGCGGCGTGCGGGGAACACGCGGCGACCATCGCGCAGATCCGCAAGGACCGCGCGCGCTTCGCCGTCGGCGCGCGGCTGCGCCCGTCGGCGCTCGAGCCCGGCCCGGTCCTGCTGGTCGCCGCCCTCAAGCGGGACGCGATGGACTGGCTGGTGGAGAAGGCGACCGAGTTGGGCGCCGTGCGCATCCAGCCCGTGCTCACCCGCCGCACCGTGGCCGAGCGTGCCAACGCCCAGCGCCTCGCCGCCATCGCCCGCGGCGCGGCCGAGCAATGCGAGCGCCTGTCGGTCCCCGTCGTCACCGAGGCGGTGCCGCTGCACCGTATCCTCGATGCCTGGGATGCGACGCCGCTGGTCGTCGCGATGGAGCGCAGCGCCGCACCCCCGCTGCGCGTCGCGGCGCAGGGCCTCCGCCACCCCGCGCTGCTGGTCGGGCCGGAAGGCGGCTTCGAGGGGGCGGAGCTTGACGATCTCCGTCGGCGACCCTTTGTTGTGCCGGCAGCCCTCGGCCCCCGCATCCTGCGGGCGGAGACGGCTGCGGTGGCGGGCCTCGCGGCGCTGCAGGCGCTGGTCGGGGACTGGGCCTGACGGACAGGCCGTCCCGCGCCCCTGGACAGAGAACACGGATGTCGAACCCCGGCGAGGCCGACCCCACGCCGATCACCTCGCGCCGACAGCTTGCCGCGTGGTTCGCCGCCGGCAGCAAGCCGCGCGCGACCTGGCGCATCGGCACCGAGCACGAGAAGTTCGGCTTCCGGCGGGACGGGCTGGCAGCGCCCGCCTACGAGCCGGACGGCATCCGCGCGATGCTCGAAGGCATCGCCGCGAAGGGCTGGGAGCCGATCCTGGACCGCGGCAACCCGATCGGGCTGAAGCGGGGCGAGGCCTCGGTCAGCCTGGAACCGGGCGGGCAGTTCGAGCTGTCCGGCGCGCCGATGGCCGACCTGCACGAGACGCGCATCGAGCTCGCCGCCCATCTGCGCGAGGTGCACGAGGTCGCCGGGCCGCTCGGCCTCGGCTTCGCCCCGCTCGGCTTCCACCCGCTCGCGACGCGCGAGGACATGCCCTGGATGCCTAAGGGCCGCTACGCGATCATGCGGCAATACATGCCGCGCGTCGGCGGCATGGGGCTCGACATGATGCTCCGCACCTGCACGGTGCAGGTGAACCTCGACTTCGGCGACGAGGCCGACATGGTGGAGAAGCTGCGCGTCTCCCTCGCGCTGCAGCCGCTCGCCACCGCGCTCTTCGCCAATTCCCCCTTCGTGGAAGGCGCGCCGAACGGCTTCCTCTCGAATCGCGCGCGCGCCTGGACCGACACCGATCCCGACCGCACCGGCATCCCGGCCGTGGCCTTCGAGGACGGCTTCGGCTTCGAGCGCTTCGCCGAGCATGTCCTCGACGTGCCGATGTACTTCATCATGCGTGAGGGGAAGTGGATCGACGCCGCCGGCATTCCCTTCCGCGCCTTCCTCGAGAACCGCGCGCCCGCGCTCGCGGGTCACACCGCGACGATGGGCGACTTCGCCGACCACGTGACCACCGTCTTCACCGATGTCCGCCTGAAGCGCTTCCTGGAGATGCGCGGGGCGGACGCCGGCGGCGTGCCGATGCTGATGGCCAAGCCCGCCTTCTGGACCGGCCTGCTCTATGACGATGCGGCACAGAAGGCGGCCGCCGCGCTGATCCGCGGCTGGAGCGTGGAGGAGATCCGCGCGCTGCGGATGGAGGTCCCGCGCCTGGCGCTGAAGGCGAGCATCCGCGGCCGCCGCCTGCAGGACGTCGCGCGCGACGCGCTGGCCATCGCCCGCGACGGCCTCGCCGCGCGCGGGCTGGGCGAGGAGACCTATCTCGCGCCGCTCGAGGAGATCGCCGCCTCCGGCCTGACCCAGGCCGAGCGCTGGCTGCAGCGCTTCGACCGCGCCTGGGGCCGCGACGCGTCGCGGATCTTCGCCGAAGCGGAAGCCTGACGCCGTAACGTTCCACGCACCCGGCCGCGCGGAACCGCCCCGCACCGCCGCCGTTCGGCCCCCACGAGTCGGTGGAGGCCACGGATGCGCGCGCTCGTCTGGCACGGCAAGGAAGACATCCGCTGCGAGAGCGTGCCCGACCCGCGCATCGAGCATCCGCGCGACGCGATCATCAAGGTCAGCTCCTGCGCGATCTGCGGCTCCGACCTCCATCTCTATGACAACGTCATCCCCGCGATGCGCCCCGGCGACATCATGGGCCATGAATGCATGGGCGAGGTGGTCGAGGTCGGGCCGGAGGCGAAGGGCAGCCTCAAGGTCGGCGACCGCGTCGTCATCCCCTTCACCATCACCTGCGGCGAGTGCTGGCAGTGCCGGCGCGGCAACTGGTCGCTGTGCGAGCGCAGCAACCGCAACGGCGCGATGCAGGAGAAGGTGTTCGGTCGAGTCGGCGCCGGGCTGTTCGGCTACACCCAGCTGACCGGAGGCTATCCGGGCGGCCAGGCCGAATACCTGCGCGTGCCCTTCGCCGACCAGACGCATATCAAGGTGCCGTCCACGCTCTCCGACGAGCAGCTGCTCTTCCTCTCCGACATCCTGCCGACCGGCTGGCAGGGCGCCGTGCAGTGCGACATCCAGCCCGAGGACACGGTGGCGATCTGGGGCGCCGGCCCGGTCGGGCTGATGTGCGTGATCTCCGCCGTCATGCTCGGCGCGAAGCAGGTGATCTCCATCGACCGCGTCCCCGAACGCCTCGCCTTGGCGCAGGCGAACGGCGCCATCACGATCAACTTCGACGAGGAGAGCGTGACCGAGCGCATCGATGCGCTCACCGGCCGCAAGGGGCCGGAGAAATGCATCGACGCGGTGGGCATGGAGGCGCACGCCACTGCGACGCTCGACAGCGTCTACGACCGCGTGAAGCAGGCGGTGATGCTCACCTCGGACCGCATCCACGTGCTGCGCGAGATGATCTACCTGGCGCGGCCCGGCGGCATCCTCAGCATCCCCGGCGTCTATGGCGGGCTCGCCGACAAGTTCCCGATGGGCCTGGTCATGAACAAGGGCCTGACCATCCGCACCGGGCAGACCCACGTGAGACGCTGGACCGACGACCTGCTGCGCCGGATCGAGGAAGGCCAGTTCGATCCCTCCTTCGTCATCACCCACACCGTGCCGCTCGAGCAGGGGCCGGAGATGTACGCGACCTTCCGCGACAAGCGCGACGGCTGCGTGAAGGTGGTGCTGAAGCCATGAGCGCGACCGCCACACGGGATCGGAAGGGCAACGGCATGCGCAGCCGCTCCGCCCATCCCCGCCGCCTCGTCGCGCGCGGCTCCGCGGGCCGCATGGCCGGCGGGCTCGGCTGGTTCTCCATCGGCCTCGGCGTGGCGGAGATCGCTGCCGCCCGCCCCATCGCCCGCGCGCTCGGCCTGCGCGGCGCGGAGGCCCTGATCCGCGCCTATGGCGTGCGGGAGATCGTGACCGGCCTCGGCATCCTCGGCGCGACGGACCGACGGCCCTGGATCAGGGGCCGCGTGGCGGGCGATGCGCTCGACCTGGTGACGCTGCTCGCCGGCGCGCCGCGTGCCTCCGTCGCGGGCTTCGTCACCGCGCTCGGCTCGGTCGCGACGGTGACGCTCTTCGACCTGGTCTGCGCGGAGGCGCTCAGGACCGAGGAGAGCGACCGCGCCGGCAGCCGGCGTGCCGCGCGCGCCAATGCCAGCCGCACCGCCTTCCCGCGCGGCGTCGAGGCGTCGCGCGGCATCGCGCGCGACGTCACGGTCCCGCAGGATGTCCGCATCCCCGACCCGTTGCGCCCGCAGGCGCAGCCCGGGTTGGGCGACGCCGGCCAGGGCCATGGGGAACCGCGCGAGGCCGCCAACGACCCGCTGCGCAGCTCCCACAGCGCCTGACCGGCGCGTCGCCGCGGCTCAGCGCATCGGCGGCGCGTAGTGCAGCCCGCCATTGGTCCAGAGATTGTTGATGCTGCGCTCCACGCCGATCGGGGTGATGTTGCGCTCCCACAGCTCGCCGTAGTTGCCGACCTGCTTGACGATCTCCGCGGCCCAGCGGTTGTCGAGACCCAGCGCACGGCCGAGGTCGCCCGTCGTGCCGACGAAGCGCTGCACGTCCGGATCGGAGGCGGAGGCGCGCGCGTCGATGTTGGCGCTGGTGAGCCCCATCTCCTCGGCCGCGATCATCGCGTGGTGGGTCCAGCGCACGATGTTGAACCACCGCCAGTCGCCCTGGCGCACCACTGGGCCGAGCGGCTCCTTCGAGACGATCTCCGGCAGGATGACGTACTGCTCCGCATTGGCGCCCTGGCTGGCCCGGAAGGCGGCCAGCGCCGACACGTCCAGCGTGAACACGTCGCAGCGGCCGGCGACGAAGGCGTCGCGCAGCGCCTCGATCGTCTCCACGCGCACGGGGGTGAAGCTCATCCCGTGGGTGCGGAAATACTCCGCGGTGATCGACTCGGTGGTCGTGCCGGGCAGCAGGCAGATGCTCTTGCCGTCGAGCTGCCGCACCGATCGGACATTTGCGTATCGCTTCACCATGAAGCCCTGGCCGTCGAACATGTTCACGCCGGCGAAGGCGACGCCGAGCGTGGCCTCGCGCCCGAGCGTCCAGGTCGTGGTGCGCAGCAGCACGTCAATCTCGCCCGATTGCAGCACGGGGAAGCGCGTCTGCGTGGTCGGGGTGACGAAGCGCGTCCGCGACGCGTCGCCGAACACCGCCGCCGCGATGGCGCGGCAGTAATCCACGTCCATGCCCCGCCACACGCCGTTGCTGTCGGGGGCGGCGAAGCCGAGCGTCGACGGCGTGACCCCGCAGGTCACCACCCCACGCTCCCGCACGGCGGCCAGCGTGTCGGTCGGCGGCTGTGCTGCTGCCGGAAGGCCTAGGAGCAGTCCGAACGCGGTCAGGAGACTCGCTGTGGCACGCATGGCCATCCTCCCATCTGGGGGCGGCCCTGGAGCCGGCTGACGGCGCGCTGCCGATGGCAAATTGCGCGCGGCACGCGATCCGCGGCTTGATGTTTGTCAACCGCCGCTCTCGACGCACGAAGGCGTTTGCGGCCGGCGACATCCGGCCGGCCTGCGCGCCCCGTGCGGGCGGTCAGATCCGCTTCGCCGCCACCACCGCCGCGGCGCTGCCTGTCCCGACCACCCAGCCCCAGGCGCGCAGCAGCCAGCCCGAAGCACCGCCGTGCAGGTCGCGCGCCTCGTCGCGGTGATGCACCTCCTCCTCCTGGCATTGCGCCAGCAGGGCGCGGATCTCCGGATGGATCCGCTCCGCATCCAGCCGATCCAGTTGCTGCTGGTAGTGGTGGTCCACGAAGGTCTCCACCGCGTCGATGGTCACATGCACAGCGCGCGGCCCGAACAGCGACGGCAGCGCGCCGGTCAGGAACCCGGCGACGCGCCAGATGGGCAGCAGCTTCGAGCGCTGGTGCGGCGGCAGCAGCTCCTCGAGCAGGTCGAGGTGCCCCTGCTCCGTCGCGCGGTGCCGCGCGGCGAAGTCGCGCACGCCCGGATCGCGGCAGACGGCGAGGATGCCGCGATAGATCATCACCGCCCCCGTCTCCCCCGCATGGTCGGAGCGCAGCTCGCGCACCAGCCAATCCGGCAGGCTGGCGAGCGAGGCGGCGAGAGGCATCGGAAGCGGCTTGCGGTCATGCGTCATGGCGCCGCGGATGTGGCCCCGCGCGCGGAGCGCGCAACCGGCGTGCGCCAGGCGGGACGCAACCCGGCTTTCCCGCCGGCCCGATCGCGGCAAAGCTGCGCGCGATGTCTCCCCTCGCCGCGATTCTGGCGCGCACTGGCACGCCGCGCACCGCCTCCTTCATCGTGACCCTCTGGGGCGATGCCATCGTGCCGCGCGGCGGCTCGCTCTGGCTCGGCTCGGCGCAGGCGGTGCTGGATCGCTTCGGCTGCACGCCCGGCCAGCTGCGCACCGCCATGTCGCGCCTGACCGAGGAAGGCTGGCTGGAGCGCAACCGCGTCGGCCGCCATTCCTTCTACCGGCTTGGCCCGCGCGGGCTGGCGAGCTTCGAGGGCGCCGCAGCACGCATCTACGCCACCGGGGCGCCGGAGTGGGACGGCGCGCTCCGCCTCGTGCTCTTCCCGGATCCGGCGATGCGCGAGGCGCTGGGTGCGGCCGGCTTCGCCGCGCTGCCGGGCGGCGCGCTGGTCGGCCTCTCCGGCGATCCGGCGCTGCTGCCGCAGGGCGCGCCCGTGCTGCTCGCCACCCCGCGCTCGGCCGAGGAT
>NZ_JAKJIB010000145.1 GCF_021864505.1 Falsiroseomonas oryziterrae
GCAGCGAGACGGGCGGCACGGCATCGAGCCCGCCGAGCCGCAGCACCTCCTCCACCAGGTCGCATTCCGGCTCCACCGCCGCGCAGCCTTCGGCGGCCTGGCGCGCGCGGTCGGCCGGCAGCGCCGGATCCTGGTCCAGCGCGCCATGGCCCGCGATGTCGTTGCGCCAGGGCGGCACCGCGACGGTGATGCGCTCCGCCTCGCGCGCGACGGTGCAGAGGCCGAGCGCCGTCAGGCGCCGCTCCGCTTCCCCGGCCGGCAGGTCGAGCCCGCCGAGACCCGCGATCCGCTCGAAGCGGAGCGTCGCGCTGCGCGCCCAGCCGGGCTCCGCGCCGGCCGCCGAGACCTCGGACGCCTCGCCACCGCACAGCTCGATGATCATCCGCGTCGCGGCATCCAGCGCCTTCGGCAGCAGGGCAGGGTCGATGCCGCGCTCGAAACGGCTCCGCGCATCGCTGCGCACGTCGTGGCGACGGCCCGACAGCGCGATGCGCACGGGATCGAACAGCGCGCATTCGATGAAGCACTCGGTCGTTGTCTCGTCGCAGCCGGAATGCTCGCCGCCCACCACGCCGCCCAGCGCCTCGACGCCGTTGGCGTCGGCGATCACGCCGTCCTCGTCGGTCAGCGCATAGGTCTTGCCGTTCAGCGCGACCAGCTCCTCGCCGGGACGGGCCATGCGCATGGAAAGCGTCGGGCCTGCGACCTTGGCCACGTCAAAGACATGCAGCGGGCGGCCATAGGCGAAGGTGAAGAAGTTGGTGACGTCCACCAGCGCGTTGATCGGGCGCAGCCCGATCGCGACGAGCCGGTCCTGCAGCCATTTCGGGCTCGGCCCGTTCCTCACGCCGCGCACGGCGCGGCCGAGCACCCAGGTGCAGGCGCGCTTGTCGTCGATCCGCCACTGCAGCGGCGAGGGATAGGCGCCCGCGACGGGCTGCACCTCCCAGGGCTTCAGCGTGCCGAGCCCGGCGGCGGCAAGGTCGCGGGCGATGCCGCGCACGCTCAGCGCATCGCCGCGGTTCGGCGTGACCTTGATCTCGATCACCGGATCGTCGAGCCCGGCCCAGGTAACGTAGGTCTCGCCGACCGGCGCGTCCTCCGGCAGGTCCACGATGCCGGTGTGGTCGTCGCCGAGCCCCATCTCGCGCATCGACAGCATCATCGCTTCCGACTTCACGCCACGGATTTCGCCGAGCTTCAGCGTGATTCCGGTGCCCGGGATGAAGGCGCCGGGCAGGGCGAGCACGCCCTTCATGCCGGTGCGCGCATTGGGCGCGCCGCAGACGACCGACAGCTCGCGCCCGTCGCCGGCATCGACGCGCAGCGCGCGCAGCCGATCGGCATTCGGGTGCTGCACCGCCTCGATCACGCGCGCGATGCGGAAGCTGCCGAGCTCGGCGGCCGGGTTGTGCACACCCTCCACCTCGATGCCGATGGCGGAGAGCGTGGTGGTGATGCGCTCGAGCGACGCGTCAGTGTCGAGATGCTCGCGCAGCCAGGAGAGGGTGAACTTCATCTCACACGCCCTCGTGCAGCGACGCCGGCGCCAGCGGGTCCGCCGCGTAGTGACGGAGCCATCTCAGGTCGCATTCGTAGAAGGGCCGCAGATCCGGCATGCCGTGCTTCAGCATGGTGATCCGCTCGATCCCCATGCCGAAGGCGAAGCCCTGCCACTCGCGCGGATCGAGGCCGCAATTGGCCAGCACCTTCGGATGCACCATCCCGCTGCCCAGGATCTCCAGCCAGTCCCCGCCGCCACCCAGCTCGCCGGTCTTCCGGTTCCAACCGATGTCGACCTCCATCGAGGGCTCGGTGAAGGGGAAGTAGGAGGAACGGAAGCGCACCGGCAGGTCGCTGATGCCGAAGAAGGCGCGCAGGAAGTCGATCAGGCAGCCCTTGAGGTGGCCGAGCGTGATGCCGCGATCGATCACCAGCCCTTCCACTTGGTGGAACATCGGGCTGTGCGTCGCGTCGTGATCCGCGCGATAGGTGCGGCCGGGCGCGATGATGCGGATCGGCGGTTCCTCGCCCAGCATGGTGCGGATCTGCAGCGGGGAGGTCTGCGTGCGCAGCACCGTGCGGTGCCCGTTGGGCATCGTGCCGGGCAGGTAGAAGGTATCGTGATCCTGTCGCGCCGGATGGTGGTCCGGGATGTTGAGCGCGCCGAAATTGTGCCAGTCGCTCTCGATGTCCGGGCCCTCCACCACGCGGAAGCCCATCGCGCCGAAGATCGCCGTCAGCTCCTCGATGGTGCGGCTGATCGGATGGATGCCGCCATCGGCCGCGGTGCCGGCTGCGTAGGGGCGCGGGGGGAGGGAGACGTCGACGCGCTCGGCCTTCAGCCGCGCCTCGAGCTCCGCCTGCTCCAGCGCCGTCCGTCGCATCTCGAGCAGCGCCTCGATCTCGGCCTTCAGCCGGTTGAGCGCGGCGCCGCGTTCCTTGCGCTGCTCGGGGGCGACGGCGCCGAGCCCCTTGAGCAGCCCGCTCAGGCTGCCCGACTTGCCGAGCACCCCGACGCGCACCGCATCCAGCGTGCGCAGGTCGGCAGCCGCGGCCAGCGCCGCTTCGGTCTCGGCGCGGAGTGTCGCCAGGTCGTCTGACATCGTCGGCTCCGGATACGCAAAGGGCCGCCCCCGCAGGGGACGGCCCTCTTGGTCTCGAAAAACCGATCCCGTGACGGGATCAGGCCTGCGCGGGGAGGGCGCCCTTCGCCGTCTCGACGATGGCGGCGAACGACGCCGCGTCGTCGAAGGCGATCTCGGCCAGGACCTTGCGGTCCATCTCGACGCCGGCCGCCTTCAGGCCCGCGATGAAGCGGCTGTAGGTCAGGCCGTGCTCGCGCACCGCGGCATTGATCCGCTGGATCCACAGGCCGCGGAACTCGCGCTTCTTCGTGCGGCGGTCGCGGTAGGCGTATTGCAGCGCCTTCTCGACCCGCTCCAGCGCGGGGCGGTAGGCGGTGGAGGACCGGCCCACATAGCCCTTGGCGAGCTTCAGGACCTTCTTGTGACGGGCGTGCTTGGTAACGCCCCGCTTGACGCGTGCCATGTCTCAGCGCCTCCCGCTCAGCGATCCAGCCCGTAGGGCAGCCACTGCTTCACCGTGTCACCGTCCTGCTTCTCGAGCACGAAGGTGCCGCGGTTGTGGCGCTTCATCTGGGGCGACTTGCTGGCCAGCATGTGGCGCTTGAAGCCATGCCCGGCCTTGACCTTGCCGGTGGCGGTGAGTCGGAAGCGCTTCTTCACGCTCGACTTCGTCTTCATCTTGGACATTTGGCCCTCCTTGCGGGGTCATGCCCCCCACCTTGCGCCCCGGCGGAACCGGGGGCCGCACCATGCGGCGGGGGGGCTGGGCCGGCCGGGCATGTCCATGGGGCCACGGCGCGGGGAGCGGGGCGTATAGGGCGGCGAGGGAGTGCTGGCAAGCGTCGTGGAGCGGCAGACGCCACGCCTCCGACGTCTGACCGGCGGACACGCCGCCCGCGCGCCAGCACCCGTCCCGTGCCGCGAACGTGATGAAACCGGCGCGAGAGAGCTTGAAAAGGTGCGGCGCTCTGTGTGCGTGCAAGGCGAAAGATATCGCTGCGTTTGCATAAAGGTCACTAGGATTTCTGGGCGGAAATATCAGAACCAATGGGTTGGGGCAGAATGTTCCGACCTGATCGTTAAAGTATCTCCCGCGGTTACTTCGCTTCTAAAAGACCTGTGCAGCTTGGCGCGCACATTGAGGGCGCCCCGCTGCTTGGACCGGCAGCGTCGCCCGCGTCCGAGCGGGCCACGCAGGGAAGGGAGTGAGCGCCATGCACGAATGCCCGCGGCAGATCAGCTTCACCATTCCCGGATTGATCGGCGTCCAGGTGACCATCACGGAGGAGGAGACGGGCCCGGGGCAGCCGACCGGCAGATTGATGTTCGTCATCGATGTGCTGGACACGACGAGCCTGACGGGGGACCTGCGCGGCTTCTTCCTTCACTACGACGAGGCCGCGCTGAGCAGCTTGCAGGTGAGCGGGGACACCACCCTGACCGGCAGTGCGATCAAGGCGAACGAGGTCATCGACCTCGGCAACGGCGACAACATGCAGGGCGCCACGTCACCCTTCGACATCGGTACTTCCTTCGGGACGGAGGGCATCGGAAAGGGTGACGACCTCTCGGGGCCCGTCACCTTCTATCTTTCGTCCACGACCGGCGCCCTGTTGAACCTCGATGACCTGGCGCATCTCGAGGTCGGCGCCCGCGTGACCAGCATCGGCGCGCCCGGCGCGAAGCAGCGACGGGATTCGGAGAAGATCGTCACCTATGCTCCCGCGGCTCCGGACGCGGTGAACGACTTCGCCACGACGCATGAGGATACATCCGTCACGATCGACGTACTGAACAACGACAAGAGCCCGGACGGACGGCCGCTCACCATCGACAGCAATCTCGTCGTTGCCCCGCAGCACGGCACGGTCACCGTGGCGGCCGACGGCAAGAGCCTGACCTACACCCCGAGCAAGGACTATGCGGGGCTGAACCTCGTATCCAACAGCATCGACGACAGCTTCGTGTACTGCGTGCACGACGGGAACGGCGGGCAGGACCATGCGACCGTGGACCTGCACATCATCCCCGTGGCCGACGCGCCGAGCTTCGACGTCCAGGTGCTGGCCGCGCAGGCCGGGGATCCGGTCAACCAGGTGCGGCTGCACGTGACGGCTTCCGCCTCCGATATCGACGGGTCGGAGTTCATCGACCGGATTGTCATCGGTGGCGTCCCCGGCAACGTGACGAAGACCGTCACGGGTACGCTCGATCCCGCAGGGCAGCCGGACAAGGTCGAAGCCTACGTCACCCTGACGCTGCCGACGGATGTCAGCAGCAAGTTCAACCTCGATGTCACCGCCTATTCCGAGGAGAAGGGCAACGGAGATCCCGACACGGCCTCGGCCACCGCATCGAAGCTGATCGAGCTGGAAGTCAAGGACACCTCGCGCATCGTCAACTTCGCATCGCTCGACCAGAGCATCTGGGGAACGGGTGGCGGCGCGCCGCTGGACAAGGAGCAGTTCATCGGCATCGACGAGCGCTTCGATCCGAGCGTGGACTTCTTCGTTCCGAATCCGGTGTTCCCTTACGTTCCGCCCGTCATTCCCGTCACCGTCGAAGTGGACACCACCATCAAGTTCGGGCTCCAGGCGAAGGTGCATCTCCAGGCCGGCGACATCGACGTCACCCTACCCTTGGACGTCAGCGTCCGCACGCTCTACAACAAGACGACCGACGTGCTGCAGATCCTGCCGGCGGACGTGAAGATCGCAAGCGGCGCGAGCTTCCAAACGACGGGACCGGAAGGCTCGTTCTCGCTCGACGCCATCGCCAAGTTCAGCTTCCGTGGCAGCATCAGCTCGGACCTCGACTTCACCGGTCTGACCGACCTTGACCTGACCCTGCCGTCCTTCGACGAGTCGGAGAATCTCTTCACCTTCGACAGCGCGAGCGTAGGTCCATACGAATTCCCGCAGCCGCCTTTTGCCGGCATCTCGATCATCATCGACTGGCCCCACATCTCGACCAGCAGCGGCACGCCGTCCGGCAACGCCCTGTCGTCCGAGAATGCCAGCAACAACTTCCTGACGCTGAATCTCGACGTTGATCAGCTCGCCGCGTACGTCTTCCCGCTCTTCGCGCCGATCGAGGCGGTGATCGACCCCGATCCCGTCAGCAACGATAACTTCGAGCTGCTCGACGTCGACCTCACTGGCGGGCTGAACTTCATCCAAGCCTTCCAGCTCCTGGCCGCGGGCCTCCTCGGCACGCTGAAGCTCGAGAACGGCAGCGAGCAAACCTTCAACTTCGCGGAGGGCCGCAGCTTCCTGAACGCGTCGAGCCTCGATGTCGACGGTGACCAGCTCATGGAGTTCGCCTTCGGGCTGACGCCCGATGTCAAGCTCACCAACACCACGAAGCTGGGCTTCAATGTCGGCGCCCATCTCGCGCTGCTGAAGGAGATCCCGATCATCGACGACAGCCTGGTCGACAGGACCTTCACCTTGCCGCTTGCCGATCTCGACCTCTTCCAGAGCCAGTTCGCCGTGCAGGGCTTCAACAGCCAGGAGTATCTTTTCGCGGCGTGACGCCCGGGTGCGTCGGTCGCCAAGGGGAGGGGCCGGAGCCGGCCCCCCCCCGCGCCGGCCTGCAGGCGGGCGCCGGGGGAGAGGCGCTGCCCGCGGAGGCGGCGCCCTTCCCGTGGCGTCAGGCTGCCTTCGCCACCCGCTGGCCCAGCAGCGCGTGCAGATGCGCAGCCACCGCGCCCATGCCGGTCCTGGCGCCCTCGCGCCCGGCCCGCCGCTCGGCCTCGGCATTGTAGTTGGTGTTGGTGTTGACGTCGTAGGCGAAGGTCCGGCCCTCGCGGTCGGTGATAAACTCGATCGCGCCCACACCGATGCCGTTCGCCGTCAGGAAGGCCTCCATCCGGTGGATCAGCGGGTGGGAGAAGCCCTCGACGATCCGGAACTTCTCCCCCGGCGCGACGGCCGGGCAGGCCGCGCCCTCGCCGATCTGGCAGGCATCCGCGGGGCAGAGCTCGAAGCCCTCCGAGGTGTCCACCCGCACCGCATAGAGGAACCGGCCGCCGATGAACTCCGCCCGGGTGATGAAGGGCTCCGGCGCCGCGACGTAGCGCTGCACCAGCCAGACCCCGTCGCGCGGCTGCGCATGCGGGTCGGGGTCGGCGGCGAGGGCGTCCAGCGCCTGCGCCAGCCCGGCCGCGCTGTGCACCAGCCGCACGCCGAGCCCCTTGCCGGCCCGGTTGTGCTTCAGGATGAGCGGGTAGCCGAGCCGCGCCGCGGCCTCCGGGATGTGCTGCGTGCCGACCACCGCGATGGTCTCCGGCGTCGGGATGCGGTGCAGGGCCAGCGCCTGGTACTGCGCGACCTTGGAGAGTTCGAGCTGCAGCGCCCGGCGGCCGTTCACCACGGTGCGCCCGTGCCGCTCCAGCCATTCGATCACCGCGCCCGCGTATTCCGGCGCATGGGTGTGGCCGCGGGTGTGCGAGGAGGCGCTCATCCGGTTGTAGAACACGCCCTCGGGCGGCGGGCGCGTCAGGTCGAGGATCCCGGTGTCGAGGAACCACTCCTCGAAGGGGGCGCCGGTCGCCTCGAAGGCGGAGCGCAGCGGCACCACCCAGGCGTCGTTCTCGTGCAGCACATGGATGCGGGACATGGCGGGGTCCTGGACCGGATTTGGAAGGTCCATCTATGTGGGGTGGCTCGCGGGCGCAATCGGAAGAAAAATGTTCTGAATTGCGCGCATAATGCGAGGATTTCGCGCTCTGCCGCCGTCAGCTCGGGCATGCGTGCCCTCCGGGCTGACCTGCCGGCTGCGCGGGTTCCGGCGCCACCCCGCGCCCTCTATATCCGCACCATCATGGTCGCCTTCCGGAAGATGCACGGCCTCGGCAACGACTTCGTCGTGCTGGATGCGCGCGCCCGCGACCTGCCCGTCACGCCGGCCCTCGCCGCCGCCGTCTCCGACCGGCATGTCGGCGTCGGCTGCGACCAGTTCATCGTCATGGAGCCGCCACCGCCCGGCGCCGACGTCTTCATGCGCATCCGCAACCCCGACGGCTCCGAGGCCGGGGCCTGCGGCAACGCCACCCGCTGCATCGCGAGCCTGGTCGCCGACGAGCTCGGCCGTGACCGCGTCGTGGTCCGCACCATCGCCGGCGACCTGCCCGTCGAGCGTCTCCCCGGCGATCTCTGGCGCGCCGACATGGGACCCGCGCGGCTCGGCTGGCGCGACGTGCCGCTCGCGCGGGAGATGGATACGCTGCACCTGCCGATCTCGCTCGGCCCGGTCGCCGACCCCGCCGCCTGCTCGATGGGCAACCCGCACGCGACCTTCTTCGTGCAGGACCTCGACGCGATCCCCGTCGCGGAGATCGGCCCGCTTCTGGAGCGCCACGCGCTGTTCCCCGACCGCGCCAACATCGGCTTCGCCCAGGTGCTGTCGCCCGAGCGCATCCGGCTGGTGATGTGGGAGCGCGGCGCGGGCATCACGCTCGCCTGCGGCTCCGGTGCCTGCGCCACCATCGTCAACGCCGCGCGCCGCGGCCTGACGGGCCGCCGCGCCACGGTCGAGCTGCCGGGCGGACCGCTCGAGATGGAATGGCGCGACGACGGCCATGTCCTGATGACCGGCCCCGTCGCCACCGCCTTCACCGGCGAGCTGGACCTGTCGCGCTTCGGATGACGCCGGAGGTCCTCACCTTCGGCTGCCGGCTCAACGCGCAGGAGTCGGACGCGATGCGCGCGCTGGCGCTCGCCGCGCAGCCCGACGCCATCATCGTCAACACCTGCGCGGTGACGGCGGAGGCCGAGGCGCAGGCGCGCCAGGCGATCCGCAAGGCATCGCGGGAACATCCGGGCCGCCCGATCCTCGTCACCGGCTGCGCCGCGGAGATCGCGCCCGCCGCCTGGGCGGCGCTGCCGGGCGTCGCGCGCGTCATCCCGAACACCCGCAAACTCGATCCCGCGCAGTGGGGCGTCGCGACGCGGCCAGCCGCGCCGCAGCCGCGCGCCCGCGCGCTGGTCCCGGTGCAGACCGGCTGCGACCACCGCTGCACCTTCTGCATCATCCCCTATGGCCGCGGCCCCTCGCGCAGCACGCCGGCCGGCGCCGTCGTCGCGGAGGTCCGCGCGCTCGTCGAAGCCGGCGCGCGCGAAGTCGTGCTGACCGGCGTGGACATCGCGAGCTGGGGCGCCGACCTGCCCGGCCGCCCGACGCTCGGCGCGCTCGCGCGACGCGTACTGACGCTGGTGCCCGATCTGCCGCGCCTGCGGCTCTCGTCACTCGATCCCGCCGGCATGGACGACGATCTCTGGCGGCTGGTGGCGGAGGAGCCGCGCTTCATGCCGCATCTGCACCTGTCGCTGCAGCACGGCGCGGAGCTCATCCTGAAGCGCATGAAGCGCCGCCACTCGCGGGCGGATGCCATCGCGCTCTGCCGCCGCGCGCGTGCGCTGCGCCCCGACATCGCCTTCGGCGCCGACCTCATCGCCGGCTTCCCGACCGAGACCGAGGCGCATGTCGCCGAGATGCTGGAGATGATCGAGGAGGCCGGGCTCAGCTTCCTGCACGTCTTCCCCTATTCCGAACGCGCCGGCACGCCGGCCGCCCGCATGCCGCAGCTGCCCGTGCCGCTGCGGCGGGAGCGCGCG
>NZ_JAKJIB010000146.1 GCF_021864505.1 Falsiroseomonas oryziterrae
AGGATGAGCCGTCAGCCCTGAATCAGCGCCGATCCAGGGGTCCCCGCGGCAACGCGCAGCGTTGTCGCGGGGAATTCAGTACCGGTACTGCTCAGCCTTGAAGGGGCCCTGCTCCGGCACGCCGATGTAGTCGGCCTGCTGCCTGTTCAGCTTCGTCAGCGTGGCGCCGACCTTGGCGAGGTGCAGCGCGGCGACCTTCTCGTCCAGGTGCTTCGGCAGCGTGTAGACCTTCCGCTCGTACTTGCCGGGATTGGTCCACAGCTCGATCTGCGCCAGCGTCTGGTTGGTGAAGGACGCGCTCATCACGAAGGACGGGTGGCCGGTGGCGTTGCCGAGGTTCACGAGCCGCCCTTCGGACAGCAGGATGATGCGCTTGCCGTTCGGGAACTCGATCTCGTCCACCTGCGGCTTCACGTTGTCCCACTTGAAGTTGCGCAGGCCCGCGACCTGGATCTCGCTGTCGAAGTGGCCGATGTTGCACACGATCGCGCGGTGCTTCATCGCGCGCATGTGGTCGACCGTAATGACATCGACGTTGCCGGTCGCGGTGACGAAGATGTCGGCGCGCGGCGCGGCCTGCTCCATCGTCACGACCTCGTAGCCCTCCATCGCTGCCTGCAGCGCGCAGATCGGATCGATCTCGGACACCATGACGCGGCAGCCGGCGTTGCGGAGGCTCGCCGCGCTGCCCTTGCCGACGTCGCCGAAGCCGCAGACCATCGCGATCTTGCCGGCCATCATCACGTCGGTGCCGCGGCGGATCGCGTCCACCAGGCTCTCGCGGCAGCCATAGAGGTTGTCGAACTTCGACTTGGTCACCGAGTCATTCACGTTGATCGCCGGGAAGAGCAGCCGCCCCTCCTTCGCCATGGTGTAGAGGCGGTGCACGCCCGTCGTCGTCTCCTCGGAGACGCCGACGATGTTCTTCGCCAGCTGCGCGAACCAGCCGGGCTTGGTCTTCAGGCAGTCCTTGATGAGGGCGAAGAAGACCTCCTCCTCCTCGTTGGTCGGCTTGTCGAGGAAGCCGGTGTCGCCCTGCTCGGCGCGCAGGCCGTAATGGACGAGCAGCGTCATGTCGCCGCCATCGTCGAGCAGGACATTCGGCGTGCCGCCGTCGCCCCACTCGAGCGTGCGCTTCACGTATTCCCAGTACTCGGGAAGCGTCTCGCCCTTCACCGCGAAGACCGGGGTGCCGCCGGCGGCGATCGCCGCGGCCGCGTGGTCCTGTGTGGAGAAGATGTTGCAGGACGACCAGCGGACATCGGCGCCGAGATGCTTCAGCGTCTCGATCAGCACCGCGGTCTGGATCGTCATGTGCAGGCAGCCGGCGACGCGCGCGCCCTTCAGCGGCTGCTTCGCGCCGTATTCCTCGCGCACGGCCATCAGGCCGGGCATCTCGTCCTCGGCCATGCTGATCTCCTTCCGGCCCCAGCCGGCGAGGGAGATGTCCTTCACGACGTAGTCGGCCATCACGCGGGTTTCCTGTCTCGAAAGCGGCGGGGGCGTAGCACGGCAGGACAGACGGGCCAAGCGGCACCGCTGAGACATAAGGATATGTTTATGTCGTCGGGCCGCCCCGTTCCGCCTTGGCATTCGGCGTCCGAGGTCCCATCCTCTCCGCCTTGCCCCGCCGACCTGGACCGCCGCCTCCCCGGATGAGCTCCCAGACTGCCGCCCGGCGCTTCTTCCGCGCGCCAGATTCGATGCGTGTCGCGGATCACCTCCGCGGCGCGGGTGCGAACATGCGCCAGCTTCTGGCAGGGTTCCGCGACGCGCGGCGGCGCAGCCCGGCGCCCCGGCCGCCCGTCGGCGACGGAGAACTGCGCCTAGCCTCCTGGAACCTGCACAAATGCGTCGGCACCGACGGCCGCTTCGACCCGCATCGCTCGGTTTCCGTCATTGCCGAGCTCGGAGCCGACATCATCGCCCTGCAGGAGGCCGATCGCCGCTTCGGCCGCCGTGTCGGGCTGCTCGACATGCGGCTGCTCGAGAAGCAGGCCGGGCTGGTGCCGCTGCCGGTCTCCGACGTCGCCAACGGCCATGGCTGGCACGGGAATGCGATCCTGGTCCGGCCGGGCACCCGCGCCCGGCTGACGCGCCTGGCGCTGCCGGGCGCGGAGCCGCGCGGGGCGGTGCTGGCGGAGCTCGACCTGCCGCAGGGGCCGCTGCGGCTGGTGGCGGCGCATTTCGGGCTGCTGCCGCGCTGCAGACGGCGCCAGTCCATCGCGATCCTGGACCATCTGGCCGAGGCGCCGGCGATGCCGACCGTGCTGTGCGGCGACCTGAACGAGTGGAAGCCGGGCGAGGGATCGTCGCTCGCGGCGCTCGCGCCGCTGTTCGGGCCGGTGCTGGCCGGCCCCCCGAGCTTCCCGACGCGCATGCCCTTCCTGCCGCTCGACCGCATCCTGGCCTGGCCGCAACCGCTGGTCAGCGAGGTGGAGGTGCATGACAGCCCGCTCGCGCGCATCGCGTCCGACCACCTGCCGCTGACCGCGCGGCTTCACCTCGCGGAGGTGGCGGAGACGCTGGCGGAAGCGCGCGCGGCCGCGTGAGACCGCGGCGCCGGGCGAACCGGGCGCGCAGCGCTCCGTTCTGATGGCGGGAGGACAGAGCGGCATGACGCAGCGTCTCGCGCCGTCGCGTCCGATGGGTCCGCCGGCCACGCGGCTCGAGCGCGCGGTGCGCGCCTCGCTCGCCGCGCTCGGCCAGCGGGGGCCGGAGGCGCGGCAGGGCGGCGTGACCGTGGTGTGCAAGGCGGCTGAGGCCTTCGCGATCCGTGCTGCCTCGGCGCGTGCCGCGGGTCGCACGCTCGACCTGCAATACTATGTCTGGCGTGGCGACCTGACGGGCCGGCTGCTGGCGCGCGAGGTGCTGGCGGCGGCCGATCGCGGCGTCGCGGTGCGCATGCTGCTCGACGACGTGTTCGCGATCGGGCACGAGCGCGTGCTCGCGGCGCTGGACGCGCATCCCAACATCGAGGTGAGGCTGTTCAACGCGACGCGCTGGCGGCGCTTCGGGCGGCTCGGCTATGCGCTCGAAGTCGCGTTCGGCGGCTGGCACCTGACGCGCCGGATGCACAACAAGAACTGGGTTGCGGACGGGCAGCTGGCCGTGGTCGGCGGCCGCAACATCGGCAACGAGTATTTCGGACTCGACGCCGACGGCGCCATCAGCTTCCGCGACCTCGACCTCGTGCTGGCCGGCGCGCCGGCGGCCGGGGCGACGGAGGTGTTCGAACGCTACTGGCGCAGCGACCTCTCGCGTCCCGCGCGGGACTGGAGCGCGGCGAGCGAGACGCCTGGCGGGCTGGACCGGCTACGCCGCGAGCTCGACGCCGCGACGCGGGAGCCGGACGCGCCGGGCCTGCTCGTCGCCTTGCGCGAAAGCCCGTCGCGACGCATCCGCCGCGGGCTGACCCCGGTGGCCGAAGGGGCGGTGCGCGTGGTCGCGGAAAGCCCGGAGAAGGCGCGGCGGGGCCTCGGCGCACGCAAGCGTGCGCGGGCGGCGGGCGGCATCGCAGCCGACATCGCCGATGCGCTCCGCGTCGCGAAGCGCGAGGCGCGCCTGATCTCGCCCTACTTCGTGCCGGGTCCGCAGGGGCTGGCGCTGCTGCGCGACCTGGCGGAGCGCGGCGTGAAGGTGAGCGTGGTGACCAACTCGCTCGCGGCGACCGACGTGGTCGCCGTGCATGGCGGCTACATGAAGTACCGCCGCGCGCTGCTGCGCGCGGGTATCGTGCTCTACGAGCTGAAGCCCGGTCCGGAGGACGAGAAGGCGAGTCTGCTCGGCTCGCGCGGCGGCGCCGCGCTGCACACCAAGGCGCTGGTGGTGGACGGGATGCGCGCCTTCGTCGGCTCCTTCAACCTCGACCCGCGTTCGGCCGCGCTCAACACGGAGATGGGCGCCTTCGTGCAGAACCCGTCGGTGGCGAAGGAGATCGCGGAGGAACAGGAACGGTTGATGGACCCGGCCTTCAGCTGGCGGCTGGAGCTGCGCGACGGGCGCATCGCCTGGGTCGATTCGGCGGGCGGCGCGCTGCGGCGCCGATTCGCCGAACCGGGCGCTTCGTGGCGGCGCACCGCCGTCGCCTGGCTTGCGCGTGTCCTGCCGGTGGAGGAGCAGCTGTAGGGCTTGCAGGTCGGCGCCGGCTCGCGCGTTCCCTTCCTGCCCTCGATCGGCGTAGCCTGCGCGCGGCCGGCGCGCGACCGGCACGGAGGAATGGCCATGACGCTCAGCATCCGGCCGGCGGACCCGGCCCGGCCCGATTTCGTCGGCGAGGTCGCCGGCCTCGACATCGCCCGCGGCATCACGCCGGCCGAGGCGGCGGCGATCGAGGCGGGGATGGACCGCTACGGCGTGCTCGTCTTCCGCGACCAGCCGCTCGACGACGCGCAGCAGGTCGCCTTCAGCCGGCATTTCGGACCGCTCGAAATGGCGACCGGCGACATCGCGCAGGGCGGGCAGCGGCGGCTGTCGATGGAGATCAACGACATCTCCAACCTCGACTGCGACGGCGCCGTGCTGGGGCGCGATGACCGCCGGCGGCTCTTCTCGCTCGGCAACATGCTCTGGCACAGCGATTCGAGCTTCAAGCCGACACCCGCGAAGTATTCGATGCTCTCGGCGCGGGTCATCCCCGGCTCGGGCGGCAACACGGAATTCGCCGACATGCGCGCGGCCTGGGACGCGCTCGACGAGGAGACGAAGGCGCTGGTGCGCGACCTCGTCTGCGAGCACAGCCAGCTCTTCTCCCGCGGCACGCTTGGCTTCGACGCCTTCACCGAGGAGGAGCGCGCCAAGTGGCAGCCGGTGCCGCAGCGCCTCGTGCGGCGCCATCCGCGCAGCGGCCGGCTCTCGTTGTTCCTGTCGGCGCATGCCGGGGCGATCCGCGGCTGGCCGATCCCGGAGGCGCGCATGCTGCTGCGCGACCTGACGGAGCACGCGACCCAGCGGCAATTCGTGCACGCCCATGTCTGGCGGCCGCATGACCTGGTGATGTGGGACAACCGCGTGACGATGCACCGCGCGCGGCGCGCACCGCCCGACCAGGTGCGCGACCTGCACCGCACGACCGTCGCCGACAGCGCGCCGACGCTGGAGCAGGCCGCCTGATCAGGCCTTTGGCGCGCCCTCCGCGGTAGGCTGAGCGCCGCGCGTGGCGGGCTCGGCGTCGCGCGCCTCGGCGCAGCGGCAGGTCCCGTCGCAGCGGGGCGCGTCGGGCGCGAGCGGGGCGAGCCAGATCGCGAAGAGGCCGCCGATGGCGGCGCGGCAGACCGGTCGCATGGGCGCCTTCCTGGTCATGCGGGAAGGCTGCCGGCCGCGCCGGGCGCTGGCGGGGCCGCGATGCGGCGGGAATGGGGCAGGCGCCGCGCCTGCCCCGTCTCAGCCGCGCTCGGTCACGCCCGTCGCGAAGCCGTCCACCAGCTCGCGGATGCGCGCGGGGTCCGACTGTTCCATGACCCGCCGCGCGAAGCGTGCGCAGTCGCCGATGTCGAGCGCGCGCACCGCCTGCTTCACGCGCGGGATCGCGCTGGCGTTCATCGAGAGGCAGCGGATGCCGAGGCCGAGCAGCAGCGGCACGAGGCGCGGATTGCCGGCCATCTCGCCGCAGATGCTCACCGGCATGCGCAGCCGCAGCGCCGCTTCGGTGCTGAACTGCACCAGGCGCAGCACGGCCGGGTGCAGCGGGTCGTACAGGTGCGCGACCTCCGCGTCGCCGCGGTCCACCGCCAGCGTGTACATGGCGAGGTCGTTGGTGCCGATGGCGAAGAAATCGGCCTCGAGGGCGATCGCGTCGGCGGCCAGCGCCGCACCCGGCGTCTCGATCATCGCACCCAGCTCGGGCAGCTTCTCCGGCAGCTTCTCGCCGCGGCGGCGGAGGCGCTTGGCGACACGGTCGTAGATGTCGCGCGCGGCCTTCACCTCCTCCGGCACGGTGACCATCGGCAGCATGACGCGCACCGCCCCTTCCGGCGCGGTCGCGGCGACGCGCAAGATGGCGGCGAACTGCGCCTCCAGCAGCTCCGGCCGCTTGAGCAGCATGCGGATGCCGCGCAGGCCGAGTGCGGGGTTGGGCGAGATGTGGCTCGGCTCGATGCCCTCGGCGAGCGCCTCCATGTCCTTCTCGCCGCCCCAGTCGAGTACGCGGATGGTGACGGGATCGCCGCCCATGGCTTCCACGATCGGCCCGTAGGCGGCGACCTGGTCGTCCTCGTCCGGGAGGTCCTCGCGGTTCATGAACAGGAACTCGGAGCGCAGCAGGCCGATGCCCTGCGCGCCGGCCTGTGCGATCAGCGGCAGCTCGGCCGGGATCTCCATGTTGGCGACCAGCTCGACATGCTCGCCATCCGTCGTGACGGACGGCAGGCGGCGCAGCTTGCCGAGGCGCTGCCGCTCGCGCGCATAGGCCGCGAGCTGGTCCTTCGCGTGGGCCAGGGTCGCCGCGGTGGGGTGCAGCGCGACGGTGCCGGCGGCGCCGTCGAGCACCGCCTGGTCGCCGCGGTGCGCCGCTTCCGTCAGCCCGGGCGCGCCGAGCACGGCGGGGATGCCGAGCGCGCGGAGCATGATCGCGGTGTGGCCGTCGGCGCCGCCTTCCTCCGTCGCGACGCCGGCGATGCGCGAGGGATCGAGCAGCGCGGCATCGGCCGGCGTGAGTTCCTCGGCGACGAGGATCGCGCCCTCCGGCACTTCCTTGAAGCTCCGGAAGCCGGATTGCGTCAGGTTGCGCGTGAGGCGGCGGGCGATCTCGCGCACCTCGCCGGCGCGACGCTTCAGCCCCGCCTTGTCGTCGTCCTTGGCGGCGAGGATGACCTCCGCGATCGCCTCCGCCTCGTCCGACACGGCCGTCTCGGCGGCGAGCAGCTCGTGCTCGATGCGCTTGCGCGCGCCGCGGATCAGGCGCGAGTCGCCGAGCATCAGCGCATAGGCGTCGAGCAGCGGCTCGAGCTCCTCCTGCGCCTCCTCGGGCAGGACGGAGAGCCGGGTCTTGAGCTTGGCGACCTGCTTCTTGGACGCCGCGACGGCGGCGGCGAGGCGCGCCTTCTCCTCGTCCACCGCGGCGGCGGCGACGGCGCGGCGCGGCGCCTCGGTCGGCGGCTCGGTGGTGTCGAAGACGGCGCCGATCGCAATCCCCGGCGCGACGGGGATGCCCTTGATCAGGACTTCCTTGGCGCGGCGCGGCGCGCGGCGGCCGGCCTCCGCCGCCGGGCGCGGATCTGTCTTGGGGTCGGGACGCTCGGGCTTGTCAATCTTCATGGAAGCCGGCCTCGATCAGGCCGGCGACCGCCTCGAGGGCTTCCTTGGCGTCCCAGCCTTCGGCATCGACCGTCACCTCGCTGCCCTGCCCGGCGCCCAGCATCATCAGCCCCATGATGGAGCAGGCCGGCACCGACTGGCCATGGCGCGAGACGTTGATGCAGGCGGAGAAGCGCTCCGCCACGGCAACCAGCTTCGCGGCGGCGCGGGCGTGCAGGCCGCGGCTGTTGGTGATGCGCAGCGTGCGCTTCATCACCATGCCCCCCGAGGCATCGCAGCCGCAGGGACCCGGATCGGCGGCAGGGATGGGGGCGGCGGCCGTCGCGGGAACGGCCGCCTTGGTCTCCCCGGCATCGTCGGGCCACTCGTTCATCAGGCGCTCCCGCTGCCCGCCTTGAGCTTGGGACGCGGGGCGGTGGCGCCGGCCGGCAGCACGGGCGTGCCGTTGGCCTTGGCCCCGTCCGGCATCTCGGCCGCACAGGCGATGTATTTCCGGCCGGCGGCGGTGGCATGGGCCACCGCCTCAGCCAGCGGCTCGGTGCCGCGGATCTTCGCGAGCTTGACCAGCAGCGGGAGGTTCACGCCGGCGATCACCTCGACCTTGCGATGGTCGCAGAGCTGGAAGGCCAGGTTGGACGGCGTGCCGCCCAGGATGTCGGTGAGCACCACGACGCCGTCGCCGGAATCGACCTCGCCGATCGCGTCGCGGATGTCGTCGCGCCGCGAGTCGAGCTTGTCGTCGGGGAAGATGCAGACGGTCGCGACGCCGGCCTGGGGACCGACGACGTGCTCCATCGCCGCGCGGAGCTCGTCGGCGAGACGGCCGTGCGTGACCAGGACCAGGCCGATCATCGAGGGACAGTCATGGTGAAGGTGCCAGGGCCTCCCGCCCCGCATGGGATGCACCCGCCGCTGCGGCGGATGCGAGTTCGCGGTGAACAACGTCTGCCCGCCAACCCCCGGCCGCCAGATAGGCGCCCAGGCGTTCCGCCACAAGGACCGAACGGTGCTTGCCGCCGGTGCAGCCGATGGCGAGGGTGAGGTATTTCTTCCCTTCCGCGGCGTAGCGCGGCAACAGCAGGTCCAGCAGCCCTGTCATGCGAGTCCAGAAGGGCGCGAAATCCGGATCGGCCTCGACGAAGGCCGCGACCGGCCCGTCCCGCCCGGTCAGCGGCCGCAGCACCGGGTCGTAATGCGGGTTGCGCAGGAAGCGCATGTCGAGGACGAGATCTGCCTCGCGCGGCAGGCCCTTCGGATAGGCGAAGGACAGGATCGTGATGTCGAGCCCTGCGGCGCCCGCAGGGCGGAAGCGCGCTTCGATCAGGCGGCGGAGGTCCGGCAGCGGCAGGTCCGAGGTGTCCACCACCAGGTCGGCCGCCTCGCGGAGCGGCGCGATCAACGCGGCCTCCCGCGCGATGCCCTCCGACACACGCGAGCCGAGCGGCCCGCCGGGCGCGAGCGGGTGCCGCCGGCGCGTCTCGGAGAAGCGGCGCAGCAGCACTGTCTCCTCCGCGGTGGCGAAGACGAGCGTGATCGCGATGCCAGCGCGGCCGCGGAGCCGCTCGATCGCCTGCAGCACCTCGGCGGCATCGAATCCGCGCGAGCGGGCATCCACGCCGATGGCGAGCGGCGAGGCGCCGTCCGCGACGAGGTCCGGGAGGATCTGCAGCGGCGGATTGTCTACCGTTTCGAAGCCGAGATCCTCGAGCGTGCGGAGGATCGAGGCCTTGCCGGCGCCGGACAGCCCGGTGACGAGGACGACGTGGCGGGCTGGCGGGGGCGCGTCGGTCACGCCGTGAAGGCCCCGGCGAGGCAGCGGGCCCGGCCGCGCGCGGCGTCGAGGGCGATCGCCACCTTGTCCGGCGCGGCGGCCTCGCGTCCGGCGATCGCGATGCGGGGCAGGGCCTGGCCGCAGGTGTCGAACGCGCGCGG
>NZ_JAKJIB010000147.1 GCF_021864505.1 Falsiroseomonas oryziterrae
CCGCGGCCGGCGACGCGGCGGCGCGCGCGGCGCTCGACCGCCATGCCGATCGCCTGGCGCGCGCGCTGGCCGCGGTGGTGAACCTGCTGGACCCGGATGTCATCGTGCTGGGCGGCGGGCTGTCGAACATGGCGCATCTCTACGAGGCGCTGCCGCGGCTGATCCCGCGCCACGTCTTCAGCGACGCCTTCGACACGCCGGTGCGCCAGGCGATGCACGGCGACAGCTCCGGCGTCTTCGGCGCGGCGCGATTGTGGGACACGCCATGATCGGCGCGGGCGTGCTCTGGTTCGCCGTGATGTTCGGCCTCGGCTTCCTGCTTGGGCCGGTGCGGATCCTGGTGCTGGAGCCGCGCCTCGGCCCAACCGGCGCGGTGCTGGTCGAGGCGGTGCCGATGGTCGCGGCCATGACGCTGCTCGCGCCCTGGGTCGCGCGGCTGTTCGACGTGGCGCCGACGGCCGCGGCGCGGCTCGGCATGGGCGCGGTCGGGCTGATCCTGCTGCTGATGGCGGACACGCTGCTCGGCTGGCTGCTGTTCGGCCGCGGCGTCGGCTCGCTGCTCGAGCGTCCGGCGACCTGGGACGGCCGGGTGTACCTGGCGATGCTGCTGCTCTTCGTCCTCATGCCCTGGCTGCGGCGGCGCGCCTGATGCCCGCGCTCTGCCGCGATTGCGACCACATCGCGGACGAGCCCTTCGCGCGCTGTCCGGCCTGCGGCTCGCGCCGCGTCGCGGCGCATCCCGAGCTTTTCGCGCTCACCGTCGCGCATGTCGATTGCGACGCCTTCTTCGCCTCGGTCGAGAAGCGCGACCGGCCGGAGCTGCTGACGAAGCCCGTCATCGTGGGCGGCGGCAGGCGTGGCGTGGTCGCTGCCGCCTGCTACGTCGCGCGCACCCGCGGCGTGAAGAGCGCGATGCCGATGTTCAAGGCGCTCGCCGCGTGTCCGGACGCCGTCGTCATCAAGCCCGACATGGCGAAATACGCCGCCTGCGCGCGCGAGGTGCGGCGGCTGATGGAAGCGCTGACGCCCATGGTGCAGCCGCTGTCGATCGACGAGGCGGTGCTCGACCTCGCCGGCACCGAGGCGCTGCACCGCGCGCCGCCGGCCGTCGTGCTGGCGCGCTTCGCCCGCGCGGTCGAGCGCGAGCTGCGCATCACCGTCTCGATCGGGCTCGCGCGCAACCGGCTGCTCGCGAAGCTCGCGGCCGAGCGCGACAAGCCGCGCGGCTTCGCCGTGCTGGGCTCCGAGGCGGCCGCGTGGCTGGCCGAGCAGCCCGTCGCGCTGCTGCCCGGCGTCGGGCCGGCGCTGGCTAGGAAGCTCAACGCGGCCGGCTTCACGCGGCTTGGCCAGCTGGCGGCACTCGATCCGCGCGAGGCGGCGCGGCGCTTCGGAGAGGACGGGCCATCGCTCTGCGCCCGCGCGCGCGGCGAGGACAGCCGCCGCGTCACGCCGGATCGCGAGACGAAATCCATCTCCGCCGAGACGACCTTCGATGCCGACCTGCGCGGCGTGGCGGAGCTCGAGAAGCCGCTGTGGCGGATGTGCGAGAAGCTGGCGCGGCGGCTGAAGGAGAAGGACCTCGCGGCCGGCGGGGTCGTGCTGAAGCTCAAGACGGCGGGCTTCGAGACGCGGTCGCGGCATGCGCGTCTGGCGAACCCCACGCAGCTGCCGGAGACGCTGTTCCGCGCCGCCCAGCCGCTACTGGCGAAGGAGGCGACGGGGGCCGCCTTCCGCCTGATCGGTGTCGGCGCGCAGCCGCTGGCGCCGGGCGCCGAGGCCGATCCGCCCGACCTCGCCGATCCGGATGCGGCGAAGCGCGCGGCGAAGTGGAATGCGGTGGAGGCGCTGCGCGAGCGCTTCGGCGCCGCCGCCGTGGTCAGCGGGCGGGGGCTCGACAAGAGCTGATCAGCGGCGCTCGCGGCTGGCGAGCTCCAGCGAGACGAGGCGCGCGAGCAGCACGGCGATGAAGATCTGCCCCGTCACTGCCTGCAGGGTCACCAGCGTGCGCGCGAGCGGCGCGACCGGCGTGATGTCGCCGAAGCCCGTGCTGGTCTGCACCACCAGGCTGAAATAGCGGAACGGCTCGGCGGTCCCGAGCGCGCCGGTGAAGGCGCCGGGGCTCGTCGCCTCCAGCGTCTCGTAAGCGTTGGCGAAGAGCAGCGCGACGAGGAGATAGAGCGCGATGGCGCCTTCGATGCGGCGCCCCGTCACCTCGCCGGGCGCCAGCACCTGCCGCAGCAGCGCGACGGAGAGCAGCAGCAGGCCCGCGACTGCGCCGATGCCGCCGACGATCGGGCTCCGCAGCGCCATCGCGGCGAGCAGCGCGGCCCCGCAGGCCAGGACGGGCCAGCGCACGGGCGTCGGGCGCGTCAGCGCGAGGACACCCGAGACCAGGGTCAGGAAGGTGACGAGGACCGGCAGCCCGGGCGGCACCCAGCCGATATCCGCCAGCGGCTGCAGCACGAAGAGGCCGGTGACGAGCCCGACGAGCAGCGCGTGCATCGCGCTGTCGCGGACGCCCGGCGTGCCGGAGGAGGCGGCTTCGGCCATCGGCTGCCGCCTACAGGTTGCGCCGCTGCGCGCGCAGCGTCGGCAGGCCGATGCCCGTCGCCTCGAACCCGCCATCCACGGCGATCACCTGGCCGTTGATGTAGCTGGCGCGGTCGGTGCAGAGGAACATGATCGCCTCGGCCAGCTCGCTCTCCAGCCCGTAGCGGTCGAGCGGGATCGTGTCGTGGTAGTCGCGGCGGATCTCGGGCGTGTGCACCGCCTTGGCCATCGCCGTGTCCACCGGGCCGGGCGCCACCGCATTCACGCGGATGCCGAGGGCGGCGAGCTCCACCGCCTGCTGCTTCGTCAGATGCGCGAGCGCCGCCTTGGAGGTGCCGTAGGCGGTGCGGAGCGTCGAGGCGCGCAGGCCCGAGATCGAGGTGATGTTCACCACCGCCCCGCCGCCCGTCTCCGCCATGATCGGCGCCGCGGCCTGGGTGCAGAGGAAGGGGCCGGTCAGATTGACCGCCATCACGCGCGACCAGTCCTCGAGCGTCGTCTCGAGCATCGGCTTGAACACCGCGGTGCCGGCATTGTTCACCAGCGCATCGAGCCGCCCGAAATGTCGCGCGGCGTGCGGGACGGCCCGCGCGACGCCGGGCGCGTCGGCCACGTCGCAATGCAGCGGCAGGGTTGCCTCCGGCGCGGCGAGGTCGGCCATCGCCGCGTCCAGCAGGCCGGCGTCGATGTCGAGCAGCGCGACGCGCCAGCCTTCCGCCAGGAACCGTCCCGCGGTCGCCCGGCCGATGCCGCGCCCGGCGCCGGTGACGAGCGCGACGGGCGCGCCCTGTTGGACCTGCGACGCCATGGTGCCTTGCCTCCCGAGACTTCCGTCATCCTCCCATGCGGCGCGCCGATCGGACAGCGAGGCGCGCAGCGTCCGCGCCGGGCGGACAGGGAGAGATTTCGTTTGACTGTAATCGCCGATGTCACATAACCGCGTCGGTCATCCGACGGGGAATGCAGGATGTCCGGAACGAACGAGCTTCCAACGAAGATCTCACCCGCCGGGCCGAACGGCGTCACCGACTACATCAACAACTCCTCGAACGTGCCAGGTTCGGCCGGCAAGGAAGTGGCCCAGACCATCGCCTCCGAATCCCTCAGCTTCGCGGTCGAGAACACCATCAAGTTTGGCGGCGAGGCGGTGGTGGGAAAGGGCCTCGGGGGCGCTGTGGGGGGCACCGCCGGGGCTTTCATCGAGCCAGCCATCTGGGTGCTCCAGGACCAGCCCGTGCCGAAGGAGGACAAGATCAAGTGGGCCGTGACGGCGGCGCCGGGCGTGGCGGCCGGCCCCTTCGGCATGGTGGCCGGCGCCGTCACCGGCGTCTTCAAGGGCGTCATCGACGGCATGGAGGATGACTACGTGAACCAGGCGCGGGCCCGCGAACCGGAGGCGAGGCGGGACTTCATCCGGTCCGTGCGCTTCTGGGATGCCGGCGGCAGCGAGCTTGTCGCACGGAGCATCGCGGAGCATGGCGGCGTCGCCTGGCGGGTCAGCCGGGCCGCGACCTGGGTGTACATCGCCGACGCGACCGGCAAGCTGGTCTGCGACTACAAGCCGAGCTTCTCCTACGAGATCTACAAGCCCGACCTTCCGTTGCGCTTCACCGGCCGCGATACGCGCGGGATGCGCTTCATGTGGCGCCCTCATCCGGGAACGCATATGGGATAGGGCGATCCATCCGGACGGAGCCGCCCGCCATGATTCGCCCGACCCGCCGAGCCCTGCTTGCCCTCGCCGCCGCGCCGCTCGCCACGCCCGCGCTCGGGCAGACCTGGCCGACGCGGCCGATCCGCATGATCGTCGGTTTCGCGCCGGGCGGCAGCACGGACCTGCTCGGGCGCGCGGTGGCGGAGGCGCTGCGGCCGCACCTGCCGCAGCCGCTGGTGATCGAGAACCGCAGCGGCGCGCAGGGCGCGGTCGCGACCGAGGCGGTGGCGCGCGCCGAGGCCGACGGCCACACGCTGCTCGTCGCCTCCTCCACGCACAATATCAACCGCCACCAGCTGCCGCAGCTGAGCTACGACCCGCTGCGCGACTTCACGCCGCTCGCCGTGCTGTCGCGGCAGATGCTGGTGCTGACGGTCGGCGCCTCGCAGCCCTTCCGCGACGTGGCCGCCGTGGTCGCCGCCGCGCGGGCCGCGCCGCAGCCGATGCCGTTCGGGGCGACAGAGGCGCTGACCGCCTTCGCGGGCCATGAATTCGCGCGCATGGCGGGCCTGCGGCTCGAGGAGACGCAGTATCGCGGCGGCGCGCAGCTGATGCCGGACCTGATGGCCGGACACCTGCCGATCGGCTTCACCTCCACGGCGACCCTGCTGCCGCTGATGCCGACCGGGCGGCTGCGCGGGCTGGCGGTGACGGGCGCGACGCGCTCCTCCGCGCTGCCCGACGTGCCGACGATGCAGGAGGCGGGGTTCCCGGGCTACGAGGTCACCGGCTGGGGCATGCTGCTCGGCCCTGCCGGGATGCCCGCCGCCGTCGGGGCGCGGCTGCACCAGGCGCTGACCCTGGCCTATGCCGACCAGGCGCTGCAGGCGCGGCTGGCGGCGCTGGGGCTCGAGGCCGATCTGCGCGGGCCGGAGGCCGCCACTGCCTTCCTGCGCGCCGATGCCGCGCGCTGGGACGCGGCCGCCGAAGCAGGCCTGATCAAGCGCGCCGCCAATTGAGGCGTGTCGCCGGCGGATCCCGAATTGTCTGAGAATGGAGCGGGCGAAGGGATTCGAACCCTCGACCCCGACCTTGGCAAGGTCGTGCTCTACCCCTGAGCTACGCCCGCGCTCCGTGCGGAGGCCGGTCCTCTAGCCCCGGCCGGATGGGATTGCAAGCCACCCCCGGCAGGGGCATTCCGCACGCCATGCCGGAAACACCCGAAGGCCTTCTCGCGCGGCTCGACGCGCTCGGCATCGCGCATCGCACCGTGACGCATCCGCCGGTCTTCACCGTCGAGGAAAGCAAGGCGCTGCGGCCCGACCTGCCGGGCGGGCACTCCAAGAACCTGTTCCTCCGGCCGAAGGGCGACGGCCCGTTCCTGCTCGCCGTGCTGGAGGAGGATCGGCGGGTGTCCGTCAACGCCCTGGCCCGCGGGCTCGGCCTGCCGCGCGTCAGCTTCGGCAGCGCGGCGGAGCTGGTCGCGACGCTCGGCGTCGAGCCAGGGTCCGTGACGCCCTTCGGCCTCGTCAACGCGCGGCCGGGCAGCGTGCGGGCGGTGTTCGACCGCCACCTGATGGACGACTTCGAGTGGGTGAACTTCCACCCGCTGACAAATGCGATGACGACCGCGATCCGCCCCGGCGACCTGCTGCGTTTCCTCCGCCATCTGGGCCATGAGCCCGAGCTGGCGGAGCCGCCGGCAGGCTGACCTCAGCGCTTCAGCTCGTCGGGCACGCGGCCGCCATTCTCGGCGAGGCGGCGCATCACCTGCCGGTGCAGCCACGTGTTCATCTCGGCGCTGCCGTCCCTGGCGCCGGTGTAGCCCAGTTCCTCGGCCAGCTCCTTGCGGGCCGCGAGGCTGCTGTCGAGGCCGAGCAGCTTCATCAGGTCGACGATGGAGGTGCGCCAGTTCAGCTGTTGGCCGCTGCCGGCCGCCATGCCGCTCAGCACGGCCTCGACATCCACCGGCTCGACCTGCGCGCCGCCCTGGGTGGCCATCGGGGCGGGGCCGGCGGCCGAGCCGGAGGGCTGGGCGACCTGTCCGCCGAAGCGGCCGGCTTCGTCCTGGGCGCCCGGGGCCAGGGTCTCGGGCGCCACCCGGCTCGGCGACTGTTCGGGCGCCTGGGCGCCGCCCTGCGCCGGGATCGCCTCGGCGCCACGGCCGAAGATGCGGGACATGATGTTCCGGAACACGCTCATCGGGGGTTTCTCCCTGCCTCCGGAGCGCTGCAACGGCTGCACGGGACTGTCGTTCCGCCATGCCTTGTCCTGGCCGCGCCGCCCGCGCACATATCCGGCGACAAGACTTGGGAATGCCTGCCATGGACGTGATCTTCGACCCGACCCGCCAGACCGCCCCTGGGGGCGGCAGCGGCGCGGGCGCCGCCGACATCATCAAGGACGGCGACCAGCGCGGCTTCATGCAGGACGTGATCCAGGCCAGCCGCGAGGTCCCGGTGCTGGTGGACTTCTGGGCGACCTGGTGCGGCCCCTGCAAGACGCTGACGCCGACGCTCGAGAAGGTGGTGACGGCCGCGCAGGGCCGGGTGCGCCTGGTGAAGATCGACATCGACAAGAACCGCGCCCTGGTCCAGCAGCTGGCGCAGATGGGCCTGCCGCTGCAGTCGGTGCCGACGGTGGTCGGCTTCGTGCAGGGCCAGATCGCCGACCTCTTCCAGGGCGCGCTGCCCGAGGGCGAGGTGAAGAAGTTCGTCGAGGGCCTGCTGAAGATGTCCGGCGGTCAGCTGCCGGGCGCCGACCTGCTGGCCGAGGCCAAGGCGGCCGAGGAGCAGGGCGACCACCGCACCGCGCTCGAGCTCTACGCCGCCCTCGCCCAGTCCGAGGGCGAGAACGCCGAGGCCTATGCCGGCCTCGCCCGCGCGCTGATGAACCTCGGCGAGGAGGAGCAGGCTCAGCAGGTGCTCGATGGGGTCACCGACAAGATCAAGGAGCATGCCGCGATCGCCTCGGTCCGCTCGGCGCTGCAGCTTGCGATCGAGGGCCGCAAGGCGCGCGAGAAGCTCGGCGAGTTCGAGAAGCGCCTGGCCGCCGATCCGGACGACCATGCGGCGCGCATCGACCTGGCGGTCGCGCTGAACGCGATGGGCGAGCGTGGCAAGGCGACCGATGCGCTGATGGAAGCGATCAGGCGCGACAGGGCCTGGAACGACGAGGCGGCGCGCAAGCAGCTGCTCAAGTTCTTCGAGGCCTGGGGCTTCGACGACCCCGCGACCCTTGCAGGACGGCGGAAGCTCTCCACCCTTCTGTTCAGGTAAGCCGCTCGTCTGCGGCATTCCGGGACGCCGCCCTTTGGCGGCGACCCGTTCAGCCGCGGCTGCGGCCCGAAGGAGCCGATGCCCGCCTTCCATCCCGCCTTGGCGGATCTCCCCCCGGAGATCCCGATCTTCCCGCTCTCCGGCGCGCTGCTGCTGCCGGAGGGTCGGCTGCCGCTCAACATCTTCGAGCCGCGCTACCTGGCGATGGTCGAGGACGCGCTCGGCGCGGGGCGGATGCTGGGCATGGTGCAGGGCGACCCGAACCTGCCGAAGCGCGGTGGCGATTCGCAGGTCTACAAGGTCGGCTGCCTGGGGCGGATCTCCTCCTTCTCCGAGACCGATGACGGGCGGCTGCTGATCACGCTGACCGGGCTGATCCGCTACCGCATCGCCGAGGAAATCGAAGGACGGCGCGGCTATCGGCGGGTGCGCGCCGACTATGCGGAGTTCGCGGCGGATCTCGCGGTGGACGGGGCACCGCCGGCGCTGGACCGCGAGGCGCTGTTGACGGCGCTTCGGCCTTATTTCCGCGCCCGCGGGATCGAGGCGAACTGGGCCGCGATCGAGCAGACCGGCGATGCGATGCTCGTCACCACGCTCTGCATGGTCTGTCCCTTCGACGTGCGGGAGAAGCAGGCGCTGCTGGAGGCGCCGGGCCCGCAGGAGCGGGCGCAGATGCTGGTGGCGCTGATGCAGATGGACGCCCACGGCATGGCGCCCGAGGGGCGGCCGAGCTAGACAGCGCCGGCCACGAGACGGGGTGATGCGATGAGCGGCGAGGCGACGACCGAGGTGGATCCGCGGCTGCTGGAGATCCTGGTCTGCCCGGTGACCAAGGGCCCGCTGCGCTACGACCGCGAGCGCCAGGAACTGGTCAGCGAGAAGGCGGGCCTCGCCTACCCGATCCGCGACGGCATCCCGATCATGCTGCCCGAGGAAGCGCGGAAGCTGTAGCTTGCCCTCAGGCGCCGGGCGCCGGCTCCGCCGGCTTGGCTGCGCGCAGGCCGCGGTCGCCCGGGCTGGAAGGCGCACCCTGTGCGCGGGCCGCATTCGCGGCCTTGGCTGGCTGCGCCGGCCATCCTAACCGGAGTTCCCGGAATGCCCACGCCGACCGAGATCCGGCTGAACCGCGCCGAGAAGGTGCTGCATGTCGCCTTCGACACCGGCGAGAGCTTCGCCCTGCCGGCAGAGTACCTGCGCGTCGAGAGCCCATCGGCCGAGGTGCAGGGCCATGGGCCCGGGCAGAAGGTGATCGTGCCCGGCCGCCGGCATGTCGGGATCATGCGCGTCGAGCCGGTCGGCCATTACGCGGTCAGGCTGGTCTTCGACGACCTGCACGATACCGGCATCTACTCGTGGGACTATCTCCACGAGCTTGGCCGGGACCGGGAGGAACGCTGGGCGGCCTATGAGCAGGCGCTGGCCGCCAAGGGGCTGAGCCGGGACCCGCCGCGCCGCGGATGAAGCCCGCCAGGGGCCTCACCCGCTGACGATCCGGTTGGCGTCCGCCGGGTCAGTGACGGGTCGGCCTGCGGTTGGCAGGCGCCTTGGGGGCCGGCCCCTTGCGGCGCGCGACGGCGGCCCGCATTCCGGCCGCGCCCTTCGGCTTGCGTGCCGTCTCGGTCGCGACCGTCGCGCTCGTGACCGGCTCGGGTTCGGCCGGCGCCACGCTTGCCGGGGCGGGCGGCT
>NZ_JAKJIB010000148.1 GCF_021864505.1 Falsiroseomonas oryziterrae
TCCGAACTTGGTGGGAGGCCGAGGGGCGGATCGAGGCCGGGCGGCTGCGCATCGGGGCGGGGCGGGTGACGACGGAGGCCGGCGCGATGGCGACGCTGTCGGGCGGGGCGGATCTGGGGCGCGGGACGGTCGATCTGCGCTTCGGCGTGCGGCCGGCCGCGGAGGCGCCGGAGATCGGGCTCGGGCTCAGCGGCCCCGCGCCGGCGCCCCGTGCGCTGCCCGAGGTGTCGGACTGGGCGCGCTGGCGGGCGGAGCGAAGCTGACGCGCATCGCCGCGTCAGGGCGTCACGGGCCGGGGCGCGTTTTCGGACAAATGGGCCCGCCCCTGCGGTCCTGTAGCTGAATACGATCGGCGCGGGTGCGCGCGCCGGCCAGTGCTGCGCGTTTCGGACAAAGGCGCCGGGTGGCGTCGGGCGGCGGCAGGCGGGCGGATGCGGCTGTCAAAGAACGTGCCTGGATAGGCATTCATTCCCGAATGCTGCGCGGCGGCGGGCCGTCCTGTCCACCGGAATCGCCCGCCTCGCGCAGCGCCAGAAGCCGCAGCGCGCTGGCCAGCGGTAGGGTCGGATCGGGCCGGGCGGCATCCACCTCCGCGACCAGCGCGGCGAGGCTCTGCGCGCGACGCGCCGCGATCGCCTCCACCGCCGCCCAGAACTCGGGCTCCAGCGCGACCGAGGTGCGGTGGCCGGCGAGGCGGAAGGAGCGTTTGCGCAGGTGCCGGCTCAACCGCCCTCCAGCGCCGTGCCCGGCCGGATCATCTCCTCGGGCCGCACCCAGCGGTCGAAGTCCTCCGGCGCGACATGGCCGAGCCGCGCGGCGGCGTCCCGCAGCGTGATGTCCTCGGCGAGCGCGAGCTTGGCGATCTGCACCGCCTTGTCATACCCGATCCGCGGGTTGAGCGCCGTCACCAGCATCAGCGACTTCGCCAGGTTGTCGGCGATGCGCGGCAGGTTGGGCGCGAGCTTGTCCACCATGTTCTCCGCGAAGCCGGCCGCGGCGTCGCCCAGCAGCCGCGCCGACTGCAGCACCGCCTGGATGATCACCGGCTTGAAGACGTTGAGCTCCAGGTGGCCCTGCGCGCCGCCGACGGTCACCGTCACCTGGTTTCCCATCACCTGGGCGCAAACCATGGTCAGCGCCTCCGACTGCGTCGGGTTGGTCTTGCCCGGCATGATGGAGGAGGAGAGGCCGTCGGCCGGGATGACCAGTTCCGCGAGGCCGGCACGCGGTCCGCTGCCGAGCAGGCGGATGTCGTTCGCGATCTTGTTGAGCGAGACCGCGACGGTGTTCAGCGCGCCGTGCAGTTCCACGAAGGCGTCATGCGCGCCCATCCCTTCGAAAGGGTTGTCGCTGGCGGCGAAGGGCAGGCCGGTCAGCGCCGCCATGCGCTCCGCGAAGAGGCGGGCGAAGTCGGGGTGGCGGTTCAGCCCGGTGCCGGCTGCGGTGCCGCCCTGCGGCAGCGGCAGCAGGCGGGGGATCGCCTCGCGCAGCCGGGCGATGCCGAGTTCCACCTGCCGCGCCCAGGCCGCGGCTTCCTGGCCGAGCGTGACGGGCACCGCGTCCATCAGGTGGGTGCGGCCGATCTTCACGATCCGCTCCCACTCCGCCGCGCGGCGCGAAAGCGCGGCGTGCAGCGCCTCGAGGCCCGGGATGGTGCCATGCGTCACCGCCTCCAACGCCGCGACATGCATCACGGTCGGGAAGCTGTCGTTGGAGGACTGGCCGCGGTTGAGGTGGTCGTTCGGATGCACCGGCCGGCGCGGATCGCCAGATCCGAGCGCGCGGTTGGCGAGGTGCGCGATCACCTCGTTGGCGTTCATGTTGGTCTGGGTGCCGGAGCCGGTCTGCCAGACGGGCAGGGGGAAGTGGTCGTCGTGCCGGTTGGCCGCGACCTCGGCGGCGGCGGCGGCGATGGCGTCGGCGATGTGCGGGGGCAGTTCGCCGAGCGCCCTGTTCGCCTCGGCCGCCGCCTGCTTCTGAAGGCCGACGGCGCGGATGAGGAGGGGCGGGAAGCGTTCCGTGCCGATCCGGAACAGTCGGCGCGCGCGCTCCGTCTGCGGGCCCCAGAGCCGGTCGGCGGGGATGTCGATGGTGCCGAGGCTGTCGGTTTCGGTGCGGGTCTGGGTCACGGAGCGATCCTCAGGCGGGATTACCCCCACCCCGACCCTCCCCCGCTACGCGGGAGAGGGAGAAGGGAGCGCGTCAGCGCCTAGAGGGCATCTCCATAACTCGCGATCTCGATCAGGTTGCCGTCCGGGTCGCGGCAATAGACGGAGCGGATCGGGCCGAGAGCGCCCTGCTTGGCGACCGGGCCGACCTCCACCGTCACGCCGCAGCGCTGCAGATGCTCCATCACCTGCTCGGGCAGGACGGTGACGACGAAGCAGAGATCCTGCGCGCCCGGCACCGAGGCGACGCCGGAGAACCACGCCTCCTGCGTCGCGGTCTCGGGGCGGAGGTTGATCTTCTGGCCGCCGAATCGCAGCGCGGTGCGGCGCTCGCCGGTGCCGAACTCTTCCCGCTCCATGCCGAGGACGCGCTGGTACCAGCCGGCCGAGGTCTCGACGTCGCGGCAGGTGATGACGAGGTGGTCGAGCCGGTCCACGGCGAAGCGCATTCACTCTCTCCGAAGGCGTGCGGTCACTTCGATCTCGATGCGCATCGCCGGGTCCTGCAGCCCGGCGACGAGCATGGTCGCGGCCGGACGGGCGGTGCCGAGCCAGCGCCGCACCACGGGCCAGCAGGGCGGCCAGTCGGCGCGCTCGGGGAGGTAGAACACGACGCGGACCACGTCGTCCATCGTCGCCCCGGCCTCGGCCAGCGCGGCGGCGATGTTGCGGAAGGCCTGCTCGCATTGCGTGACCGCGTCCGGCGCGATGGTCATGCTGGCGTAGTCGTAGCCGGTGGTGCCGGAGACGAAGACGAGGTCGCCATCCACCACGGCGCGCGAATAGCCGATCTCCGCCTCGAAGCGGCTGCCGGAGGAGATGTGGCGGCGGGTCACGCGCGGCCCGCCCGGGCCGCGCCCGTCAGGCGAGGGCCGGCTGCGGCCGGGGCGCCGGCTGGATCGAGCCGGGGATGCGCGCCAGCGTCGCGAGCCGCTCGATCGCGGCGAGGCTCGCGATGAAGAGCAGGGTGAAGGCGGCGCCATAGGCCGCCTGGCCCAGGTCGCCGCGGAAGGCCGTGGCGATGTTGCAGCCGCCGAGCCAGGTGATGGCCGACAGTAGGGACACGCGCAGCGTCCAGAGGGTGGCGAGGGACATCGGTGCTTCTCCCGGCAAGGATCGGCGGTGGTCTCCGCGCCGGAGTGATGGGAAGCGGCGGGGGCCGGGTCAACCGGAAGCCCGCCGCCCGCCTCACTCCAGCCCGTCGTAGAAGTCGTTGCCCTTGTCGTCCACGACGATGAAGGCAGGGAAATCCTCGACCTCGATGCGCCAGACGGCCTCCATGCCGAGCTCGGGGTATTCCAGCACCTCGACCTTCCGGATGCAGTCCTGCGCGAGGCGGGCGGCCGGGCCGCCGACGGAGCCCAGGTAGAAGCCGCCATAGGTCTTGCAGGCGTTCAGCACCGCCTTGCTGCGGTTGCCCTTGGCGAGCATCACGAAGCTGCCCCCCGCGCGCTGGAAGGCCTCGACATAGCTGTCCATGCGGCCGGCCGTGGTCGGGCCGAAGCTGCCGGTGGCCATGCCCTGCGGCGTCTTGGCCGGGCCGGCGTAATAGACCGGGTGGTTCTTGATGTAGTCGGGCAGGCCCTCGCCCCGGTCCAGCCGCTCCTGCAGCTTGGCATGGGCGATGTCGCGCGCGACCACCATCGGGCCGGTGAGCGAGACGCGGGTCTTCACCGGGTACTTGGACAGCGTCGCGCGGATCTCGCTCATCGGGCGGGTCAGGTCGATCTTCACGACCTCGCCGCCCAGGATGTCGTCCGTCGTCTCCGGCAGGAAGCGCGCCGGGTCGTGCTCGAGCTGTTCCAGGAACACGCCCTCGGGCGTGATCTTCGCCTTGATCTGGCGGTCGGCGGAGCAGGAGACGCCGATGCCGATCGGCAGGGACGCGCCGTGCCGCGGCAGGCGGATGACGCGCACGTCGTGGCAGAAATACTTGCCGCCGAATTGCGCGCCGATGCCGAGCGACTGCGTCAGCTTGTGCACCTCCTTCTCGAACTCGACATCGCGGAAGGCGTGGCCGGTCAGGCTGCCCTGCGTCGGCAGGCTGTCGAGGTAGCGGGTGGAGGCGAGCTTGACGGTCTTGAGCGTCGCCTCGGCCGAGGTGCCGCCGATCACGATCGCCAGGTGATAGGGCGGGCAGGCGGAGGTGCCGAGCGACTTGATCTTGTCGGAGAGGAAGGCGAGCAGCTTCTCCTTCGACAGCACCGCGCGGGTCTGCTGGAAGAGGAAGGTCTTGTTCGCGCTGCCGCCGCCCTTGAGGACGAACATCAGGTGCAGCTCGTCGGCATGGTGCTCGCCGGGGGCCGCCATGATGGAGAACTCGACGGGGAGGTTGTTCCCGGTGTTCTTCTCGTCCCACATCGTCAGCGGGGCCATCTGCGAGTAGCGCAGGTTGGTCTCGGTGTAGGTGCGGTGGACGCCGTAGGAGAGGGCTTCTTCCTCGTCGCCCTCGACCCAGACGCGCTGGCCCTTCTTGCCGAAGACGATGGCGGTGCCGGTGTCCTGGCACATCGGCAGCACGCCGCCGGCGGCAATGGAAGCGTTCTTCAGCAGATCGAGTGCCACGAAGCGGTCATTCGCCGTCGCCTCGGGGTCCTTCAGGATGTTCGCGAGCTGCTGGAGGTGGCCGGGGCGGAGCAGGTGGGAGACGTCGCGGCAGGCGGCGAAGGCGAGCTGCTCCAGCGCCTCGGGCTTGATCTTCAGCACCGTGCGGCCGTCGCACTGCGCCGTGGAGACGCCGGCGATGTCGAGCTTGCGCCAGGGCGTCGCGTCCTCGCCGAGCGGGAACATGGGCGAATAGGCGAAGCCCTGCGGGCGCGGCGGCGCGACGACGGGGCTGTCGGTGTCGAGCGGGGCGGTCATTGGTGGTCTCCGCGGCCTTGGCCTTCCTGGCGCGGTGGTAGCCGAGCCGGCCCTGCGCGCCAACGGCGGGCCGGGCGGGGCAGGGGTGCGCCCTTCGAAACCTGGACGACCTCTACCGGAGCTTCCGCCCCCCGGTGCCCTGCTGCGGCTTTGCCGCAGCAGGATGTGCCCCCTTCCTCATGCCGGGAGCCAATTCGGGGCCCCCGCAAAGCCGCGTCACGCCGAAGGCGTGACGACGCGGTTTTGTGGGGAGTCAGTCGCGCGCCGGCCGGCGGCGGAAGGCGTCGAGGCTGACGACCTGGGCGGGGCCCTCGGGCTCGGCCTTGGCGGGCGGCGGTGGGGGCTCCTCGGCCTCCTCCTGCGCGGCTGCGGCCTCGAGCGAGGGCTGGAAGCGCAGGCCGTAGCGGACGGAGGGGTCGGCGAAGCCGGTCAAGGCGCCCATCGGCACGACCAGGGTGGCGGGCACGCCGCCGAAATAGAGCCGGACGGAGAAGAGGTCGGCGTCGCGGTCCACCTGCAGCGCCTCGAACTGGTGCTGCAGGACGATGGTCATCTCCTGCGGGTAGCGCGCCTTGAGGTGTCCCGGCAGCTTCGTGCCGGGATGGTCGGTGCGGAAGGTGAGGTAGTAGTGATGCTCGCCCGGCAGGCCTTCGGTCGAGGCGAGTTCGAGTGCGCGCAGCACGACCTCGCGCAGCGCGTCGTCGGTCCAGCGCTCATAGGGGATCAGGCTCGGGGCCGGGCTCGCGTCGTCGCTCATGCAGGAGTCCCTGTGGACCCACCATAGGCCCGCCGTCCACCCCAAGGAAGAGGCGCGACACGAGGGCGTGAGGCTTCGCAGTGTGCGGGCCGCAAGGCGGCCCCGCGCTGCGACCGACCGCGCGGCCGGATGGGCCATGCCTGAGGCGCGCAAGCCAAGACCGCGGATACGGTCGCCCGGCGACTGAGGGCACCCGAAAACAACTTCGCCATCCGGCCTGGAGGCCGGATGGCGAAGTGGGGGGCTTCTGTTGCCCGGCGCCCCCCGAGCCGCGCTTACCTAGTGTTAGGCAGCGAGTGCGACAGCCTCGCGGCTGTTGTCGTTCGCACTTAGGTTTTAGCCCGATAACGGCGGTACAATGCCGGGCAAAAGCGACCCCTTTACCACGCGCGTCGAGCCTGTTTCGCCCCCGTTCCTGGCCCGCCGACAAGCGGGGCCTTGATGGTGGAGGCGCCGGGCACTGCCCCCGGGTCCGCAACGCTTATGCCGAGTCGTGTTTATCGCCATAGCCGGCAAGCCGGCACCGACAGATATAGGACGGCGGGCGCCCGGAATCGAGGGGCTGCCGCCGACTCGGGCGGCAGGCTAGACCGGAGTTGGGCTGACTGTGTTCAGCCCAACTCCGGCCTATCTCGTTTGGCCCGGCGATTCACGCGCTGACCGTGCCCACCTTCGGTGTGCACAGTCAGAGCGATCGCGGGCTAGGAAGGCCGCCGTTCCGGGGGACCTTTTCATGGCGCTGACCGACGAGCAGCAGCAGGAAATCGAGGCGGCGCGGGCGGCGGCCAACCCGACGCGGCGCCCCACCGTGCCCGCGATCGAGGCGCTGCTGTTCCAGGCGATCCCGGTGCTCGACCACGGTTTCGTGCGCGTCGTCGACTACATGGGCGATGACGGCGCCATCGTGCAGGCGGCGCGCGTCTCCTACGGGCGCGGCACCAGGGCGGCGAACGAGGACAAGGGGCTAATCCGCTACCTGATGCGGCACCGCCACTCGACCCCCTTCGAGATGTGCGAGATCAAGTTCCACGTGAAGCTGCCGATCTTCGTCGCGCGGCAGTGGATCCGCCACCGGACGGCGAACGTGAACGAGTATTCCGCGCGCTACTCAATCCTGGACCGCGAGTTCTACATCCCCTCGCCCGAGCACCTGGCGGCGCAGTCGGCGGTGAACCGCCAGGGCCGCGGCGCGGTGCTGGAAGGCGCGGAGGCGGCGCGCGTGCTCGACCTGCTGCGCGAGGACGCGACGCGCAACTACGACCACTACCTCGAGATGCTGAACGAGGACGAGGGCGGCCAGGTGCTCGACCCGTCGCGGCACGGGCTGGCGCGGGAGCTCGCGCGGATGAACCTGACGCTCAACGCCTATACGCAGTGGTACTGGAAGACGGATCTGCACAACCTCTTCCACTTCCTCTCGCTGCGGGCCGATGCGCATGCGCAGTACGAGATCCGCGTCTATGCGGACGCGATGATGGGCGCGGTGGAGGCCTGGGTGCCGATCGCCGCGGCCGCCTTCCGCGACTACCGGCTGGGCGCGGTGACCTTCTCGGCGCAGATGCTGTCGATCGTGCGGCGTATGGTCGCCGGCGAGCAGGTCGCGCAGGAGGGATCGGGCCTGTCCAAGCGCGAATGGCGCGAGCTGATGGAAGCGCTGGGGCGTGGCGAGTAGCGTCGCGCCGAAGGCGCGCGGGCCATTCTCGGCCGGACGCCGCGGCGGCGCGAAGCCGCGGAAGGCGCTCGGCTCGGCCGCGCTGGCGCGCTGGTGGAAGGTGGCGCTGCTGGTCGTGCTCGTGACGGTCGGGCTGCCGCTGGCGCATGCGATGTTCGGCGAGGTGGTGGCGATGCTTGGCGGTGCGATGATCCTCGGCTTCCTGCTCGGCCGGTGGACGGCGCGATGACGCCGGACCGCACCGCGGCGCTGATCGACTTCCTGGCACTCGCCGACCGACTCAAGCATGTCGAGCGGCGCGGGCGCACCGTCGGCCATGATGGCGCGGCGCGGCAGGAGAATTCGGCCGAGCATTGCTGGAACGTGGCCCTTCTCGCCGTGCTGCTGCATGGCGAGGTGCAGGATCCGCCGGAGCTTGGCCATGTGCTCGCGATGATCGCGGCCCACGACTTGGTGGAAGTCGAGGCCGGCGACACCTTCGCCTATGACGAGGCGCATATCCTCAGCCAGGCGGAGCGCGAGCGCGCTGCGGCGGACGTGGTGTTCGGGAAGCTGCCGCCCGATCTCGGGGCCCGGCTGCGCGCGCTGTGGGAGGAGTTCGAGGAAGGCGTCACGCCGGCCGCACGCTTCGCCATGGCCTGCGACCGCGCGCAGGGCTTCCTCCAGGGCGTGATCGGCACCGGGCATTGGAAGGACGAGGGCGTGCGCGAGGCGCAGACCGCGAAGCGCATGGACCCCGCGCGCAAGGTCGCGCCGGTGTTCGAGGCGCTGATCGCCACGCTCTACGAGCGCGCGCGTGCCGGGCGGATGTTCGCGGAATGAGCGTGTTGGTGTTCGGCTCGGCGAACGCCGACCTTGTCTTCGCCGTGCCGGAATTGCCGGCGCCGGGTGCGACGGTGCTCGGTGAAGGCGTGCGCAGCTTTCCCGGCGGCAAGGGCGCCAACCAGGCGGTGGCGGCGGCGCGTGACGGCGCCGACGTGATCTTCGCCGGCGCCGTCGGGCGCGACGCCTTCGCCGATGTCGCGACCGCGGCGCTGCGCGAGGCGGGGGTGGACCTCGCGCGCCTCGCGGTGACGGACACCCCGACCGGCTGCGCCTCGATCTGCGTCGATCCCGCGGGGCGGAACCAGATCGCGGTGGCGCCCGGCGCCAACATGCGCGCCCGCGCCGACCAGGTGGAGGATGCGGCGCTGCATCCCGGCGTCGTCGTTCTGCTGCAGATGGAGGTGCCGCCCGATCAGGTCGCGACGCTCGTCCATCGTGCGAAGGCGCGCGGCGCGCGTGTGGTGCTGAACCTCGCCCCGCCCGGCGACTTGGCGCCCGACGCCTTGCGCGCGCTCGACCTGCTGGTGGTGAACGAGCACGAGGCGGCGGTGCTCGGCGCGAGGCTCGGCGCGCAGGAGGCGCGCGGGCTGCGCGCGGCGCTCGGCGTGGACGTGATGGTGACGCTCGGCGAGCAGGGCGCGGTACTGTTCCGCTCGGGTGACGCGCTCAGCGTGCCCGCCGTGCCGGTCACGCCGGTGGACACGACCGGCGCGGGCGACTGCTTCTGCGGCGTGCTCTGCGCGGGGCTGGATCGCGGGCTGGCGGTGGAGGCGGCGATGCGCCGCGCCAGCGCCGCCGCGGCGATCGCCTGCACGCGCCCGGGCGCGGCGAGC
>NZ_JAKJIB010000149.1 GCF_021864505.1 Falsiroseomonas oryziterrae
GGATGCCGGAGATCCTCGGCGTGGCGGCCGCCTGGGTGCTGCTGCGCGATGGCGGGCGCCCGGCCGCCTGCGCCTTCGTGACGACGGATGGCGCGCTCGCCGGGCTGTTCGACCTCGCGGTCCGGCCGGAGTTCCGCCGGCGCGGCCTCGGGCGCCGCGTGATGTCGGCGGCCGGCGCCTGGGCGCGTGCGCGCGGCGCGCGCTTCGCCTATGCGCAGGTCGCCTGCACCAATGCGGCGTCCCTCGCGCTCAATGCCGGGCTCGGCCTGACGGAGCGGTATCGCTACCGCTACTTCCTGCCGGACTGACCCAGCAGGTCCCTACGGCAGCAGGACCGTGCTGCCGGTCGTCTTGCGCGCCTCGAGCGCGCGATGCGCCTCGGCGGCGTCCTTCAGGGCGAAGCGCTGGTTGACGTTGATCTTCGCCACGCCCTTGGCGACGACGTCGAAGAGCGCGTTGGCGCAGGCTTCCAGGTCCTCGCGCTTCGCGGTGTAGGTCGCGAGCGTGGGGCGCGTGAGATAGAGCGAGCCCTTCGCGGCCAGGATGCCGATATCCGCGATGGAGACCGGGCCCGAGGCATTGCCGTAGGAGACCATCATCCCGAAGGGCGCGAGGCAGTCGAGCGAGGTCATGAAGGTGTCGCGCCCGACGCTGTCGAAGACGACGGGCAGCATGGCGCCGCCGGTGATCTCCTTCACGCGGGCCGGCAGGGCATCGGTGCCGACGACCACATGGTCGGCGCCATGCGCGCGGGCGAGTTCGGCCTTCGCCTCGGTGCTGACGCAGCCGATCACGGTCGCGCCGAGATGCCTGGCCCACTGCACCATGATGAGCCCGACGCCGCCCGCCGCGGCATGGACCAGGATCGTCTGGCCGGGCTGCACCTTGTAGGTGCGGGTCAGCAGGAAGCAGGCGGTCATGCCCTGCAGCATCATCGCCGCCGCCTGCTCGTCAGCGATGGAGCCAGGCAGCTTCACGAGGCGGTCGGCCTTGATGGCGCGCGCCTCGGCATAGGCGCCGATCGGGGCGGTGGCGTAGGCGACGCGGTCGCCGGGGGCAACATGCGTCACGCCCTCGCCCACCGCCTCCACCACGCCAGCGCCTTCCATGCCGATCGTCGCCGGCAGCGCGGGCGCCTTGTAGAGGCCGGTGCGGAAATAGACGTCGATGTAGTTCAGCCCGACCGCCTTGTGGCGCACCAGCGCCTCGCCGGGCTTGGGCGCCGGCAGCGGGACCTCCTCCCAGACGAGGGCCTCGGGGCCGCCATACTCGTGGACGCGGATCGCGTGGTTCATGACGGCGTGGGTCCCTTCGAGCCGGCCCTGTCGGAGCCGAGCGGCAATTCGTGTTGCGGGCCGCTGCCCAGCGCAGCGGCCGTCATGCGGCGCTCGTGGTCGAGCAGCCATCGCTTCGTCGCCGGCCCCTCGCCCCCCGAATAGCCGCCGAGCGCGCCGGCCGCGGCCAGCACGCGATGGCAGGGGATCAGGATCGGGATCGGGTTGGCGCCGTTCGCCTGGCCGATCGCGCGCGCCGCGCTGCCCAGCAGCTGCGCGAGGTCGCCATAGCTCCGCGTCTGGCCGGCCGGAATCGCACGCAATGCATCCCAGACCCGGCGCTGGAAGACGGTACCGTGCGGGACGAGCGGCAGGTCGAAGTCACGCCGGCGCCCGTCGAAATAGTCCTGCAGCTGGGCGACCGCTTCGGCCAGCAGGGGCGTGCGCGTCTGGTCGCGGCCGCGGCCCCAGTCGAGGGCGACGATGGCGCCCTCCTCTTCGGAGACGGTCACCTCGCCGAGCGGCGTCAGGCAGGAGAGTTGCGGCATCTTGGCGATCCGGGGCGCGCCATGCGCCACAACCTGATGCGGGTCGTCAAGCAGGGCAACGTGGAGGGGGCCGGACTGCCTTCAATATGCCGTTCAGGCCGTCCTGGCGGTGTGGCCGTGTGGCCGCTACATGCGGCGCAGCGATGGACTCTGTCCTGGAGACTGACGTGAACGATGCCCCGACGGCCGCCGCCCGCAGCGACGCGGCCGACCCGCCGCCTTATTTCGACGCGCATGTCTTCGTCTGCTGCAACCGCCGCCCGGACGGCCATCGTCGGGGCTCCTGCGCGGCGAAGGGCAGCGAGGAGCTGCGCGACTACATGAAGGCCCGGGCCAAGGAGCTCGGGCTCAAGCGGGTCCGCATCAACTCGGCCGGCTGCCTGGACCGCTGCGAGTTCGGCCCGACGCTCGTCATCTATCCCGAAGGCGTCTGGTACAGCCCGAAGACACGGGAGGATGTGGACTGCATCCTCGCCGCGCATCTCGTCGCCGGGGCGCGGGTGCCGGAGCTGATGCTGACCGAGCGGCATGTGCTGCCGCCGAAGGGCTGACCCGGGCCTCGCGGCTTCCCCGTTTCACGTGAAACACCCAGCGTGAGCGGCTTCCCCGACACGATCTTCGCCAGGGCTTCGGGCGCGGGACGCGCCGCGATCGCCGTGCTGCGCCTGTCCGGCGGCGGTACCGCGCAGGTCCTCGCCCGATTGGCCGGAGCACTGCCGGCGCCGCGCTACGCAACGCTGTCCCGCCTGCGGGCGCCGCGGTCCGGCGAGGTGCTCGACCAAGCGCTCGTCCTCTGGTTCCCCGGGCCGGCGAGTTACACGGGCGAGGATGCGGCGGAGCTTCATTTGCATGGTGGCCGCGCCGTGGTGGCAGGCGTCACCGAGGCGCTGGTCGAGCTTGGCTGCCGTCCGGCCGAGCCGGGGGAGTTCACGCGCCGCGCCGTGCTGCACGGCAAGCTCGATCTCACCCAGGCCGAGGCGATCGCCGACCTGATCGACGCCGAGACCGTCGCCCAACGGCGCCAAGCGCTGCGCCAGGCCGAGGGCACGCTCGGCGCGATCTACACAGCCTGGACGCAGCGCGCGACGCGGATCCTGGCCCATCAGGAAGCCGCCATCGAATTCGAGATGGACGACCTGCCGACCGATCTGGCGGCGCGCGCCCAGGGGGAGGCCGCGGCGCTCGCGGCCGAGATCCGCCGCCACCTCGACGATGGCGGTCGCGGCGAGCGGCTGCGCGAGGGGCTGACCATCGCCATCCTCGGCGCTCCCAATGCCGGGAAATCCTCCCTGCTGAACGCGCTGCTCGGCCGCGAGGCGGCGATCGTCTCGGCCCGGCCGGGCACGACCCGCGACGTGATCGAGGCGCCGCTCGACCTCGGCGGCATCCCGGCGGTGCTGGCCGACACGGCCGGGCTGCGCGAGACCCCGGACGAGATCGAACAGGAAGGCGTGCGCCGGGCCAGGCGCCGGGCGGACGAGGCCGACCTGGTGCTCGCCGTCTTCGCCGCCGACCAGCCGCCCGATCCCGAGACGCTGGCCCTGGCCGAGGCGCGGCCCGATGCGCTGCTCGTCGCGACCAAATGCGACTTGGCGCCGGCGCCGTCGGGCCTCCTGGGCCGCCCTGTCCTGGCGACCAGCACCCGGACCGGCGCCGGGCTGGACGGGTTGCAGGCTGCTCTGGCGACGCTGGCGGAGCAGCGGGCCGGACTCGCGGAGGCGCCGCTGCTGACCCGCGGCCGCCACCGCGCCGCCCTGGCCGAAGCCGTCACCCGGCTTGACGAAGCCCAGATCGCCCCGCTGCCCGAACTGGCCGCGGAGGCGCTGCGCGGGGCGGTGCTGGCCCTCGGCCGGCTGACCGGCCGGGTCGGCGTCGAAGACGTCCTCGATGTCGTCTTCGGAGACTTCTGCATCGGCAAGTAGCCGGCCTATATCCCCGCCCATGACGGGGACGACGCGCTACGACGTGGTGGTGGTCGGCGGCGGGCATGCGGGCTGCGAGGCCGCGGCTGCCGCCGCGCGCTGCGGCGCGCGCACCCTCCTCCTCACCCACCGCGTCGAGACGATCGGCGAGATGTCCTGCAACCCCGCCATCGGCGGGGTGGGCAAGGGGCACCTGGTGCGGGAGGTGGACGCGCTGGACGGGCTGATCGCCCGGGCTGCCGACGCCGCCGCCATCCACGTCAAGCAGCTGAACGCCAGCAAGGGCCCGGCGGTCCGCGGCCCCCGCGCCCAGGCCGACCGCCGCCTCTACCGCGAGGCGATGCAGCGCCTCCTGGCCGAGACCGCCAACCTCGACATCCTGGCCGAAGCAGCCGAGGAGCTGGAGCTCGACGCCGAGGGCGCCATCGCGGCCGTCGTCACCGCCACCGGCCGCCGCATCCCCTGCGGGGCCCTGGTCATCACCACCGGCACCTTCCTCCGCGGCGAGATCCATCTGGGCGAGGAGCGCATCCCGGCCGGCCGCCGCGGCGACCAGCCCGCGATCGGCCTCGCCCTGGCGCTGGAGCGGCTGCGGCTGCCGCTCGCCCGCCTCAAGACCGGCACGCCGCCCCGGCTCGACGGGCGGACCATCGACTGGCAGGCGCTGGAGGCGCAGCCGGGCGACGACCCGCCGGAGCCGCTCTCCTGGCTGACAGACCGGATCGCCAACCCGCAGGTGGAGTGTCGCATCACCTGGACGACACCAGCCACCCACGCGCTGATCCGCGAGAACCTGCACCGGACGGCGGTCTATGGCGGGCGCATCCAGGGCGTCGGGCCGCGCTACTGCCCCTCCATCGAGGACAAGGTGGTCCGCTTCGCGGACCGCGACCGGCACCAGATCTTCCTCGAGCCCGAGGGGCTGGACGACGACACGGTCTATCCGAACGGCATCTCCACCAGCCTGCCGCCGGAGATCCAGGGGGCGGTCATCGCCTCGATCCCGGGGCTGGAGCGCGCCCGGATCCTGAAGCCCGGCTACGCGATCGAATACGACCATGTGGACCCGCGCGCGCTGCGGCCCACGCTCGAGGCCCGGTCGGTGAAGCGGCTTTTCCTGGCGGGTCAGATCAACGGCACGACCGGCTACGAGGAGGCCGCGGCGCAGGGGATCATGGCCGGGCTGAACGCCGCGCAGCGCGCCGCCGGCGAGACCCCCGACCGCGTGCTCGGCCGCGGCGACGCCTATATCGGCGTGCTGGTGGACGACCTGGTCCTCCATGGCGTCACCGAGCCCTACCGCATGCTGACCGCCCGCGCCGAGCACCGCCTCACCCTGCGCGCCGACAATGCCGGGCTGCGGCTGACCGATCGCGGCATCGCCTGGGGCTGCGTGGGGTCGGAGCGAACCCACCGCCACCGTGCGTTCGCGGCGGAGGTCGCCGCGGCGCTGGAGCGGGCCGGACAGGACCAGGCCACCTCCGCCGCGATCGCCGCCGCTGGCCTGCCCGTGCGGCAGGATGGCCGGCGCCGCTCGGCGCTGGAGGTGCTGGCGCTGCCCGGCGTGACGGTCGCGGCCGCCGCCGCCGTGTTCCCCTGGCTCGCCGATCTGCCCCCAGGCGTCGCCGTGCAGGTTGAGGCCGAAGCGCTCTACGCGCCCTATCTACGCCGCCAGGACGCCGAGCGCCGGCTGATCGAGCGCGAGGAGCGGCTGGCGATCCCAGACGGGCTGGATTTCGCGGCCATTCCCGGACTCTCGCGGGAGATGCAGCACCGCCTCTCCTCCGCGCGCCCAGCGACCCTCGGCAGCGCGGGCCGGGTCCCGGGCATCACGCCCGCCGCGATCGCGGCGCTGGCGATGCATCTCCGCCGCGGCGCGACGGCCTGAGCTGTTTCACGTGAAACGGGGCGATGGGGCGCCGGAGCGTCAGGCACTTCCGCCGGCCGAGCCCGTCTCGGCGGATGTCGCCGCAAGGCTCGACCGCTTTCTCGACCTGCTGGTCCGCTGGAACGACCGGATCAACCTCGTCGCCGACCGGGACGCGGACTCCATTCGGGCGCGCCACATCGCCGATTCGCTCCAGCTCCTGTCCCTGCTGCCGGCGGATGACGGCCCGGTGGGCGATCTCGGATCCGGGGGCGGGTTCCCGGGCCTCGTCCTGGCCATCGCGACAGCTCGGGAAACCCACCTCGTCGAATCCGACCGTCGGAAGGCGGCATTCCTCACCGAGGCCGCCGGCCAGCTCGGGCTGACGCGCGTCCGCGTGCATCCGCAGCGCATCGAGGCCGCCACCTTGCCCCCGCTGGCCGTCCTGACCGCGCGCGCCCTCGCGCCGCTCACGGATCTGCTGCCCCATGCGGCGCGCCTGCTCGCGCCGGACGGCGTCGCGATCTTCCCGAAGGGCAGGACCGCGGAAGCCGAGTTGACCGCCGCCCTCCCGCACTGGCAATTGCAGGTCGAGCGGTTCGCGAGCCGGACCGACCCCGATGCCACCATCTTCCGGTTGAGCGACATACGACGTGGCCCGCCCTGAACGCGCGATGCCGCGCATCCTTGCCTTCGCCAACCAGAAGGGCGGCGTCGGCAAGACGACGACCGCGATCAACCTCGCGACGGCGCTCGCCGCCGAGCACAAGGTCCTGCTGATCGACCTCGATCCGCAGGGCAACGCCTCCACCGGCCTCGGCATCGGCCGCGCCGACCGCAGCGCCGGCTCCTACGCCCTTCTGGTCGAGGACCGCCCGCTGGCCGAGCTGCTGCGGCCGAGCCAGATCCCCAACCTCTCCATCCTCCCAGCCGATCCCGACCTGGCCGGCGCCGAGGTGGAGCTGGTCGGCGCCGATGACCGCGAGCGCCGCCTAGCCAAGGCCCTGCAGGACGGCGCTGAGGCGCTCGCCGGCTTCGACTTCGTCTTCCTGGATTGCCCGCCCTCGCTCGGCCTGCTCACCCTGAACGCCCTGGTAGCCGCCGACGGCGTTCTGGTACCGCTGCAGACGGAGTTCTTCGCCCTCGAAGGCATCAGCCAGATCACCCGCACCATCGACCGCGTGCGCCGCGCGCTGAACCCGCGCCTGACGCTCGAAGGCATCGTGCTGACCATGGTGGACCGCCGGAACAACCTGTCGGAACTCGTCGCCAGCGACGTGCGCGGCTTCTTCAAGGACAAGGTGTTCGAGACGGTGATCCCGCGGAACGTCCGCGTCAGCGAGGCGCCCTCGCACGGCCTGCCGGTCCTGCTCTACGATTTCCGCTCGCCGGGCGCGCAGGCGCATGTCCGGCTCGCGGCCGAATTCCTGAAGCGCGAGCGCGCGCGGAGACCCGCGGCATGAGCCTGCCCCGCAAGCCCCAGCCGCCCCGCCTCGGCCGCGGCCTCTCGGCCCTGATCCCCGATGCGCCCCCCACGGCGGAGGCCGGCGCGCTCCGCACCGTGCCGGTCGAGGCGCTGGAGCCCGGACCATTCCAGCCGCGCGGCGCGATGGACAAGGGCGCGCTGGAAGAGCTTGCCTCCTCCATCCGCGAGAACGGCATCCTCCAGCCCATCCTGGTCCGCCCGAAGCCCGAGGCGCCGGGCGCCTACCAGATCATCGGCGGCGAGCGCCGCTGGCGCGCAGCCCAGGTCGCGCAGCTGCACGAGGTCCCGGTCATCGTCCGGGAACTCGGCGACCGCGAGGCCATGGCCGCCGGCCTGGTCGAGAACCTGCAGCGCCAGGACCTGAATGCGATGGAGGAGGCCGAGGGCTACCGGCGCCTGCTCGACGAGTTCGGGCTGACGCAGGAAGGCCTGGGTCAGGCCGTCGGGAAAAGCCGCAGCCACGTCGCCAACACCCTCCGCCTGCTGAGCCTGCCCGAGACTGTGCGCGACCTGGTCCGCCACGGCGCGCTCACCGCCGGCCATGCACGGACGCTGGTCGGCACGCCGGAGCCGGCCCGCCTCGCCGCCCAGATCGTCGCGCGCAACCTGAACGTCCGACAGGCCGAGGCCCTCGTCGCCGCGCAGGGCAGGCCGCGCAACGGCAAGGCCGGCAAGGCGGAACGCGACCCTCACACGGTGGCGCTCGAACGCGAGCTGACGGAGCGGCTCGGCCTCAAGGTGTCGGTGCAGCACCAGGGCAAGGGCGGGCAGGTGGTGATCGAGTACCGCGACCTGGACCAGCTCGACGGCCTCGTGCGCCTGCTGAACGGCGGCTGACGGCGCCAACGCGCCGCCTATTCCGGCAAATGCCCAATCACGCCGGAAAATCCACGGCGGCGGCCGTGCGCGCCGGTCAACGGCGGGCCGCAGCCTGCCGCGCGATCGCCATCAACGCCGCCCGCGCGATCACCGCATCCGCATCGCGGAAGGCCGTGGTCTTGGTGCGCTTCTCGGCCTCGAGCAGCGCCGCCCCCGCCGCCTCCAGCGCGGCCGGCGACCAGGCGCGCAGCGCGCGGTCGAAGGCCGGCTTGTGGCGGAAGAAGACCGGCGGGCGCAGCACCGATGCATCGCCGGCCAGCGCCGCCTCGTGCAGCCGCTGCACATGCCGCAGCGCCGCGCGCAGCACCTGCACCGGATTCGCACCTTCGGCGAAGGCCGCGCTGAGCGCGCGATCCGCCAGCGCCGCATCGCCTGCCGTCGCGGCCATCAGCGCCTCGTCGAGATCCGCCGTCGAGCCCTCGGCCGCGCAGGCCATCGCCGCGTCCTCGTCCACGCGCCCGCCGCGGCCGACATAGAGCGCGAGCTTCTCCACCTCGCGCCGCGTCTGCATCCGGTCCTCGCCGAGCCGCGCCGCCAGCCAGGACAGGGCGGCGGGATCGGCCGACACGCCTTCCTCCTTCAGCATGCGACCGAGCGTCCCCGCCAGCTCCTCGCCGCGCTCGCGATAGCAGGCGATCACCGCCACCTCCGGCGCGGCCTCGGCCAGCACGCGCAGCTTCGACCGCGCCGTCAGCTCGCCGCCCTCCAGCACCATCAACGCCTCGCCCGGCGTCGCGAGCGCGTCCTTCAGCGCCGTCGCATGCGCATCCGTCGCCTCGCGCAGCCGCACCACGCGCCGTCCGCCGGTCATCGCCAGCGCCGCGACTTCGCCGGCCAGCGCGCCGGCTTTCGCCGCCTCCTCGCGGTTCAGCTCTGCCATGCGGAAGGGATCGTCCATCGCGCCGCCGAGCACGGCGCGCACCAGCGCCTCGGCGCGCTCGCGCACCAGCCCCGCATCGTCGCCATGCAGCAGAACGGCGCGGAACGGGCCCGGATCGGCGAGCACCGCGGCCGCGCGGCGCGCATCGAGCTTCATCGCCTCAGCCCGCGCGCCGCGCCGTCACCGGATGACGCCGGCGCCGCCGATCCCGCCCTCGAGCCCGCCGCCCGGCATGTCGAGCGGCCGGGGCGACA
>NZ_JAKJIB010000015.1 GCF_021864505.1 Falsiroseomonas oryziterrae
GCCTCCACGCGGCAGCGCGGGCCGGCGAGCGGGCAGCGCGGATGGAAGGCGCAGCCAGGCGGCGGCGCGAGCGGTGAGGGCAACTCGCCCGCCACGGTGCGCCGGCCCGGCCCCACCGCGTCGAGCCGCGGCACCGCCGCTAGCAGCGCCCGCGTGTAGGGGTGCGCGGGGCGGGAGATCACCGCCTCCCGCAGGCCTTCCTCGACGATGCGGCCGAGATACATCACGGCGATCCGGCGGGCGAGGTGCGCCACCACCGCAAGATCGTGTGAGATGAAGAGCAGGGTGAGCCCCATCTCGTCGCGCAACTCCCGCAGCAGCGAGAGCACCTGCGCCTGCACGCTCACATCCAGCGCGCTCACCGGCTCATCGCAGACCACGAAGTCGGGCTTCAGGATCAGCGCGCGGGCGATGCCGATGCGCTGCCGCTGGCCGCCGGAGAACTGGTGCGGGTAGCGGTCGAGATGTGCCCGCGCGAGTCCGACGCGATCGAGCATCGCCGCGACGCGCGCCTCGGCCGCGGCGCCGCGCAGCCCGGCATGCAGCGTCAGCGGCAGCCCCACGATCTCGCGCACGGTGCGGCGCGGATTGAGCGAGGCATAGGGGTCCTGGAAGATGATCTGCATGCGCCGGCGCAGCGGCCGCAGCGCGGGCTCCGGCGCGGCGGAGATGTCCTGCCCGTCGAAGGCGATGCTGCCGGCGGTCGGGTCCTGCAACCGCAGCAGCAGGCGGCCGAGGGTGGACTTGCCGCAGCCGCTCTCGCCGATCAGCCCCAGCGTCTCACCGCGCGCGATCGAGAGGTCCACGCCCTCCACCGCGCGCAGCACCCGCCGCGGCCGGCGCAGGATGCGCTCGCCCAAGCCATGCGCGAGGGTGAAGTGACGCGTGACGCCGCGCGCCTCCAGAAGGGCGGTCACGAGACCTCCTCCGCGCGGATGCAGCGGGAGAGGCGCTCGGCGCCGACGTCGCGCAGCGGGACCGGCGCAGCGCAGGCCGCGACCGCCAGCGCGCAGCGGTTGCGGAAGCGGCAGCCCGCATCGACCGCGGCGAGGTCGGGCACCTGGCCGGGGATGGGATGCAGCGGCCGGTCCGGCTGGTCGAGGCGCGGCAGGCTTTCCATCAGGCCGCGCGTGTAGGGATGGCGCGGGCGGGCGATGACCTCGGCGGTCGGTCCGGTCTCCGCCACCTGGCCGGCATACATCACCATCACCCGTTCGCAGCGTTCCGCGACGACGGCAAGATCGTGGGTGATCATCGCCACCGCGAGGCCGTCCTCGACGCGCAGCTCGTCGAGCAGGTAGAGAACCTGGGCACGGATCGTGACGTCGAGCGCGGTGGTCGGCTCGTCCGCCACGAGCAATCTCGGTCGGGCGGCGAGCGAGATGGCGATCATGGCCCGCTGGCGCATGCCGCCGGAGAACTGGTGCGGATAGTCGCCGAGGCGCCGCGCCGCGTCCGGGATCCCGACGCGGCCGAGCAGCCGCACCGCCTCCGCCCGCGGATCGCCGGGGATGCCGTGGGCGCGCAGCGTCTCGACGATCTGCGTGCCGATGGTCAGCGACGGGTTGAGCGCCGAGAGCGCATCCTGCATCGCCAGCGCCAGCATGCGCCCGCGCAGCGCTCGGAGCTCCGGAGCGGGCATGCGTCGCAGGTCGCGCCCGCCGAACAGGATCTCGCCGGCCTCGACCCGCCCTGGCGGGCGGATCAGCCCGAGCACCGAGAGGAAGGTGACGGACTTGCCGCTTCCGCTCTCTCCCACCACGCCCAGCGCCTCGCCGGCGGCGATGTCGAAATCGACGCCGTCGGCGGCGGCCAGCGGCCCGCGCCGCGTCGGGAAGACGGTGCGCAAGCCACGGACGGAGAGCAGCGGCGCCGACATCAGGAGGACTGGTGGAGCCTGGGGTCGAAGGCGTCCCGCAGGCCCTGGCTGGCCAGGTTGATCGACAGCACCAGCGCCAGGATGCAGAGGCCCGGCAGGGTCGAGACCCACCAGGCGTCGACCAGGAACTCCCGCCCGTCCGAGACCATCGACCCCCAGCTCGGCGTCGGCGGCTGCACGCCGAGGCCGAGGAAGGAGAGCGAGGCCTCCATGATGATCACATAGGCCATGCGGAAGGTGGCGACGACCAGCACGGGCGACAGCACGTTGGGCAGGATCTCCCGCAGCATGATGTGGCCGGGCGAGCAGCCCAGCGCGCGCGCCGCCTCGACGTAGTCCTGCTCGCGCGCGGCCAGCGTCTCGCCGCGCACAACGCGGCAGGTGAAGATCCACTCCTTGAGGACCAGGGCGAGGACGATGTTGTGGAGCCCCGGCCCCATCATCGCCATCAGCCCGATGGCGAAGACCAGGTAGGGGAAGCCGAGCAGCGTATCCACGAGGCGCGAGATGAGCGCGTCCACCCAGCCGCCGAAATAGCCCGCCGCCAGCCCCGCCAGCGTGCCGATCACGGCGGCGATGCACACCACCATCGCGGCGACCGAGAGCGAGACGCGCGCGCCATGGATGAGACGCGAGAGGATGTCGCGCCCGAGGCTGTCGCAGCCGAGCCAGTAGCCGGCCGCGGTGTCTGCCGCGGCCCAGGCCGGGGCACACAGTCGGCGGAACAGGTCGGCATCCGTCGGGTCCTGCGGCGCGATCCAGGGCGCGAAGACGGCCAGCAGCGCCGCCAGCACCACCACCGCCGCCGCCACGAGCGCCGTGCCGTTTCGCAGGAAGCGGCGCAGCGCCAGCGCGGTGGGCGAAAGCGGCGCGGCGTCGGCGAGGCTGGCGCTCACAGCCGCACCTTCGGGTTGAGCGCCGCGTAGAGCAGGTCGGCGCCGAAATTCAGCGTGACGTAGATGACCGCGTAGAGGAGCACCGCCGCCTGCACCAGCGGGTAGTTGCGCGCGAAGATGCCCTCCACCACCACACGGCCGAGGCCGGGCCAGCCGAACACCGTCTCCACGATCATGGAGCCGCCGAGCAGCGACCCAGCCTCGATCGCGAGCACGGTGACTGCGGGGATCAGCGCGTTCTTCAGCGCGTGCAGGAACAGGACCCGACGCCTGGGCAGGCCCTTGGCTTCCGCGAACAGCACGTAGTCGGCCGCCAGCACCTCCGACATCGAACTGCGGATGACGCGGGCGAGCAGCGCCGCCGCCGGCAGCCCCAGGGTGATGGCCGGCAGGGCGAGATGCGAGAGGGCGCGCAGGAAGGCGTCCGGCCGCCCTGCCAGCAGCGTGTCCACCAGCAGGAAGCCGCTGACCCAGGGCACCTCCGCATCGAAGGGGATGCGGCCACCAACGGGAAACCAGCCAAGCTGCACCGCGAAGAGCAGGATCAGCAGGATGCCGAACCAGAAGCCGGGCAGGGACACGCCGAACAGCGCCGCCGCGGTCAGCGCGCGGTCGAGCCAGGAATCGCGCTTGACCGCCGCGGCGACGCCGAGCGGTACGGCAACCGCGACCGCGATCAGCAGCGCCACCAGCGTGAGCTCGATCGTGGCCGGCAGGCGCTCGCTGATCACGTCGAAGACCGGGCGCCGATGGAAGAAGGAGACGCCGAAATCGCCGGTCAGCGCATTGCCGACGAAGATCAGGTAGCGCTCCGGCAGCGGCCGGTCGAGGCCGAGATCGCGCCGCAGCGCCTGCGCTTGCTCCTCGGTGGCGCGCTGGTCGGCCAGCATGATCTCCACCGGGTCGCCCGGCGTCAGCGTCATCATCAGGAAGACGACGACGCTGACGCCGAACAGCACCAGCGGAAGCTGGATCAGCCGTTCGACGAGCCTCGCCGCACTCACCCGGCGATCCGCACCCGATGCAGGTTGATGCGGCTGTCCGCCTGCGGGCGCCAACCCTCGATGCGGCGCGACACGCCGTAGAGGTCCTGCGGCAGCCAGAGGAAGATCCAGGGCGCTTCCTCGCTGACGATGCGCTGCGCCTGGCGGTACATGTCGCGCCGGCGGTCCTGGTTCGGCTCCACCTCCGCCGTGTCGAGCAGCCGGTCCACCTCGGGATTGGAGTAGCCGGAGTGGTTGCCGCGTCCGCCGGTTCGCAGCGTCGGCAGCATGATGTCCGACGGGTCGAGCGAGGCGTTGCCCCAGGAGGTGAGATACATGTCCCGCTCGCGGCGACGTTCCGGATTCTGCCACATCGGGCCGATCACCGCGCCTTCCCACATCTGGGTCCGCACGCGCAGCCCCGTGCGCGACAGCAGGGCGGCGATCGCCTCGGCGATCTCGCGCGTCGCGCCGGTGGTGTCGATCACCAGTTCGGTCCCCTGGGCCACGCCGGCTTCGGCCAGCAGCGCGCGGGCACGCTCCAGGTCGAAGCGGTATTCGGGCAGGTCGGGGTTGAAGGCGAAGCTGTCGGGGCTCATCACGCCGCGCAGCGACGTCGCCGTGCCGGCCAGGACGCGGGCAATGATCGGCGCCTTGTCCAGCGCGTGGTTCAGCGCGCGGCGCACGCGCACGTCGTTGAAGGGCGGCTTGGCGACGTTCATCGCCACGAAGAAGGTGCGCGTGCCGTTGACCCGCATGACCTGCGCGTTGCGGCTGGCCTCCACCTGCCGCATGGCCGAGGGCGGCAGATCGTTGATGATGTCAACCTCGCCCGCCAGCAGGGCCGCGACGCGGGAGGCATTCTCCGGCAGCACGCGGAAGATCACGCGATCCACCTGCGCGGGCCCGGCGGGTGGGATCTCCGGCGCGCCGCCGTAATACTCGGCGAAGCGTTCCATGATGACCGCCTCGCCGCGGCGCCACTCCACCAGCCGGAAGGGGCCGCAGCCATCGGGGCGGGTCTGCATGCCTTCCTGGCCGACGCGCTCGACATGGCGGCGGTTCACCACCTCCTGCGCCGGGATGATGCCGAGCATCGGCGCCCAGGGCTGAGAGAGGCGCAGCCGCACGGTGCGGGCATCGACGATCGTCGTCTCCTCCAGCGGGCCCAGCAGGTCGCGGCGGGGGCTGGTGGCGCCGCCCATCGCGTTGGGGCGCGTGAGCCGGTCCAGCGTGAACTTCACATCCTCCACCGTCAGCATGTCGCCCGAATGGAAGCGGATGCCCTGGCGGATGGTCATCTCGTAGGTGGCCGCGTCGATGGTGCGGAAGCTCTCGGCGATCTCGGGCACGATCGCCATGTCCGGCGTGCGCGCCATCAACCCGTCGTGGATGTTGCGGATGACGGTCTGCGTCTCGCGGTTACGGTGATTCGCGGGATCGAGGGTCAGCGCATCCTGGGTGAAGCCGACGCGCACCTCGCGGGCCGCGCGCTGCGCCAGGGCGCCGCGCGCGACGAAGGGCGTGGCGAGCGTGCCCAGCAGGGCTTCGCGGCGCGAGATGCTCATCCGTCCAACCTCCCTTTCTTGTCGGCGCGGCCTGGCGCGCAGGGCGATGTTGACACGAGGTTTTCTCCCAACCAAGCTTATGAAACAGATTTTTCATCACCAGCACAGGGATTTCATGTCGGGCGCACTGCCCCTGATGCGGCTGCTGGAACCGCGCGCGGCGAACCTCTCGCCGAGCCAGACCAGGCTCGCCCGGTACCTGCTCGCCAACTACCAGGCGGTGGCGTTCGCGACCGTTGCGGAGACGGCGCGCGCCGCGCGGGTCAGCGAGGCGACAGTGGTGCGCTTCGCCGTCGCGCTCGGTTTCGCCGGCTACCCCGCGCTGCAGAAGGAGGTGCGCCGGCTCGTGCGCGCCGACCTGAAGGGTACCGAGCGCTTCCACCTGATGACGGAGCGACGCCCCGGCGCGGCCAGCCCGCTCGAGCGGCTGCTCGAGGCGGAGGCCGACAACCTGCGCCAGCTGCGCGACGCGGCGGACGGCCAAGCACTGGCCGAGGCGGCGAAGGCGCTGCGGGCCGCGCGCCGCGTGCTGGTGGTGGGCGTGCGCGGCGCGGCGCCGCTCGCTTTCCACCTCTGGTTCGCTCTCGACAAGCTTGGCCTCGACGTCGCCCGCTCGCTGGGCGCGGACACCGAGGCGCTGGATCGCATCGGCCGGATGGATGCGCGCGATGTCGTCGTCGCCATCGGCTTTCCGCGCTACCTGCGGGCCATGGTCGGACTGCTGGAGCTGGCCGGCCGCCGCGGGGTGCGCCGCATCACCCTGACCGACAGCCCCTTCGCGCCGCTGAAAGGCGACGTCGCGCTGCACGCCCCGGCCGAATCCGCCAGCTTCGTCGCCTTCCATGCCGCGCCGCTGGTGCTGTTGAACGCGCTGATCGAGGAAGTCGCGGCGATCGACCGCGAGGCGACGCTCGCTGCGCTTGCCGCCTTCGAGGCGGTGGCGGAGGAAGAGGCCTACTTCGTGCCGTCGTGAGGGAAGGAACCAGCACCATGGCGGCCAGACGCCGCGAGATGCGCATCATGATCTCCACCGGCCATCTCGGCACCGCACCGTCCGGGCCGGAGAGCTTCCGGGCGGCGATCGACACGATGCCGGACTACCTGGTCGCCGACGGCGGCAGCTCGGACCCCGGCCCGGTCTACCTCGGCAACAACAGCGTGCTCGGCCAGTTCGTGGAGGACGAGCTGGAGCTGTTCCTGGTCGAGTCACGCAAGAGGGGCATCCCGCTGATCATCGGCAGCGCGGGCGATTCCGGCAGCAATCACGGCGTGGACGAGACGGTGCGCCAGCTGCGTGAGATCGCCGAGCGCCACCGCATCCCGAAGTTCCGCATCGGCTGGTTCCATTCGGAAGTGCCGGGCGCTGCCGTCGCCGCGCGCATCGCGGGTGGGGAACGTCTTCCTGGCCTCGGCGGCTTTCCGGACCTGACGGCGGAGGAAGCGCTCGCCGCCACGCGGATCGTCGCGGTGGCTGGCGTCGAACCTTTCATCAAGCTGCTCGACGACGGCTGCGACGTGATCGTCGGTGGGCGTTGCGGCGATGTCTGCTTCACCGCCGCGCCCTGCATCCGCGCCGGCTACCCGGCCGCGCTCGCCTATCACATGGGCAAGATGATTGAATGCGCCTCGCTCGTCGCCGAGCCCTTCATGGGCAAGGAGGCGATCATCGGCACGATCTCCGACGAGGATATCCTCGTCACGCCCTTCCACCCCGGCCAGCGTGTGACGGTCGCCTCCGCGGCCGGCCATTCCATGTACGAACGGGAGACGCCCTTCTTCGAGCATATGCTGGGCGGCGTGCTGGACATGCGGGAGTGCCGGTACGAGGAGGTGGACGGCCGCTCCACCCGCATCTCCGGCGCCCGCTTCATTCCCGACGATCCGCTCACCGTGAAGCTCGAGGGCGCGCGGAAGGTCGGCGAGCGCTACATGGGCATCGCCGCCATCCGCGACCCGCAGGTGATCCGTCACCTGGATGCCGCGATCGAGTGGTCGCGCAGCGCCTCCGCCCGCACCTTCCGCGGCGTGGAGTACGAACTGCACTACCACGTCTTCGGCCGCGACGGCGTGCTCAAGGACCTGGAGCCGCGACGGGACGCGGTGCCGCACGAGGTCTGCATCGTGATCGAGGGCCTCGCGCAGACCGACACGGTGGCCCACAAGCTGGTGGACTTCGCCACCCGCATGTTCTTCCTGGCGCGGATCCCGGACAGCAAGGGATCGAGCGGGCTCGCGGCCTGCACCAAGCAGACCATGCGCTCCTCCCCTGGCTTCGTCTGGAACGTCAATCACACGATGACGCTGCGCGATCCGATGGAGCTCTTCCCCACCCACGTCGCGGAGGCTGGCGTCTGATGCCGAGGCTGCACGAGCTCGCGAAGACGATCCGCAGCAAGAATGCGGGCGTGAACCAGGTGACCTTCGACGTCATCTTCCCGACGCGCGAGGCCTATCGCCGCGTGGTCGAGAGCGGCGTGCTGGGCCGCGAGGCCGTGGCGCGGATCTATCGCATCCCGCCGGAGCGCATCTCGGACCATGTGCAGTTCGATCTCGCCAACGCGATCAAGTTCACCATCTACCGCGAGCGCCCGAGTGGCAGCCCCGGCGACTGGGATACGCTGGGCTGTCAGTTCTACGGCCCGCTGGTCGATGTGGACGTGCCCTGATCGCGCGCATGCCGATCGGCAGTGCAGGTGGATCGGGGTAGCTGCCCGGCCTAGAGCCCCGTCGCCGGCTCCCGCGTGAGGACGCGGCCGACGGGCACCAACAGATGGACGGCCAGGCCGTCGGCGTCCCACTGCCACTTTGCGCGCCCGCCCAGTTGATTGCGGATCGTGCTGTCCACGACCCGAGAGCCGAAGCCGCGCTTGCCGGGCGCAGCCTCGATCCTGGGTCCGCCGCTCTCGCGCCAGAGCAGACGCAGTTCGCCCCCCGCAACGTGCCACGTCACCGCCAACTGCCCGGACGGGCAGGACAGCGCGCCGTATTTCGTGGCGTTGGTGGCGAGCTCATGGATGGCCATCGACAGGGACTGCGTCGCTGACCCCGAGAGCTTCACCTCTGGGCCGTCGAGCAGGGCGCGAGGGCCATCCGTCCCATCGATCAGGAACGGCGCCAGTGAACCTTCGAGCAGCTTGCGCAGATCGGTGCCGCCCCAGCGGGTCTCGGCCAGCAGGGACTGCGCGCGTGCAAGCGCGTCGATGCGACCTTCGATCGCGTCGCTGAACGACCTCGCATCCTCCTTCGGCGTCAGCCGCAGCGCCGCCTTCACGACGGCCAGAGCGTTCTTCGCCCTGTGGTCCACCTCGCGAAGCAGGAGCTCCTGCCGCTCCTCGGCGCGGCGCCGTTCCGTGATGTCGATGTCGATACCGAACATGACGCGCGAGCCGGCACCCTGGTCGCGGACGCTCGCACGGCAGAGCAGCCAGCGCTCCTCATGCCCACCGCAGGGCGTGCGACGATTGATGCGGAACTCGACGGAGGCCGAGCCGTCGCGGCTGCATGCCTCGAGCCCGCGCGTGAGCGAGTCTCGATCTTCCGCGACGACCATCGCCATGAAGCCGTCATAGGTCATCGCCTTGGTATCGGTGTCCGGATCGAGCCCCAGAAGCTCGAACATGCTCCGCGACCAGGTCACGCGGTCGGTCCCGACGGTCCAGGACCAGGCCGCCACCCCGGCGGCCTGCTGCGCGAGCTGGAGGAAATGCTCGCTTTCGAGCAAGGCGTCCTCGACGGCCTTGCGCGCCGTGACGTCGATGTTCACGCCGACGATACGGCTGGGGAGGGCGGCGCCCGGCGGCCCAGGCTCGGCCTCGCCGCTCGTCAGCAGCCAGCGGACCGAGCCGTCGGGCAGCACGACCCGGAACTCGCTCCGGAACCGACCGCCGCTCCGTGCAAGCTGCCGGTGGTCCGCCTCGAAGCGCGCACGATCGTCGGGATGCACGCGCGCGAGCACGGCCGCATAGTCGACCGACCGTCCCGGCGGGATGGCGTAGAGAGCGCGAAAGACATCGGGCACATCGGTCGCCAGCCCGACGGCGCTGACTTCGAAGGCCACGGCGCCGGCGGCGTCCTGCGCCCGGCGCAGCTTGGCCTCGCTCGCGGCCAAGGCCTGTGTCCGCTCCGCCACGCGACGCTCCAGGTCCAGGTTCGCATCCGCGAGCCTGCGCTCGCGGCGGAGCACGGCGTGGGAGAGACCCAGGAGCAGCAGGGTTGCCGCCATCGCCAGCGCCGCCTGTGGCGCCATGGCTTTCCGCCACCCCGACACGATCGCCGAGCGTGCGCGGGCGGCCACGGCGTAGACGGGCCAATCCACGCCGACACGCCGGAGGGCTGCCACACGCTCGACGCCGTCGACGCTCGACCGTCTGCTGATCGTCGCTCGCTCTTCGCCTCGCGCCATGGCCGCTGTCATCGGACTGCCGGCACCCAGGGTGGCCGCGTCAGGCGGCACGCTGGCGAGTTCGGCCGAGCGGGCGAGCAGCCTGCCGTCGCTGCGCACCAGGGAGATGACGTCGGAGGGATCGGTCGCGAGGGCCGCAAGGGTCGGGTTCACCCGATCGAGGAACATCGACGCGTTGATGACCCCGTCATAGGCGCCGGGCGGCAGGCCGTTGCCGCTGCCTTCGCGTCGCCGCGTGACCGCGAAGAAGGCACGCCCGGTGTCGCGTCCGACGTAGACAGGACTGATGTGGGCCCAGGGCCGCTCGTCCGGACGGAGGGCCTGGTTGAACTCGCGCGCCGCCAGCACCGGGCCGGGCGGCGGTGCCGGGTAGAGGTTGCTGGTCACGAGCGGGCGAGCGTCCCGGTCGTAGACGAAGAGATAGAACGCCTCCATGTCGGCCGGCTGGCGCTCCGAGGCGATACGGCGAAGCCCTTCGTGAAGCTCGCGCTGGCGGAGCGTGATCTCGTCGTCCGACAATCCCGCCAGCAGGTCGTTCACGCGGTCGATGCGAAGGGATTGCGCCTCCAGCAGCCGCAGCGCGAATTGTGCGGCGGCCTCGGCAGAGCGCGCGACCTCGGACTCGGCGCTCCGGAAGGCAGCGTTCCAGGCATGCCAGGCGGATACGGCCAGCGCGAGACCAGGCACCACGATCGCGAGGGCGAGAAGCGCGCGCGTCCGGCGCTGGGTGTCGCCGGGCCTGACCCGTCCCGTGCTGGCAATGTCGCGTGGTCGCACGGCGAGGCTGTTCACGCGTCTCCCCCAAACACTCCCCTCAGCTGTTCTGGCCATCTCGTCGCATGGCTGCAATCAACCTCTCGGTGAGGTGACGCGGCGAGCAGTCGGATGCGACGCCTCGCGGCGCGGCTAACGCGGGCCAGCTTCGGCGCCTGCGAGCATCACGGACACGCGCTCCGCCAGCGCGGCCGCCGTGATCGGCTTTCGGAGCAGCGAGAAGGTGCCGGTGACCGCGCCGCCGATGGCGAGTTCCGCCGCGTTCGTCGCGAACCCCGTGAGCAGGATCGCAGGCAGCCCCGGTCGCCGCCGCTGCGCCTCGCGGATGAGGGTCACTCCATCCATCCCCGGCATCGAAAGGTCGGAGACGAGAGCATCCACCGCCTCACCCTGCTCGAGCAGCTCGACGGCGGCGGCGCTGCCGTCGGCGGCGAGCACGCAAAAGCCTGCCCGCTCCAGTCCCTCGGCGGTGATCTCCCGCACGAGCGTCTCGTCATCCACCAGCAGGATCCGGTGAGTCCGATCCGCGTCGAGTTCGCGCGGCGCCCCTGCGCGGTCGCTCGCCGGGGCGAGCTCCGCGACCGGGAACCACAGGGATACGCGCGTTCCCCGCCCGACCTCGCTCTCGACGAGCAGCGCGCCGCCGCTCTGTTCCGCGAAGCCGCGCGCCATCGCGAGGCCGAGGCCCGTGCCCCGACCGCTCGGCTTCGTGGTGAAGAACGGCTCGGTGGCTCGCTCCAGCACGTCAGGGGACATGCCAGGGCCGCTGTCGGCGACGACCAGGCGGACATAGGCACCCGGCTTCAGGGGCGGCATCCGGGCCGGCAGGACGCTCCGCGGCGCCTGCTCCAACGAGGCGTCGAGCACGATGCTGCCCTTGCCGTCCATCGCGTCCCGCGCATTCGCAGCCAGGTTGACGAGCACCGTCTCGAGCTGCCCCTTGTCGGCGAGCATCTGCGGCAACTCGGCCGGGGCGTCGACGCGCACGCCGATCCCCGCACCGAGGGCGTGGACCAGGATGTCGCGCATGTCGGCGAGGAGGGTGACCGGGTCGACCGTCTCGGCCCGCAGGTCGCCCCGCCGCGAGAAGGCAAGGAGGCGTCGGGTCACCGCGGAGCCGCGCTCCGCCGCTTCGCCGACCATTCGCGCGAGCCGCCGCACCGCGGCCGGGTCGGCCGGCCGCTTCTCGATCAGCGCGGCGCCGCCGCTCACGGCCTGGAGCACGTTGTTGATGTCGTGGGCGATGCCGCCGGCGAGCTGCCCGAGTGCCTCCATCCGCTGGGCATGGGCAAGCTGGGCCTGTGCCGCCTGCCGGGCGGCGATCTCCTCGCGCACGCGGGCCTCGAGGCCCTCGTTCAACCGCTGCAGCTCGGCGCGGCTGCGCGCGAGGTCGGCCTCGACCGCCTTGCGCGCGGTAACGTCGATGGCGGTGCCGATCATCCGGACGCAACGCCCGGTCTCGTCGAACACGCCGCGTCCCTTCGCGGCCACCCAGCGTACGATCCCGTCCTCCTTGCCGATCGTGCGGTACTCGACGTCGTACAGGCGGCGGCGGGCCGGGTCGGCCGCGGCGGTGTAGGACGCGATCGTGGCGTCGCGGTCGTCCGGGTGCAGGCCTGCGTGGAAATCCGCCATCGAGACTGGCGCGTCGGCGGAGATTCCGAACATCGCCTTCACGCGCGCCGGCCAGATCAGGACGTCGTTCACCGTGTCCACGTCCCAGAGGCCGACTTCCGAGGCTTCGGTCGCCAGGCGAAGCCGGGTCTCGCTGTCCTGGAGCTCCAACCCTGCACGGGCGCGGTCGAGCGCAGCACGCGTGCGGTCCGCGACCTCCTCGACCAGAGCGATCTCGGCTGCCGTCCAGTCGCGCGGGGTCTCCGACACGACGGAGATGATCCCGGCGAACCGCCCGCCGCGCAGGATCGGCGCCTCGAGGAAGGCCCGGCAGCGCAGCGCCGCCTGAACCGGCTGCCCGCCAGCGGTGCGGGTGGCCGCGAGGGTGTCGCCGACCACCGCCGTGCGGCCCGCGCGGAGGCCGGCATCGATGTCCGGGCCGCGATGCTCGAGCCGCAGCCTGTGTGCGCCGATCGCGCCCGGCGCCACCCACTCGTCCTCGACCACCAGGCACTGCGTGGCCTCGTCCAGTTCTGCGTAGCTGACGACGCTCGCGCCGAGATGCGTGCCCAGCGCCTTGCACGCGGCCTGCAGGATCGCCGAGGTGCCGTCCGCCGCGCGCAGGCGCTCGGCCAGATCGGCCCGGAACGCCTGGCGCGCCGCGCTGGCCCGTAGCCGCGCCGCGGCTTCGCGCTCGCGCGAGCGGTCCTGCAGGATCATCACGTAGCCCCGCGCATGGCCATTCGCCAGCCGCGTGACGACTGCGGAGCCCCAGAAGAGCGAGCCGTCGCTGCGGCGCAGCCACCGTTCGGTCTCCGCCCGCCCTTCCGTGCGCGCCAGCCGCAGCTCCGCCTCGGGTTGGCCGGTCTCGCGGTCGTCTGCGGTGAAGAGCATGGCGCCGGGCAGACCGATCGCCTCGGTTTCCGCGTAGCCGAGCATCCGCCCCGCGCCGCTGTTCCAGCCCGTGATGACGCCGCCGAGATCCAGGGTGATGATCGCGAAGTCCCGCGCGCTCTCGACGACCAGGCGATAGCGTTCCTCGCTCTCCGCGATCGCGCGCGCGGCGCGGTCGCGTTCCAGCGCCGCGGCGACGATGCGCGCCCCGAAGACCGCGCCCTCCCGCTCGACGGAGGTCAGCGCGCGGGCGTCCGTGAAGTAGAGCGCGAGGGAGGCGAGCGTCGTCCCGTCGGTGCCGATCGCCGGCTCGGAATGGACGGAGCGGAAGCCCTGTGCGAGGCAGAGGTCGCGCCAGACCTGCGCCCAGGGACCCTCGCTGGAGATGTCCGGGCAGGAAACGGGCTTGCCCGCCCAGACCACGACGCCGCAGGTGCCGATCGCGAACTCGCCAATCTCGGCGCCATGGATCTTCTCCCGGAAGGCAAGCGGCACCTCGGCTGAGAAGGTCCGGGCGAAGACCCGGCCGGCCTCGTCTGGGACCAGCACACAGGCCTTCGTGCCGGGCAGGAGGCGGCCGATCGCGGCCGTGACCTCGGTCAGGCATTCCTCCAGCGGCCGGCCCTTCGCGATCATCTCCAGCAGCTTCGCCTGCTCTGTCGCGACCGCGGCCGCGCGCCGCGCCTCGAGCTGGGCCATGACCTGCTCGGCGAGTCCGCGCAGGGTGTCCCGCTGGTGATCGCTGATCCCTTCCGGGCGTGGCCGGCGATCGAGAACCGCGACCGCGCCGATCGGCAGCCCGTCCGGCGTCTCGAGCAACGCGCCCGCGTAGAAGCGGAGCCCGCCCGCGGCCGCGACGAGCGGGTTTCCGGCGAAGCGGGGATCGGCGCCGAGGTCCGGGACGACCATGATGCCCGGCTCCAGTATGGCGTGCCGGCAGATCGAGACGTCGAGCGGAACGTCCTGCACGCCGATGCCGATCTCCGCCTTGAGCCACTGGCGGTCGCTGCCGACGAAGTTCACGACGGCGATCGGCGCGTCGAGCAGCGTGGCGGCGAGCGAGGCGATGCGGTCGAATGTCGCCTCCCGCGGCGTGCCGAGGACACCGTAGCGTGCGAGAGCCGCGCTGCGGTCCCCGTGACGCCATGTGGGCTCCGGGCAGTCTTCCGGGGGCGAGCCGCTGAAGGGGCGGGGATCCGACGTCACAAGGCCGTCCCTCCGGAGTTGCGAGGGCCATCCACCAGCGACCCCTCGCGCATCGAGGAGCCGCGTCAGGGGTATCCGGGTAGCGGGCGGCGGCCAGGGCCTACTAGGCGGAAAAGCGGGCACCTGGTCATCACGAGCACGTGTTGGGCGCGGGCGGAAGGAAACCGAGCCGCCCGCGAAGCAACTGCACCTGTCTCACCCCGCATTCCCGTCCGGACCGGTCGACGGCGCGTATCATGACGACCGTTCCGGTCACGCCGGGTACCGGCACCTGGAGAACCGCGAGGCCTGCACGCCGATCGCGCATCAGCTGGCCGAGGATCGCGCCGACGGCGGCGTAGTCGTCGGCGCCAGCCGGCTGGTCGACATCCACGCGGATGAGCCTGCCCCCTGCCGCGAGGAGATGCGCCCGGAGCGGGATCGCCGCGCCTGCGCCGGCCGCGTCGCGCACCTGCCACGCCACGAGGTCGAGAAGTCGCGCCGATTTGAGGTTCCGACGAGTCGCCACGGTTGCGTCGCGCTCCGCATGCCGAGCGCTCAACTGCCCACACCGCCGCAGCGTTCCGCGCGCCTTCGCTCGCCAAGCGTTCCGCGGACGATCCACATTGTCCACAGACTCGGCCGCGTAATGACCCGCGCGCCGCGACGTCGCGAGAAAAGCGGTGCAAATCCAGGCGCGTCAGCGCGCGCGTTGCGACTGCGCGCGAGACGCGGCGGCGTACCGGCCGGCGGCAGCGCGACAGCAAACTTGCCATTTCCGCACCCGTTCGAAGCACGACATCACGTCACGACACCACGCAGAGAGCGGGGCAAGAGCGGAGCCGATGGCACTCCGACCGACCTGGGAAGGGCATCTCCGTCTGTCGCTCGTGACCTGCCCGGTCCGCCTCTTCAAGGCGGTCGGCGCGGGCGACTCCGTGCAGTTCAACCTCCTGCATCGCCAGACACTCAATCGGGTGAAGCAGATGTGGAAGGACCCGGAGGACGCCATCGTCGAGCGCAAGGATCTCGTGCGCGGCTTCGAGATCGAGCGCGACCGCTATGTCGTCGTCGAGGACGCCGAGCTGAAGGAGCTGAAGCTCGAGAGCACGAAGGTCATCGACATCGAGCGCTTCGTCGCGGCGCCCGAGATCGACCGGCTCTACTGGGACGAGCCCTACTTCCTCGTCCCCGACGGCAAGCCCGCGCAGGATCCGTACGCGGTGATCCGCGAGGCGATGTCCGGCGAGGGCCGCGTCGCCCTCGGTCGCCTCGTGATGGCCAATCGCGAGCGGATCGTCGCCATCGAGCCCCGTGGGCGCGGGATGCTGCTGAGCACGCTGCACAGCCAGGACGAGGTCCGCTCCGAGGCCGAGGCCTTCGAGACGATCGCCGAGGTGAAGATCGACCGGCGGATGGTCGAGATCGCGAAGCAGATCATCGCACAGGCAGAGGGGCCCTTCGATCCGTCCGAGTTTAACGACCGCTACAAGGAGGCCGTGCGCGAACTCATCGAGGCGAAGGCCGAGGGTGCGGGCAAGGTGGTGCACCGCCCCGCGCCGGGACCCAGTGAAAGCAACGTCATCGATCTCATGGAGGCGCTGCGTCGTTCCTTGAAGGCGCCGCCGCCCGCACCGGACGCGGCACAAGTGCCGCGGCGGTCGACCGCATCGCCCGCGCCGCGGCGCGGCGCTGCGGCACCTGCGAAAGGCGCCGCAAAGGGACAGGCCACGTCGCGCACCCGCAAGGAAGGCTCGCATGCCCCGCGGCGTGCTGTTCGGTGAGCCCGAACTCCTGGGGGCGCCGCCCTTCGAGCGCGCGGCCGGCGAACGCTGCCTCGCGCTGCTGCAAGACCCCTATACCGGCGACGTGGTCGCGGCCGCCCTCCGCTGGGGCCTTCCGCGGCACGAGATGCCGCGCAGGCCGCGGCTGACCCTGCCGGTCGAGGGCATGCGCGGCAGGCGACTCTCGCGCAAGCCGCGGTGTCTTATCCCGGTCGGCGGCTATGTGCAGCCGAGCGTCCGCCGCAGCCGTATCGCCGTGGGCGCGACCGTCGACCTGCAGCTCGCGATTCCGGCGATCTGGGACGCCAGCCCGCAGGGCCCGAGCTTCGCCATCCTGACCACCCGCGCGAACGAGCTTCTGGAGCTCGCGCATACCCGCATGCCGGTGCTGCTGCCGCCCGCCCTGTGGTCGAACTGGCTGTCTGCCGAGCGGCTGGGCGGAGCGGAGCTCGCGATCCTGGAACAGCCTGCGCCGTCGGCCTGGCTGAAGGCGGCGGGGCGGCCGCGGACAAGCCTGCGCCTCACCCCGGCGACCGTGGAGCGGCAGCTGGACCTCTATGCCCCGGGCTCGGAGCTCTGGGACTGGCGCGCCGAACACGGGTTCGAGGACACGCCGGCAGGCGTGCCGAGCGATGCCCTGGGGTGAGGGCCCCGGCCAGCTCCCCGCGATGCGGCGTGCGACCGGCGAGACCCTCGTTGCCCTTCTGGTCGAGGCGCGACTGGTCATGCTCGTCGGCGCCGACGAGTTGGAGAGCCTGCCGACCCGGGACGCGTGGCACGACCTCGCCGACCTCCTCGGCGCGCCACCCGATGCGCTGCGCGCGTCGAGCGCCGCTGACCGGCAGGCCCTCATGCGCCGTCTCGACAATGCGATCGCCGCGCTGCGGGCGCACCGGTTCCGGGTGGTGGCCGGGGCGGGGGAGGGGACAGTCTTCGTGGGCGTAGTGCCGTTCGGCGACCGCCGCGACCTGCGCCTGCTCTTCGCCGCGGCCTGACGCGATGGTCCGCTTTGTCCGGAGCGGCTTCGCCTTCGATCACCGGCGCCGCATCGACGGCGAGGACATCGTCTTCCGGGCCGGATCAGGCTTCCGATGGGTGGATCTGGACCGCGGCTACCGGCTGCATTTCGCGCGGCGCCGTGGCCTCTGGGTGGTGCGGCGCGCCGGGTCGACGACGCCGATCGCGACGGCGCGCACCCTCGACGATGCGTTTCGTGCCGCGAAGCGGCATTTCCGGGCGCTCTCCTAGCCTCGCACGGGAACCTGCGCCGCGTCGGGCGGCGTCCAGGACAGCCCGGGATCGAGCGGGTAGATCGGCCGCGGCACCTCGCGCCAGGGCACGCGCGTCAGCACGACGGTCGTCAGTCCCGGCACATCCACCTCGATGATCCGGTCTGGGGTCCAGATGTCGTCGAAGCCGGCCCGGAAATGGCCGCGCGACTTCACGACCAGGGATCGCACCTCGCGCAGGTCGACGCCGAGCGTCTCGATCATGCGCGGTTCCGCGAGTTGCCGGCGCTGCGTGACGACGGCGACCCGCACCCCGCCGATGCGCAGCAGCGCGGTGGGGCCGAGCGAGACGCTGCGGTCGCGGTAGATGCCGCGCCGCCCGACCACCTCGCCATCCGACAGCGCCTCCACCACCGCCTCCGCCTCGAAGCGCTCCGAGAAGGCGTTGGTCTCGTCGCGGTTGAAGCGCGCGACGAAGCGCGCCCCGAGCCCCAGGGCATGCGCCTCCGCGGCGAGCGCCGGGTCGTTGTGGATGCCGAAGACGGCGCCCTCGACGCCGGCGCGGATGAAGGAACGCAGGATGAAGCTGGTGTTGCCGCGCCCGCCGCCGCCCGGATTGTCGGCGACGTCGGCGAAGAGCAGCGAGGGCCTGGAGGGATCGCGGCCGGCCTCGAGCGCGAGGCGCGTCGTCTCCTCCAGGCTGGTCAGGTTGGTCACCCACCTCGCACGCGTGGACCAGATCCATGCCGCGATGTCGGCCGCCACTGCCTGCGCGCGCGCCGCGTCGGTGCGCGTCGTCACCATCACGCTCAGGCCGTTCTTCAGCGTGTCGCCGAGCGAGAAGCCGGAGACCACCGAGACGTTCAGCACCTCGTGATCCAGGAAGCGCTGGCCGTAGGCGATCGCATCGGCGTAGGGGCCGGCCGCGGTGTTCTGGCTCGTGGCCGGCGGGATGAAGGGCAGCTTCACGAAGGCCATCCGGGGCCGCATGCCGCCGAGCATCGCCCGCATCACGGCGGCGCATTCCATGCCGCGCTCCACCATGTCCACATGCGGGTTGGTGATGTAGCCACAGAGCATGTCGGCCTGCCGCACCATCTCCCAGGATACGTTGCAGTGCAGGTCGAGGGTCGCGAGCACCGGCACGTCGGGGCCGACGAGGTCGCGCACCTTGCGCAGCAGCGTGCCGTCCGGATCACGATCCACCGTTGCCGTCGCCGCGCCGTGCAAGGCGAGGAAGACGCCGTCCACCGGCATGGCGGCCTGGATGCGGGCGGAGATCCGCTCGCAGACCTCGTCGAACGCCGCCTGGTCCATCGGGCCGGAGGCGCCTGCGGTGGCTGCGAAGGTGAAGACCGGCTCCCAGGCGCGGCCCGCATCCATTGCGCGGATGAAGCCGGTCAGCCCCGCCGGGCCGCGCGGGGCAGGGGTGGCGAGGTCCGCCGCCAGGTCCTCGCCCTCGAGCCAGCAATTGGCCTGGAACTCGGCCTTGGTAGCGACCGGCGCGTGGCCGTTGCTCTCCAGCATGAAGCCGCCGAGCGCGATGCGGGGTGCCTGGGCCATGCCGTTCCTCCGCGTGCAGCCTAGGAGCCGTGTGGTGACACGTCCATCCGCGGTGCGGCAGGATGCCAGGGCGGAAGGGAGACAGGGCGATGAAGCGGATCGCGGCGGCGGCGGTGCTGGTCCTGATGGCGAGCGGGGCGGGTGCGCAGACACTCACCATCGGCACGCAACTGCAGCTCAACACGATGGACCCGCATTTCTTCAACGGCTTCCCGGCCGGAAGCGCGCATCCGCAGATCTTCGAGGGGCTGACGCGCGAGAACGAACGGCTGGAGACGCTGCCCGCGCTCGCGGAATCCTGGCAGCGCATCGACGACAACACGTGGGAGTTCCGGCTGCGCCGCGGCGTGCGCTTCCACGACGGGTCGCCCTTCACCGCGGCGGATCTCCTCGCCTCGGTCGCGCGGGTGCCGAACGTGCCCAACAGCCCGGCGCTCTTCACGCCCTTCATCCGGCCGATCCGCGATATCCAGGTGCTGGACGACCATCGCGTGCGCATCGTCACGAACACGCCGACGGCCACGATGCCCTACGACATAGGGCGCGTCCTGATCGTCAGCGCACGCGATGCTGCGCAGACGACCTCCGACTTCAATGCGGGGCGGGTGAACGGCACGGGGCCCTATCGCTTTGCCGCCTTCACCAACATCGAAAGCCTCTCCATCACGCGCAACGACGCCTACTGGGGCGAGCGCGCGGCCTGGCAGGCCGTCACCATCCGCACCATCGCGCGCGACCCCTCGCGCGTCGCGGCGCTGCTTGCCGGCGACGTGGACGCGATCGACCAGGTGCCGACGGCGGACAAGGCGAGGCTCGCCGCCGATCCGCGCTTGCGCACCTTCAGCGGGCCGGCGGCGGTGGTGCACTACATCGCGATGGACAGCGGCCGTCCCGAAAGCCCGCACGTCGCCGGCCGCGACGGGCAAACCATTCCCAACCCGCTGCGTGACCGTCGCGTGCGGCAGGCGCTGTCGCTCGCGATCGACCGCGGCGCGATCACCGAGCGGCTTATGGAAGGCAGCGCCACGCCGGCGAGCCAGTTCCTCCCCTCCTTCGTGGACGGCACGAGCCCAAATCTCCGGCCGCCGCCGCACGACCTCGCGCGCGCCCGCGCTCTGCTCGCCGAGGCGGGCTTCCCGCAGGGCTTCCGCCTGACCCTGCACGCCACGACCGACCGCTACCCCAAGGATGCGCAGGTCGCGCAGGCGGTGGCGCAGATGTGGACCCGCGCCGGCATCCAGGCGCAGGTCGCCGGCATCGCCGGGCAGGTCTTCTTCGCCGAAGCCTCGCGTCAGTCCTATTCGGCCTTCATCGCCCAGTATGGCACCTCCGAGGCCGGCGAGGGCCTCCGCGCCGTGATCCACAGCTTCGAGGCGGCGCGCGGCTACGGTGCCGCCAACCGCACGCGCTATTCGAACCCGGAGGTGGATGCGCTGATCCAGGCAGCCCTGTCGGAGCCCGACCTCGAACGGCGCCGCGCCAGGCTGCACGCCGCGCTGGACGCCGCCTTCGAGGATGTCGCGATCATCCCGGTCTTCCATCCGAGCTGGGAGTTCGCCGCGCGCCGGGGCGTGCACATCACGCCCCAACCGCAGCGCCGCTTCAACGCGTTGATGATGCGGCCGGAGTAGCATCGGAGGCGCGGCACGCGGGCGCGTCGGAGCTGCGGTCAGCGCAGCTTCGGCAGCGGCCGGGCTGCCGCGGCATAGTCGGTCCAGGCCCTGGACCTGGCCGCGCGCGCCGCGGCGGTCCGCATCGTATGCGCGGCAGGGTCAAGCGCGTTGCCGACCTCGCTCCACGCAAGCGGCATGGACACCGGCGCGCCGGGACGCGCGCGCGGCGACCAGGCCGCGACGGCGGTGGAGCCGCGGTCGTTCCTGAGATAGTCGAGGAAGATCCGGCCCGCCCGTGCGCGCTTGGCCATGTTGGTGGTGTATCGGTCCCGCGCGTCGCCCGCCATCAGCTCCACCATCGCCCGGCAGAACGCTTTCGCCTCCGCCCAGTCGGCGCGCGGCGTCAGCGGCACGACGACGTGCAGGCCCTTGCCGCCCGTCGTCTTGCAGAAGGCGCCGAGGCCGAGCCGCTCAAGGCGCTCCTTCAGCTCGCGCGCTGCCTCGACGACGCGCGGGAAAGGCAGTCCCTCGTCAGGGTCCAGGTCGAACACCAGCCGGTCCGGCCGCTCGGGGTCGTCGGCGCGGGAGCCCCAGGGATGGATCTCCAGGACGCCGATCTGGGCCAAGGCCGCCAGCGCTTCCGGGCGATCCACGACCAGGACGCCGCCCGCTTCGCCCTGCAGCTCGACCACGCGGATGAGCTGTGACATGCCGCGCATCGGGTGGCGCTGGAAGAAGCGCTGCCCGCCGATGCCGTCCGGCGCGCGGATGAGCGAGAGCGGCCGCCCGCCCGCATAGTCGAGCAGCGGGCCGGCGACGGACGCGTAGTACTCGGCGAGGTCGCGCTTGCTGATGCCGTCCTCCGGCCACAGCGGCTTGTCGGGATGCGTGAGCGTGACGCCGCCCGACGCAGCCGATGCGGCGCGCTGCCGGGGCCGGGACGAGGGCGGCACCGCGTCGGTGCGCGGCGCGACGACCTGGCGTGCAGGCTTGTCCTCGCGCACGCCCTTGAAGCTGCCCTGCCGTATCAACCCATCGGCGGTCCAGCCCGTGTAGTCGATCTCGGCCACCAGCTTCGGCTCGACCCATGCCGTCGCGCGGCGCTCCGTGGCCGGAACGCCGGTCACCGCCGGTCTGTCCCGCCGCAAGGGTTCGAGGAGCCCACCGAGCCGCTTCGCCTCGCGCTCTCCGATGCCGGAGCCGACCCGGCCGAGATAGACGAGCCGCCCACCGCGCCAGGCACCAAGCAGCAGCGTCATCCGTCCCTTCTGGCCGGTGCCATGTCCGACGACGACGAACTCGTCGCGGCCCCGACACTTCACCTTCACCCATTCGCCACCGCGATCTCCCGGCCGGTAGGGCGCATCGGCGCGCTTCGAGACGATCCCCTCGAGGCCGATGCGGCAGGCGGAGCGCAGCACAGCCTCACCCGGGTGATCGAACGCCTCGACCAGGCGGATGCCCGGCGGCGGCGGCGCGAGCGTGGCGGCCAGCCGTGCCTTCCGCTCCGTCAGCGGAAGGTCGCGCAGGTCTTCGCCGCGCAGCGCAAGGATGTCGAAGGCGAAGTAGACGAGCGCGCTGGTGGCGCCGCGCTCGGCAGACGCGCCGAGCAGCGCGAAGTCCGGCTTCCCCTCGTCGTCCAGGGCACAGAGTTCGCCATCGAGGATGCAGTCCGGCAGCCTTCCCAAGGCGGCCGTGGTTCCCGTGAAGCGCGAGGTCCAGTCCTTCGCATTGCGCGTCATCAGCCGCGCGCGCCCTCCCGCGATGATCGCCTGGATCCGATAGCCATCGAGCTTCAGTTCATGGATCCAGCCCGGCTCCTCCGGCGCGCGGTCCACGAGCTTGCAGAGCATCGGCGCGATGCCGGAGCCGACCGGGCCATTCGCCTCTGCCCGGTTCAGCTTGGGGGCAGGTGCCCTCCGTGCTGCGGCGATCCGGGGCGGTTGCGTTGCGGCCAGGGCCCTGGCCTGCGGCTGCTTGCCCGCGGTGATCGCATCCATCGTCCTCCCGGACACGATCGATGTCGTCGCCTCCTCGAGCATGCGCGTGCCTGCGCCCGGTCGCGCCTCCGCGTCACGACGCTTGATGAGCAGCCATTGGGGCTGGCGTTCCTTCGGTCGGGGACGCATCCGGACGAGATCCCACCCGCCGCGCAGGCGCTCGCCATGCAGGACGAACTTCAGGTTGCCCCCTTCGAGCGCAGCCGCTGCGTCCGGGCTCTCCGGCGCAGGCTCCCAGGTGCCGCTGTCCCAGACCATCATCGTCCCCGCGCCGTAGCCACCCTCGATCACCCCTTCGAAGGTCAGGTAGTCGAGGGGGTGGTCCTCGGTCTGGACGGCAAGGCGCTTGTCGGCGGGATCGAGCGAGGGCCCGCGCGTGACCGCCCAGCTCTTCAGGACACCGTCGAATTCGAGCCGCAAGTCGTAGTGCAGCCGCGAGGCGGCGTGCTTCTGCACCGTGAAGCGGAGCCCCGTCCGGCGAGACCTTGCCCTCGCCGCCCCGCGCGGCTCGGAGGTGCGCGCGAAGTCGCGCTTCGTCCGGTAGGTCGCAAGCGGGTCCGGTTGCAGGGACGGCTGTGCGGGTCGGCGCGGCATGATTCGAGAACGCGCGACCCGCAACGATGTTCAGAAGAGCATTCGCTGCCGGCTGGTGCGAAGCGCGCCGGAACAGGGCCGCCACGCCGCCGGCGTGGACCGCTGTCCAGTAGCGGCCCGGCGCGGTCTGCCCGGGCACCTGGCCCGCTGTCCGAGACCGTCGGAACCTGCGGATGGCGCGACCGGCTGGAATGCCGCCACGCATCTGCTAGACAATCACGACGATAGATCGGGTTTCGATGCCGGTGCCGTTCGCAACTCCCATCGCCACCGCCCCGTGCCACTGCCTGGCAGTCGAGGGCCGTGCGGCGGCGCGGGAGCTCCGAGGGACTGCGGCGTGACAGACCTGCCCGCCCGGGTCGCGCCCGAGGCGCTGGCCGCCTTCGGCAGGGCGAGCCGGCACGCCTCGGCGGCGATGTTCCTGGGCAACCCCGGCTTCGCCGATTTCTGGGTCAGGAAGCGGCGCCGGCTGGTTCTGCTGGCCGCGATCTGCTCCCGCTCGGCCTGGCTGGCGCCGCCGGGACGCCCGGTCGCCTATGCCGATCTCGCGGAGCTGGCGCGGCTCAGCTTCGGCAGCGTCGAACGGATCGTCTGCCTCGCCGCGCAGACCGGCGATCTCCTCGTCGCGCGCGCCCGCGGGGAGGATGCGCGCCTGCTGCGGATCGAGCCGACGCCGAGGCTCCGCTCCGCCTTCGGCGCCGCCGCGCTCGGCTTCTTCGATCGCGCCGCGGTCACCTTCGGTCGCGTGAACCCGGCCAGCGGGCTCGAGGAAGGCGGCGCGGGCCAGCTCGCCGCCAGCCGCATCTATGCCGAGCACCTGCTGGCCTTCGGCCGCACGCTGCCGCCGGGCGAGCCTCGCCATGACGGCGTGCACTTCCTCTACCTCCTGATGGCGCTGGCCCGCACCGGCGGCGAAGCCGTGCGCGGCGATTTCGTCCGCAGCCAGTCCGCCGCCCTGCGGGTCGTTCCGCAAACCATCCGCAACCTGCTGCAGGAGGCGGCCACACAGGGTCACCTCAGCCTCGGCCCGCGCATCCTGCTGCTCCCGTGCGGCGCGGCTTGGCTCGAGGACCAGTTCGCCCAGCGGCGGCTGCTCTGGAACCGCGCACTCGATCGGCTCGAGGCGGCGCTGGGCCCGTCGCCTGCGCCGCGCCCGGCCAAGGACCAGGTTCCGGATGCGGCGGCGCTGCCGCCGCCCTCCGCAGGCGCCCTGCCGGAGCGGTTGCTGGCGCGCTGACGCGGCGCGCCCCGGAACCTGGGCGTCAGATCAGCCTGGCGCGGATCCGCGTGACCAGGATCTCGGCGATGATCACGACAGCGAGGATCGCGAGCAGCACCGTCGCAACGCGATCCCACTGGAAGAAGTTGATCGCGTCATCCAGCACCACGCCGATGCCGCCGGCGCCGACCAGGCCGAGCACCGCGCTCTCCCGGACGTTGATGTCCCAGCGGAACAGCGCGATGCCCCAGAAGGCCGGCTGCACCTGCGGCCAGACGCCCTTCAGCATGACCGACCCCCAGGGTGCGCCGGTGGCGCGCAGCGCCTCGACCGGGCCGGGCGCGGTCTCCTCCAGTGCCTCGGCCAGCAGCTTGCCGACGAAGCCCACCGAGCGGAAGGCGATCGCGAAGGTGCCGGCCGCGGCGCCGGGCCCGAAGACGGCGACGAAGATCAGCGCCCAGACCAGCGAGTTGACCGAGCGCGAGGCGACCAGGAGCAGCTGCGCCAGCGCGTTCAGCGCCGGGATCCGGCAGATGTTGCGCGCCGCCATCAGGGCGAGCGGCACGGCCAGCGCGAAGGAGAAGACGGTGCCGAGGGTCGCGATGTGCAGCGTCTCGATCAGCGCGTCGTGGACGGACGGGTAATAGTGCGCAAGGTCGGGCGGCCACATGCGCACCAGCAGGTCCGCCATCTGCTGCGGCGCATCCGCCAGGAACTCCGGGATGATCTCGACCGTGCGGACCGCCCAGACGAGGGAGGCGACGATGGCGAGCCACACCAGCCACCGGCCGATGCGTTCCTGCGGCGTGAAGCGATGCCATTCGCGCCGGAGCGCGTCGCCCGGCCGGATGGCGGCTGCGGGCGCGCTCATCGCATCGCCGCCCGGATGCGGCCGGAAATGACCTCGGCGACGAAGATCAGGGCGATGATGGACAGCAGGATCGCCGCGACGAAGTCGTAGTCGAAGCGCTTGAAGGCGGCGAACAGCGTCCCCCCGATGCCGCCCGCGCCGACGATCCCGACCAGCGTCGAGTTCCGCAGGTTGGAGTCGAGCTGGTAGAGGCAGAAGCCGGTGAAGCGGGAGGCCACCTGCGGCAGCACGCCGTAGAGCAGCACGCCGCCCGGCCCTGCGCCGGTGGCGCGGATCGCCTCCACCTGCTTCATCGAGATCTCCTCGATCGCCTCGGCGAAGAGCTTGGCCACGAAGCCCATGGAAGCGACGGTCAGCGCCGCGACGCCGGCCAGTGCGCCGAAGCCGATCGCCTTCACGAAGAGGATCGCGACGATCACGTAGTGCAGGCTGCGGCAGACCGCGACGAAGGCGCGCGTCGGCGCCGCTACGATCGCGGGCGAGAGGTTGCGTGCCGCCATCAGCCCGAGCGGCAGCGACAGCAGGATGCCGAGCGCCGAGGACAGCAGGGCGATCTGGATGCTCTCCAGCAGCCCCTCCACCAGCAATTCCCAGCGTTCGAAATTGGGCGGCCACATGCGGGCGAGGAAGCGTCCGGCCTCCCCGAGTCCGGTCACGAGGCGCTCGCCGGTGATGTCGAGGCGGCCCATCGCATAGACGCAGTAGAGGCCGAGCGCGACGAGGCCGAGCCGCGCCGGCCAGTTCGGCGCGAAGGCGCGCCTTGCGGCGGTCGCGGCAGACGCGCTCACAGCCAGTCCTCGCCGCCGTAGATCTGGCGCAGGTGCTCGGGCTCCAGCGCCTCCGGCGGGCCGTCGAAGACCACCGCACCGCCCGACATGCCGATGATCCGCTGCGCGAAGCGCCTGGCGAGGTCGACGTTGTGGATGTTGACGATCACGGGCACGCCGGCCTCGCCGGTCAGGCGCGCGAGCAACTCCATCACCTCGACGGCCGTCTTGGGGTCGAGGGATGAGGTCGGTTCGTCCGCCAGCAGCAGGTCGGGACGCTGCATCAGCGCGCGCGCGATCCCGACGCGCTGGCGCTGGCCGCCGGACAGCGCATCGGCGCGCCGCGTCGCGTGCTCCGGCAGTCCGACGGCGTCCAGCAGTTCGAAGGCGCGTGCGATGTCCTCCTCCGGGTAGCGCCGCAGCCAGGCGCGCCAGAGGGGTACGTAGCCGAGGCGGCCGGAGAGCACGTTCTCCATCACCGTCAGGCGCTCGACCAGGTTGTATTCCTGGAAGACCATGCCGATGCGCCGCCGCGCGGCACGCAGGGCGCCGCCGCGCAGCCGCGCGATGTCCTCGCCATGCAGCAGCACCTCGCCGGCGGTCGGCTCGACGAGGCGGTTGATGCAGCGGATCAGCGTGGACTTGCCGGTGCCGGAGGGGCCGATGATGGCCGTCATCCCCTCCGGCGCGATGGCCAGGTCGATGCCGCGCAGCACCGGCTTGCCCGGCACGTATTCCTTGGAGAGGCCGCGGAGGACCAGCCCCCGCGGCGTCGCCTGCGTCGCGCTCAGGCTCACTGGGTGCGCGGCGCCTGCTGCTGTTGCTGTTGCTGCTGCTGGCGCTGCTGGTTGCGGCGCTGCTCCGCCTCCAGCTCGCGCCGGCTCTCGGCGTCCCAGGCGGCGCGGTTGTAGGGGGCGTTCACCGCGTCCGCCACGGCACGCACCGGCGCCCAGTCGCGCGCATAGGTCGCCGGCCAGAAGCGGTCGTTGCCGCCGAGGTCGCGCGACATCGCGGCCGGGAAGCGGAAATCGTAGAAGCATTGGCGGATGCGCTGCGCGAGCTCGGGGCGCAGGTCGTGGGCATGCGCGAAGCTGCTGGTCGGGAAGGGATCCGACTGCCAGATGATGCGGAAGTTCTCGCGCCGCACCTGGCCACGCGCGACCATGCGATCGAAGACGTCGGAGGCGACGGGCGCCGCGTCGTAGTCGCCCGCATTCACGCCCATCACGCTGCGGTCATGGCCGCCCGAGAACACCACGCGGTAGTCGGTGTCGGGCGTCAGGCCGGCGCCGGGGAAGAAGGCGCGCGGCGCGAGGTTGCCGGAGTTCGAGGTCGCGGAGGTGTGTGCGACCCGCCGCCCGCGCAGGTCCGAGAGCTGCTGGAAGGGGCTGTCGGCACGCACCAGCGTCACCACGCGGTAGCTCTCATAGGCCTGCTCGTTGCCCTTCACGGCGAAGGGCACGGCGCCGGCGAGGTTCACGGCGAAGGCCGTCGGGCCGGTCGAGAAGCCCGCGATGTGCAGCCGCCCGGAGCGCATTGCCTCGACCTGGGCGGCGTTGGAGGTCACCTGGAAATAGACCGTACGCTTGCCCGTGCACTGCGTGAGGTACTCCAGGAACGGGCGGAACTGGTTGGCGTAGAGGGCGGGGTCCTCGACCGGCGTGTAGGCGAAGACGAGCGTCGAGGGGTCACGCAGGCGGGCCGGATCGGTCGGCGCGTCGGCCACCATGTCGCGGTTCTCGTCGCAATACGCGTCGTCGAGGGCGCCGCGGAAGCTGCAGCTGCCCTGGGCCTGTACGCTGCTCCACGGCATCGCCGCCAGCAGCGCCGCCGCGAAGCCCGCGGCCGGCAAGATCCGACGCTTCATTCCCGTTCCTCCCTTGTGCCGCCCCATTCTGCGGGCGGGCCGTGACGCCGTTTCTGCGCCAGACCCAGGGCGCGCCGCAAGGGTGCGGTCCGGGCGCGGGCAGCCGGATGACGGGTCGGGCGCCGCGGCGGGGCGCTGGCGTCGGGCGGCGGTCCACGCCATGCTCGGCCCGCCGTCCTTCCACCTCCGGAGCGTCCTGCGATGCGGCGCCGCTCGAGACCTGCTGCGCCGCGTCGCGCCATCGCGCATCTGACCGGCCTGATGCTCGCGCTGCTGGCCGTGTCGGGCTGTGCGCAGCGAACGCCGCCGGCCGAGCGCCCCTATTGGCGCGTCGAGCCGCGCGCGCCCAACGAACTCCCCCGCCTGCCATCGCCCGCCGACGCCTTCCGCGCCTGACCCGGGGCAGCCTCAACTCGGGTGGACACATCGGCTGGCAGCCGCTATATCCAACTGGATATAACGCTCCCAACGAGGCCCGATGCCGCGTCGCCGTGTCTTCCTCGTCGCCGCGTCACTGCTCCTTGCCTCTGCCCCGGCTGTTCGCGCGCAACAGCCGGTGACGGTCTTCGCGGCCGCGTCCCTGACCGACGCGCTGCGCGCGCTCGCGCAGGACTGGCAGGCACGCGGTCATCCGGCGCCGCGCCTCTCCTTCGCGGCCTCGTCTGCGCTCGCCCGGCAGATCGAGCAGGGCGCGCCGGCGGACCTGTTCCTGTCGGCGGACGAGCCGTGGATGGACTATCTGCAGGAGCGGAACCTGATCGTGACGGCGACGCGGGTCTCGCCGATCGGCAACAGCCTCGTCCTGGTCGCGCCGGCCAGTTCGACGGTACGCGCCACGCTGGCGCGCGGCACGGACCTCGCCGCGCTGCTCGGTCCGCGCGACCGCATCGCAACCGGGGATCCCGCCAACGTGCCGGTCGGCCGCTATGCCCGGGCGGCGCTCGAGTGGATGGGCCAGTGGAGCGCGATCGCACCGCGCCTCGCCCGTGCCGACAATGTCCGTGCCGCGCTGCTGCTCGTCGAGCGTGGGGAGGCTCCCTTCGGCATCGTCTACGAGACCGATGCGCGCGCGAGCCAGGGCGTCCGCGTGGTCGCGACCTTTCCCCCGGAGAGCCATCCGCCGATCACCTATCCCTTCGCGCTCACGCGCCGCGCGGAAGACAACGCTGCCGCGCGCGCCCTCCTCGGCTTCGCGACCTCGGCGGAGGCTGCGGCCACATGGGGGCGCTTCGGTTTCGTGCTCGCCAGGTGATCGGCCTGGCCCCCGAGGAATGGCAGGCGGTGCGCCTCTCGCTCGAGGTGGCGACGCGGTCGGTCCTCGTCTCGCTCGTGCCCGCGGTCGGCATCGCCTGGCTGCTCGCGCGCGGCCGCTTCCCGGGCCGCATGTTCCTCGACGCGCTGGTGCACCTGCCGCTGGTGGTGCCGCCGGTCGTGGTCGGCTGGGCGCTACTGATGCTCTTCGGCATCCGCGGGCCGATCGGCGCACCGCTGCACGACTGGTTCGGCATCCGGCTGGTCTTCACCACCGAAGGCGCCGCCCTGGCCACCGCGGTGATGTCCTTCCCGCTGATCGTCCGCGCCGTGCGCCTCGGCCTCGAGAACGTGGATCCGGGGCTGGAGGCGGCGGCGCGCACCCTCGGTGCAGGGCCGCTCGACCGCTTCCTCACCGTCACGCTGCCGCTGATGTCGCCCGGCATCCTGGCCGGCGCGGTCACCGCCTTCGCCGCCGGTCTCGGCGAGTTCGGCGCCGTGATCACATTCGCGTCGAACATCCCCGGCGAGACGCAGACCCTGCCGCTCGCGATCTACAGCGCGACGCAGACCCCAGGGGGCGAGGCGGTGGCGGCGCGGCTCGCCGCCATCTCCTTCGCGCTGGCCGTCGCCGGTCTGCTGCTGGCGGAACTCATCGCGCGGCGGATGTACCTGCTGCTGGGGCGCGCATGATCGAGTTGAGCCTGCAGCATCGCTTCGGCGCGCCCGGGTGGCGCGCCTCGGGGCGCGACGAGGGCTTCGCGCTCGACGCGCGGATCGATGCGCCGGGGGAGGGGGTGACCGCTCTCTTCGGTCCGTCCGGCTGCGGCAAGACCACGGTGCTGTCGGCGGTCGCCGGTCTGCTGCGCCCCCAGCAGGGGCGCGTCGTCCTGGACGGAACGCCCCTGCTCGACACGGCGCGCGGCATCTGCGTGGCGCCCGAGCGGCGGCGTTGCGCCGTGGTGTTCCAGGATGCGCGGCTGTTCCCGCATCTCAGCGTCGAGACCAACCTGCGATACGGCCTGCGCCGCGCGCCGGCGGAGAGCGGGGGACCTTCCTTTGACGAGGTGGTCGCGCTGCTCGGGATCGCGCATCTGCTCGGCCGTCGCCCCGCCGCCCTCTCGGGCGGCGAGCGGCAGCGCGTGGCGCTCGGCCGTGCCCTGCTGGCGCGGCCGCGGCTGCTGCTGATGGACGAACCGCTCGCCGCGCTGGATGCGCCGCGGCGCGCGGAAGTCCTGCCCTTCCTCGGGCGGCTGCGGGCGGCGGCGCGACTGCCGATCCTCTACGTCACCCATGCGCTCGACGAGGTGGACGCGCTGGCCGACCACCTCGTCCTGATGCAGGAGGGGCGCGTCGTCGCATCGGGCCCGGTGGAGGCGCTGTCGGCGCGCACCGACCTGCCGCTCGCCGCCCGGCGCGACGCCGGCGTGCTGCTCTCCTGCACGGTGATCGAGTCCGGCCCCGAGGGCCTGACCCGCCTCGGCTTCGACGGCGGCACGCTGGTCGCCACCATCCATCCCGGCGCGCCGGGCACGCGGCTCCGCGTGCGGCTCCGGGCGCGTGACATCTCCGTGGCGACCGAGGAGCCGCGCGGAATCTCGATGCGCAACGTGCTGCCCGTCACGCTTGCCGAGATCCGGCCGGCCCCGGAGCCGGCCGAGGCGTTCCTGCGCCTCGATGCAGGGCCGACGCCGCTCCTCGCCCGCGTCACCCGCGACAGCGTCGCCCGGCTCGGCCTCTATCCCGGCATGCGGCTCTGGGCGCTCGTCAAGGCGGTGACGCTCGACCATCGCGCGGCGGGCCCGTCGTGAAGGCGGAGAAGGCCGGGCCGCCCTGCCTCAGCCTGCGGATCGACCTGCCGGGCGGGCGCGTCGGCCCGGGCAAGATCGCGCTGCTCGAGGCGATCGAGCGCGAGGGCTCGATCTCCGCCGCCGGTCGCGCGCTGCAGATGAGCTATCGGCGCGCCTGGGAACTCGTGGATACGCTGAACCAACTGCTCGGCACGCCGGCCGTCGCGACGAGCCCGGGCGGTGCGCGCGGGGGCGGCGCGACCCTGACCGAGGCGGGACGACGCCTGGTCGCCGACTACCGTGCCATCGAGGAGGCGGCCCGGCAGGCCACCGCCCCGCGGCTCGCCGCGCTGCTGCGCGGACTGCCCGCG
>NZ_JAKJIB010000150.1 GCF_021864505.1 Falsiroseomonas oryziterrae
GGGCCGAAGCGCGCCGCGCTGCTGGCCGCCGCGCATCTGCTGCCGCTGCTGCCCTCGCGCCTGCACGGGCCCTTCGCGCGCTACCCGCAGACTGCCTGACCGCGCCGCGCGGCCGCGGCGCCGCGGAGCCCGCTAATCCTGCGCCTCGCCCACCGTGTCGGCCACCACGGCACCGCGCCGGCCGAGCGGCTTGGGTCGGCCCTTGGTGGTGTCATGCGCCGTCTGGTGTTCCATCTCGGCGTTCAACTCGCCCCCCAGCAGGACGACCACTGCGGAGATCCAGATCCAGGTGACGAAACCGATGCCCGCGCCAAGCGAGCCGTAGACGCGGTTGTAACTGTCGAAGCTCGCGACGTACCAGGAGAACAGCATGGACACCCCGACCCAGAGCAGCGCAGCCGTCGCGCTGCCCCAGGTCACCCAGCGCCACCTCGCGACGCGCCGGCTCGGCCCGAAGCGGTAGACGAGGGCCAGCCCCAGCATCACCGCCAGCAGCATCACCGGCCAGCGCGCGAAGCCGACCAGCCGCTCCGCCTGGGTCGCCGCGCCGAACAGGCCGAGCGCCACCGGCAGCACGACGACGAGCCCGAGCGCCAGCAGCACGAACGCCACGCCGCCGAGCGTGAACAGGAACGTCGTGCCGTAGAAGCGCAGCAGGCTCCGCTTCTCGCGTTCCTTGTAGACGACGTTCAGCGCATCGAAGAGCGCCGCGACGCCGCCATTCGCGCTCCAGAAGGCGATGCCGAGGCCGACCACGAAGGCGATCCCGAGCGTGTCGCTGCGCTGCGTGGCGACGCGCGCCAGCTCGTCGCCGATCAGCAGCAGCACGCCGTCCGGCACCAGCCCCTCGAGCAGCGCGAGATGGGTTCGGATCGACCCTGCATCGGCGAAGAAGCCGTAGACCGACACCACCGTCGCCAGGGCCGGGAAGATGGAGAGCAGGGCGAAGAAGGCGACGGAGCCGGCCGTGTAGAGCACCCGGTCCTCCGACACGTTGCGCAGCACGCGCCAGAAGATGTCGCGCCAGCCGCGTGCCGGGATGTCGCCGGGAGCCGTCGCCTCACGCCCGCGGCCGCGCTCACGCGCCCGGGCCCGGGCGACCAGCAGCGGCTCCTCCTCCGCCCGCTCGTGCTCGCTCCGCCAGTCTTCCGCCGCCTTGTCGTCCGCCTCGGCCATGGCGGGGGAACGCCGGCGTGGGCGGCGGGCTTCCGGCGGCGCGCTCGCCACCCGACGGACAACGCCCCGAAACGACGAAGCGCCGGCCCCTTCCGGGACCGGCGCTCCGCCAGGCTGCGATCGCGCGGATCAGCGCGAGTAGAATTCGACCACCAGGTTCGGCTCCATCTGCACCGGGTAGGGCACGTCGGAGAGCTTCGGGGCGCGCAGGACGCGGCCGCGCATCGCGCGGTGGTCGACCTCGATGTACTCCGGCACGTCGCGTTCGCCGGACTGAACGGCGTCGAGCAGCGCGGTCATCTGCTTCGACTTCTCCTTCACCTCGATCACGTCCGTGTCCTTGACGATGTAGGACGGGATGTTGAGGCGCTTGCCGTTCACCGTGACATGGCCGTGGTTCACGAACTGCCGCGCCGCGAAGGGCGTGACGGCGAACTTCATGCGGTAGATGACGGTGTCCAGGCGACGCTCGAGCAGCTCGATCAGGTTCTCGGAGGTGTCGCCCTTACGACGCACGGCCTCCTCGTAGTACTTACGGAACTGCTTCTCGCCGATGTTGCCGTAGTAGCCCTTGAGCTTCTGCTTGGCCATCAGCTGGACGCCGAAGTCGGTCGGCTTCTGCTTGCGGCGCTGGCCGTGCTGGCCGGGGCCGTATTCGCGCTTGGCGACCGGGGACTTGGCGCGGCCCCAGAGGTTCACGCCGAGGCGGCGGTTGATCTTGTACTTGGATTCGGCGCGCTTCGTCATGCGGCTGCCTCTGCCGGGCCTCTCGGCGCCGGTCCTTCTTCATGGCGGGCGCCTGCCTTGGCCGGCGGCGCCCTGGGTTGTCCCGGTAGTCCCGAAGCCTGTCGGCCAAGGGCGGGCGCGGCAGATCGCCTGCCGTCCGCGTTCCCGGAAGGAGGGCGGCGTATAGGCGGCACCCGTCCGGCTTGTCAAACCGCGGCCCCGCCCCCTACTCCGCCGCCATGGTGACGCGCGAAGACATCCTGGTGCTCGGCCTGACGGCCGGGGTGGTGGGCAGCCTGGTGGGCGGCATGATGCTCGGCATCGGGATGGGGCTGGTGATCGGCGGGCAGCATCTCGGCTGGCTGCTGGTGCTGCCGGCGGCGCCGGTCGCCGGCGGGCTCGGCTATGTCCTGGCGCGGAAGCTGACCCGGAAGCTCGTCTGACCCGTCACTCCGCCTGGATGCCCGCAGCCGCGATCAGGCGGCCCTTGTAGGCCAGATCCTCGCGCAGGAAGGCGGTCGTCGCCTCGGGCGTGCGGGCGTGCAGGGTGAAGCCGGCGGCATCCACGAAGCGCGTCCGCACCGCCGGGTCGGCGATGGCGGCGGCGATGTCGGCCTGCAGCCGCGCCAGCAGCCCGGGCGGCGTGCCGGCGGGGGCGAAGGCGCCGAACCAGGTGCGCGGGTCGATCTCGGCGAAGCCTGCCTCGGCCAGCGTGGGCACCTCCGGCAGCTGCGGCGCGCGCGTCTCCCGCCCGATCGCCAGCGCGCGCAGCGTGCCGGCGCGGATGTGCTCGATGCCCGTGGGGATGCCGGTCAGCGTCATCTGCGTCTCGCCCTGCACCGTCGCGAGCACCGCCGGCGGCAGGCCGCGATAGGGGACGTGGACCAGCTCCAGCCGCTCCCGCGCCGCCAGCGCGCCGAAGGCAAGATGCGGCTGCGAGGCGTTGCCGTAGGAGGCGAAGTTGAGCGCGCCCGGCCGCGCCCGCGTCGCCGCGACCAGCTCCGCCATGGAGCCGACGCCGAGGCGCGCGTTCACCACCACCATCTGGTGCACGTCCACCAGATGGCTGATCGGCGCGAGGTCGCGCATCGGGTCGAAGGGCATCGCCCGGATCAGGTGCGGGTTCGAGGTGATGGAATTGTCCGCCGTGATCAGCAGCGTGTGCCCGTCCGGCGCCGCCTTGGCGACGATGTCGCTGCCCGGCACCGTCGCGCCGCCCGGGCGGTTGTCCACCACGACGGGCTGGCGCCAGACCGGCTGCAGCCGCTCTGCCAGCCCGCGCGCCAGCGCATCCAGCCCGCCGCCGGCGGGGAAGGGCACGACGATGCGCACCTGGCGCGTGGCGAAGTCGGCCTGCGCCCGCGCCACGGCGGGAACCGCGAGGGCGGCGACGACGAACGCACGACGCTTCATGCGGCGACTCCGGTCATTTGCTGGCGCAACAGATCGAGGGTGAGGCGCGGGGCTTCAAGCTCGGGCAGGTGCCCGACGCCGTCGGGTGCCAGGAAGCGCGCGCCGGGGATCGCCTCGGCGATGGCGCGGCCGACCTCGGGCGGGTTCACCGCATCCGCCGTGCCGGTGACGCAGAGCGTGGGACAGGCGATGCGCGGCGCGTAGTCCTCGACCACGTCCACCGCATCGGTGCAGCGCGCCGCCTGCATGTAGCCGCGCGGCTCGGTCGCCGCGACCATGCCGCGCACGAGCTCGAGCACCGCCGAATCGGTGCCGGGCGCGACCAGCCGCGCGCTGCGCGTGCGCGCCAGCGCGACCGGCCCGTCGGCGATCGAGGCCTCGCGCATCGCCATCATCTCCGCGCGCCCGGCCGCGCCCTTCCAGCGCTGGCCGCGCGAGGCGCCGAACAGCGTCAGGCTGCGCACGCGCCCCGGATGCCGCGCGGCCAGGCAGGCGGCGAGCATGCTGCCGAAGGAGGAGCCCGCGACATCCACCGCGCCCTGGATGCCGAGCGCATCCAGAAGCGCGACGGCGGCGTCGGCATACATCTCGGGCGTCGGCGCCTCCGCGACGAAGCCGTCGGACAGCAGGTAGCCCGGCGCGTTCCAGGCGATGATTCGCGCCTGCTGCGCGAGGCCGTCGAGCACGAAACGCCAGCCGATGCTGTTCGCGCCGATGCCGTGCAGCCCGAAGAGGATCGGCCCCTCGCCCGCTTCCATGTAGGACATGCGACGGCCCTGAAGGCCGAGCGCGGCGGCGTCGAGCTCGACGAAGCGCAAGTCGGGCAGCGGCGGGATGCTCATGGGTTCTCCCAAGGGACGGGCGGGACCTCGCCGGCGAAGCGGCCGCGCACCATGCGGCCGCGGGCGAGCTCCGTCACCACGCCGTGCAGCGTGCGCAACTCCTGCTCCGTCACCTCGCCGCGTTCGAACCAGTGACGCAGGTTGCGCACCATGCCGGGCCGCTTCGGCGCGTTGTGCAGGAAGCCCGCGGCGTCGAGCTCGGCCACCAGCCGGTCGAGGAACAGGTCCAATTCGCCCTTGGTGGCGATGCGCGTCTCGTTGGTCTGCAGCTGGCGCGGCGGCGTGGGCTCGGCCTGCATCCACCACTCATAAGCCAGGATCATCACGGCCTGAGCGAGGTTCAGCGAGTTGTGCTGCGGGTTCAGCGGATAGCGCACCAGCGTGTCGCATTGCGCGAGGTCGTCCGCCTCGAGCCCGGCGCGTTCCGGCCCGAACAGCACGGCAAGCCGCAGGCCGCGACCGTTGATCTCGCGGAAATCCTCGGCCGCCGCGCGCGCGTCGCGCACGGGCACGATCACGTGGCGCGGGCGCGGGCAGGTGCCGAAGACGCGGTGGCAATCGGCCACCGCGCTGCGGATGTCCGGAAAGACCTGCGCGGCGTCGAGGATCGCATCGGCGCCGGATGCGGCGGCATAGGCGTTGGGCTGCGGCCAGCCGTCGCGGGGTGCCACGACGCGGAGATGGAAGAGCCCGCCATTCGCCATGGCGCGCGCCGCCGTGCCGATATTGGCCGCCATCTGCGGCCGCACCAGCACGACGATCGGGCTTTCGCCCGGCGGCGGCGTGAGCGGCGCGCCTCCCTCTCCGCGTCCGCCGGTCATCTGGCCGGCGCTGTGCGCGCAAGAAAGGCGCGGAGCTGCGCGATCTCGCCCTCCTGCGCGCGGATGATCTCCTCCGCCAGGCGCCGCATCTCGGGGTCGGTGCCATGGCGGAGCTGGATGCGCGCCATCTCGATCGCGCCCTGGTGGTGCGGGATCATCGCGGCCGCGAAGTCGCGGTCAGCATTGCCGCTGAAGCGGATGTTCATGTCGCGGTGCATGCGGTCGTTGGCGGCGCGGAACTCGCGCGTCGAGGCCGGCTCGTTCTGCGCCGCGCGCGGCGCGCCGTGACCCTGGTGTGGGGACTGGGCGAGGGCGGGCGCGGCGAGGGTGAGGGCGACGAGGACGGCGAGAATTCGGGTCATGTGGCGACTCCTTGCATGGGTGCCGCCATGACTTGGCAGTCTCCCACGATGGGAAGGCAAGGGCGCCCGCGCAGAGGGGTGCCCCGGCTCCCTCTCCCGCTTGCGGGGGAGGGTTGGGGTGGGGGTACAACCATCACGTGGTTGCTCCCTTTCGACAAACGGCCCGCCGCCTGCGCCGTGACTCCACGCTTGCGGAGCACCGGCTCTGGCAAGCGCTGCGCAACGACGCGCTCGGCGTACCTTTCCGACGTCAGCATCCGGTGCTGCGCTACGCCGCGGATCTTGCGGCGCCGGGCGTGCGGCTGATCGTCGAGTTGGATGGCGGGCAGCACGCGGACGGCGCCGATGCGGCGCGCGATGCATTGCTGACTGCGGCCGGCTGGCGCGTGCTGCGGTTCTGGAACAACGAGGTGCTGAGTAACCTGGAAGGTGTGCTGCACAGGATCGAAGAAGTCATAGCCGAACAGCGCGCGGCTTACCCCCACCCCGACCCTCCCCCGCTTCGCGGGAGAGGGAGCGGTGGCGCGGGCGGGTAGGGTTCGCATCACGCCCGCCGCCACGTCGTGCCCTGCGGCCCGTCCTCGAGCAGGATTCCCTGGTCGGCGAGTTCCTTCCGGATCCGGTCGGCCTCCGCCCAGTCCTTCGCCTTACGGGCAGCGAGCCGCGCCGCGATCGCCGCGCCGATCGCCGCCTCGTCCAGTTGCACGCCGGCGCGGAACCACGCGTCCGGCGCCTGGCGCAGGATCCCGAGCACCTCGCCGGCTGCCAGGATGCGGGCCTTCAGATGCGGGAGCGCGGCGGCGTCGCCGGCTTCCAGCGCCGTATTCGCCGCCGAGACCAGGTGATGCAGCGAGGCGAGCGCGAGCGGCGTGTTGAGGTCGTCGGCCAGCGCCGCCTCCACGGCCGGCTGCTCCGCCGGATGCGGCGCGTCGCCGCCCGAGGGCTCGACATCCGCCATCTTCGACAGCGCGCGGTAGAAGCGGTCGAGCTCCTTCCGCGCCTCTCCCAGCGCCGCCTCGGTGTAGTCCAGCGCGGCGCGATAATGCGTCTTCAGCACCAGCAGCCGAAACGCCTCGCCCGCCCAGGGGCCGAGCCGCAGGATGTCCTGCACGGTGCGGAAATTGCCGAGCGACTTCGACATCTTCTCGCGGTCCACGAGCAGCATGCCGTTGTGCATCCAGTAGCGCGCGAAGTGGCTGCCGGGCAGCGCACAGAGGCTCTGCGCCACCTCGTTCTCGTGGTGCGGGAAGAGCAAGTCCGCGCCGCCGCCATGGATGTCGAAATCCGGCCCGAGATGCTTCCAGGACATGGCGGAGCATTCGATGTGCCAGCCCGGCCGGCCGCGGCCCCAGGGGCTGTCCCAGCCCGGCTGGTCGGGCGTGGACGGCTTCCACAGCACGAAGTCGCCCGGATCGCGCTTGTAGGGCGCGACCTCGACCCGCGCGCCCGCGATCATCTCGTCGCGCGAGCGGCCCGACAGCGCGCCGTAGCGATCGAATGAGGCGACGGCGAACAGGACATGCCCCTGCGCCTCATAGGCGTGGCCGTTGGCGATCAGCTTCCCGATCAGCGCAACCATCTCCGGGATGGTGCCGGTCGCGCGCGGCTCGACATCGGGCGGCAGCACGCCGAGCGCGGCCATGTCGCGGTGGAACTCGGCGGTGGTGCGTGCGGTCACGCTCTCGATCGGCTCGCCGCTCTCCCGCGCGCGGTCGATAATCTTGTCCTCGACGTCGGTGATGTTCCGCGCGTAGGTGACCTGCGGATAGAGCCGGCGCAACAGCCGCGCCAGCACGTCGAACACCACGTTCGGACGCGCATTGCCGAGATGCGCGAGGTCATAGACCGTCGGGCCGCAGACATACATGCGGACATGCTGCGGATCGAGCGGCTCGAAGCGCTCCTTGCGGCGCGTCGCGCTGTTGTGGAGATGAAGGTCCATCAGGTCGCACTCGCGGCCTGCTGCAGGCGCCGCAGCGCCCGCGCACGGCCGATCAATGGAAGGAAGGCCTTGAGATCGGGCCCGTGATCCTCGCCGGTCAGCGCCCGGCGCAGCGGCAGGTACAGCGCCTTGCCCTTGCGGCCGGTGCGTTCCGCGACGACGGCAGTCCAGGCCGGCCAGCTGGCCTCATCCCAGGGCTCCTCGGGCAGGGTCTCCGCGGCGACGCGCAGCAGTTCGGCGTCGGCGGGATCGCCCGCGGGCACGATATCACCGGCAACGACATCCCACCAATCGCGGACTTCGCGAAAGAGATCGAGGTTCCCGCGCACCGCCAGCCAGAAATCCTCCCCCGCCCCGTCGGGCAGCCGGTCCTTCACGGCCTCGAAGGACACGCCGTGCAGGTATTTGCGGTTCAGCGCGAGCAACTGCTTGGTGTCGAAGCGCGCGGTGGATTTCGAGATCTTCGCCAGGTCGTAGGACCCGGCGAGCTCCGCCGGCATCCCCGGCACCGGATCGGCGCTGGACCCGAGCGCGGCGAGGTAGCCGGCCAGCGCCGCCGGCTCCACCCCGTCGCGGCGCAGCTGGCGCAGCCCGACGCTGCCGGTGCGCTTCGACAGCGGCCCGCCATCGGCATCCGTCAGCAGCGGAAGGTGCGCGAAGCGGATCGCGCCCGGCCTGCCGCCCAGCGCACCGAGGATGTCCAGCTGGATGCCGGTGTTGGTCACGTGGTCCTCGCCGCGGATCACGTCGGTGATCCCGGTCTCGAGGTCGTCCACGACGGAGGTGAAGGTGTAGAGGAAGCTGCCATCGGCGCGGATCAGCACCGGGTCCGACAGGCTGGTGAGCTTCACGCTGCGGTCCCCGAGCACCCCGTCGCGCCAGGCGACCGAGCCGCCCGAGAGCAGGAAGCGCCAATGCGGCGACTTGCCGTTGGCGATGGCGCGGTCGAGCTGCTCCTTGGTCATCTTGAGCGCCGCGCGGTCGTAGAGCGGCGGCTTGCCCTGCTTCACCCGCTGCTCGCGCTTGTAGGCCAGCTCCTCCTCCGTCTCGAGGCAGGGGTAGAGCCGGCCGGAGGCCTTCAGCCGCTCGGCCGCGGCGGCGTAGCGGTCCAGCCGGTCCGTCTGCTTCAGGAACTCGTCCCAGTCGAGGCCAAGCCAGCGCAGATCCTCCTCGATCCCTTCGGCGTATTCCGGCTTCGACCGCTCGGTGTCGGTGTCGTCGAGGCGCAGCAGGAAGCGCCCGCCCGCGCGGCGGGCGAGGCACCAGTTGGCGAGCGCGATGCGGGCATTGCCGACATGCAGCAGCCCGGTCGGGGAGGGCGCGAAACGAACTTTCATTTGTGCGACAGGAACGCCAGATGCCGGGGGAAGGCAAGGCGCGAAGGCGGGGGCGCCATCATCTCGGCGCAATCCCGGCGTTCCATGCCACCATCGAATCGCGTCACGAAGGGATGCGGGCCATGAGGAAGATCGCGGCTACGGGCCTGCTGGCGGCCGGGATGGTGATGGCGGGCATGATGGCCGCGCCGACGGCCGAGGCCGATGGCTGGCGCCGCGGGCATGGCTGGGGCGGGCCGGGCTGGGGCTACGTCGCGCCGCGGCACTACCACGGCCGCGGCTACTACAACGGCGCGGCCGTGGCCGGCATCGTCGGCCTGGGCATCGGCGCCGTGGTCGGCTCGGCCCTTGCCGCGCCGCCGGTCTACGTCGC
>NZ_JAKJIB010000151.1 GCF_021864505.1 Falsiroseomonas oryziterrae
GGTGATGCTGGCGGGCGCGGCCCTGCTCGCGGCCGGGACGCTGCTCGGCGCGCTGGCCGGCGTGCCCGCGCTCGGGTGGCTGCTGCCGCTCTGGGCGCTGCTCGGCTTCGGCAACGGGCTGGTGCTCACGCCGACGGGGCGGCTGCTGCGGGCGGCCGCGCCGCCGGGCGAAGGGCCCGGACTCTTCGCGGCGCAATTCGCGCTCAGCCATGCCTGCTGGCTGCTCACCTATCCGCTGGCCGGCTGGCTCGGCGCGGCGCATGGCACGGGGGCGGCCTTCGCGGTGCTCGGGCTGCTGGCGGCGGCCGGGCTGGCGCTGGGGGCGGTGGTCTGGCCGAGGATCAGAGCATCCTGAGCAGCGTGCCGTCCTTGCGCAGCGCGTGGTGGTAGATCGCGCCGCCGATGTGCAGCGCGAGCAGCACGGGCAGCGACCAGCCGATCAGGCTGTGCCCCCAGTGAAGCGCGATGGCCAGGCTTTCCCAGGGCTCCATGAATTTCGGCAGGTCGATGAAGCCGAGGAAGGCCGTCGCACCCTGCATCGGGAAGCCATAGGCGTTGGTGGTGAGGAATCCGAGGATCGGCTGGATGATCAGCGCGGCGTAGAGCGCGTGGTGCACGCCGGACGCGGCGCGGCGCATCGTGGGTGGGATGTGATCCGGGAGCGCCGGCGGCGCGCTGAAGCCGCGCCAGGCGAGCCGCAGGATGGCGACGAACAGGATGATGAGGCCCGTGCTCTCGTGCAGCGCGTAGAAGGCCATCTTCACGTCGTCCTTCATGAAGCGGATGACGAGGCCGGTCGCGATGGCGAGGAACATCAGCGGCACGGTGATCCAGTGGAACCACTTGGCGAGCGCGGAATACTGGCCGTCCGGGTGCAGCACGTCCTGGCCGCGGATCGGCTCGAGCGCGGCGCGGGCGACGGCGGCGGGGGGATGGTCCATCGGTCTCTCCCGTGAGCCCTGCCAATATGGCATGAGCCGCGGCCTGGAGGAGATGGCGGAATGAGCGCTACGGATTGGCCGGAGTTTCGCGCGGCGCATCCCGGCGCGCGGCCGACCGAGTGGCTGCGGGCCTGCGCCGAGCCGGACTGGAGCGCGGCCACAGGGCACCGCTTCGGCGTGGAGTGCAACGCGGGCGCGGTCGAGCCCACGGTGATGCGCCGCTACCTGGTGCAGGACTACCAGTTCATCGGGACCTTCGTGGCGCTGCTCGGGCGCGCGATCCACACCGCGCCGACGCTGGCGGACCGGCTGCCGCTCGGGCGGTTCATGGGGTTGGTGTGCTCGGAGGAGAACACCTATTTCGTGCGATCCTTCGACGCGCTCGGCGTGCCGGATGCGCTGCGCCGCGACCCGCCGCTGTCGGACGCCGCGCGCGGTTTCCGCGACCTGATGCGCGAGGCGGCCGAGAGCCCGCATCATGCCGACCAGCTGGCGGTGCTGTGCGTGGCGGAGTGGGTCTATCTGAGCTGGGCGCGCCCAGCACGCGACACGCGGCCTGCCGAGCCCTTCTGGTGCGCGGAATGGGTGGATCTGCATGCGAGCCCCTATTTCGAGGGCTTCGTGGAGGGGCTGCGCGCGGCACTGGATCGCGAGGTGGCGGCGCTGGATGACGCGGGGCGCGCGCGGGTGCGGGCGCTGTTCACGCGCGCGGCGACGCTGGAGCGGGCGTTCTTCGACAGCGCGTATGAGGGCGCGTAGCGGCGTGGTGCGGGTGGAGGCGTTGCGCTGAGTCACGAACCCCCACCCCGCCCCTCCCCCGTCAACGGGGGAGGGAGTCTGCTGGCGGCGCATGCGGATTGGAGCCTGGATCCGCGCAAGCGGTGGATCTGCGTCGCGCGGCGCGGCGCGCGCGGCTGGGGGGCGGAGGCGCCGCGGCTGGTCGGCGACACCGACGCGCTGATCCCAGAACTGATTGCGGACGGCGGGCCGGCGGCGCTCGGGCTCGACCTGCCGCTCGGTGTACCGCGGGGCTGGGCGGCGGGGCGGGCGGAGCCCGATTTCCCGGCGCTGCTGGCGGGGCTGGCGCGCGATCCGGGGTTCTTCGAGGTCAGCGCGACGCTCGGCACCGTCTCGGCGGCGCGGCCCTTCTATCCGGCGCGCGGGGTGAAGGGGATGACGCGGGCGAGTCACGCGGCGGCGCTGGGACTTTCCTGCGCCGCGGATCTGTCGCGGTGGTGCGACCGTGCGACCGCCGCGCGGCCGGCCGGCGCGCCGGTGTTCTGGACGCTGGGTGCCAACCAGTCGGGCAAGGCGGCGATCGCGGCGTGGCGGGACTGGCTCGCGCCGAGCCTCGCGGCGGGCGCGCCGGTGTCGCTCTGGCCCTTCGCCGGGCCGATCCACACGCTGCTCGCGCCCGGGCGCGTGGCGATGGCCGAGGTCTATCCGGCCGAGGCGCTCCGGCAACTGGGCTTGCGCATGCCCGGCAGCAAGCGGGCGCAGGCGCCGCGGCTCGCGCTGGCGGATGCGCTGCACGCGGCGATGGCGCGGCTTTCCGTGCGGCCGTCGCGCGCGCTGTCGGCGATGATCGCGGACGGGTTCGGCGCGGATGCGGCGGGCGAGGACCGGCTGGACAGCGTGCTCGGCCTGCTCAACCTCGTCGCCGTGCTGGAGGGTGCGCGGCCGGACCATGTGCCGGACGATCCCTGGGTGCGGCGCTGGGAGGGCTGGGTGCTGGGACAGACCGACCTGCCGCGGGAGAGCGCATGATCTTCGAGGACGACGCCGCGCTGGAGGCGCATGTGGCGGCGCTGCTGGATGCGACACTGCCGAAGGCGCGCTGGACGCATGCGGGGCACCTGGCGGCGACGGCCGGACTGATCCTGCTGCGGCCGGGGATGGATGCGGGCCAGGCGCTGCCGGGGCTGATCCGGCGGCTGAACGAGAGCCATGGCGTGCCGAACAGCGACACGCGCGGCTACCACGAGACGATCACTCGCTTCTTCCTCGCCGCGATCCGCGACGCCCTGTCGAAGGACGACCGCACGCTGCCGCCGCATGCGCGGGTGAATGCGCTGCTCGCCGGGCCGCTCGGCGCGGGGAAGCGGGTGATGGCGCCGCATTGGTCGGAGGGCGTGCTGTTCTCGCCCACGGCGCGGCGCGGCTGGGTTGCGCCCGACCTCGCGCCGCTGCCCTACGCGATGGGCGGATAGAGGCCCTTCGCGCGCGCGGCCTGCTTCGCGAGCGCGACCAGCAGGTCGAGCTGCGGCGTCGGCACGCCGGCAATCCGCGCGAGCTTCAGCGGCAGGCCGAACAGCGTGTCGAGCTCCATCGGGCGGCCGAGCTCCAGGTCCTGCAGGATCGAGGGCTTGTGCGCCATGGTCGCGTTGCGCACGCGCTCCGAACTCTCGGGCGGCAAGGGGCGGCCGAGCGCGGCGGCGATCGCCCTGCCCTCCTCCGCGCTGCGCCAGGCGGCCTCGCGCAGCAGCGGGTCGGCATAGGTGTCGCGCACGCCCATGCGCGTGAGGATGCAGAGCGGACCGGAGCCGAGATTGCCGAGCAGCTTGGCCCAGACCTCGGTGCGGATGTCGGGCGAGACGGACGCGGTCATGCCGCCGGCCTCGAGGGCGGCGGCGATCGCCTTCGCACGGTCGGTGATCCGCCCGTCGGGCTCGCCGAGGATCAGCCGGCTGTTGCCGCGCTCGCAATGCACCACGCCGGGCGCCGAGACCTCGGAAGCCGAATAGACGACGCCGCCGAGCGTGCGCGCGATTCCGACGGCGTGGCGCAGCGCGTCGCCGGGATCGGCCTCGGGCAGGCGCAGCCCGTCATGCGGGCCGCCATGGTGGTCGAAGTACCACCAGGGGATGCCGTTCATGACGAAGAGCACCGGCGTGTGGGGGCCGAGCAGCGGCGCGATGCCGGCGGCGACGGAGGGCAGCGCGGGCGTCTTCACCGTGACGATCACCGCGTCCTGCGGGCCGAGGTCGGCGGGGTTGTCGGTGGCGGGGATGCGGGCCTCGACGACGCCGTCGGGCGTGTGGACGGTGAGGCCACTGGCCTTGATCGCGGCGAGATGCGCGCCGCGCGCGATCAGCGAGACCCGCGCGCCGCCGCGATGCAGCCGGGCGGCGACGTGGCCGCCGATCGCGCCGGCGCCGTAGATGGTGAGTTTCATGGTGCCTCAGGCGCCGGGACGATGCTGCGCTGATTCACGAACCCCCACCCCGACCCTCCCCCGCAAGCGGGAGAGGGAGCCGGACGGCGCGGGTGGGAGGCGCGTCACGACAGCATCTCGACGGCGGCGCGGGTCAGGGCCTGGACGCCGAGCGGGATGCAGCGCTCGTCGGGCTGGTAGCCGGCATTGTGCAGGCGGTCGTCGCGGCCGGGCGCGCCGCTGCCGATGCGCAACTGGAAGGCGGGCGCGCGGGCGGCGAATTCGGCAAAGTCCTCGGCGCCCATGCTGGGCTCGCCCTCGTCCACCACCTCCCCGAATTGCGCGCGCACGGCGGCGAGCGCGGGCTCCAGCACGCGGTCGTCGTTCACCAGCGGCGGCACCTTGCGCTGGTAGTCGAGCGTGCAGCGCACGCGCATCGTCGCCTGCAGCCCTTCGGCCAGGCGCCGGATCGCGGCCTCCGCGGCGTCGCGCGCGTCCGCATGCAGGGTTCGCACCGTGCCCTTCAGATGCACGCGCTCGGGGATGATGTTGTAGGTGGTGCCGCCCTGGAAGCTGCCGATGGTGACGACGGCGGGGTGGATCGGCTTGATCTCGCGGCTCACCACCGTCTGCACCTGCGCGACGAAGGCCGAGGCCGCGACGATCGGGTCCACCGCGGCATAAGGATGCGCGGCATGGCCGGACTTGCCGCGGATCTCGAGATCGAAGCGGTCGGAGGCGGCGAGGCAGGCGCCACGCGCGAAGCCGAAGCGGCCGACCGGCATGTCAGGCTGGTTGTGGAAGCCGAGCGCCATGTCCACGCCATCCGCCGCGCCGTCGGCGATCATCGCGGCCGCGCCCTCCAGCACCTCTTCCGCCGGTTGGAAGACCAGCAGCACGCGGCCCGCCAGCATCGGCGCGAGGTCCTTCAGCAGCGCGCCGACGCCGAGCAGCGTCGCGGTGTGGATGTCGTGCCCGCAGGCATGCATCTTCCCTGGAATGGTAGAGGCGTAGTCGAGGCCGGTCTCCTCGTGGATCGGCAGCGCGTCCATGTCGGCGCGGATGGCGAGCGTCGGGCCTGGCCGCCCGCCCTCGATCACGCCGAGCACGCCGGTGCGGCCGAGGCCGGTGCGGTGCGGAATATCCAGCCGCGCGAGTTCGGCGGCGACGATGCCCGCGGTGCGTGTTTCCTCGAAGGCGAGCTCGGGATGCGCGTGGATGTCGCGGCGCAGCGCGACGAGGTGCGGTGCGAGGCGCTCGGCGGCGTCGCGGATGCGGCGTCCGGGATCGTTGCTGCGGTCGTTCGGCAGGTCGGGCGGGGCCATGCAGGGCAGTCTCGGGTGAAGAAGTGGTCATGGCAAGGCGAGCGGCCGGCACCCGGCTTGCAAGTGTCTGAAAGCGCGTGCCATACGCCGTGGCAACGTCCGGGACCGTACATGACGCACCAGATTGCGCGACGCTCCGCCCTTCTCGCCGTGCCCGCCCTGCTGGCGGCGCCCGCGGCCCTGCGCGCGCAATCCTGGCCGAACGGCCCCGTCCGCATCGTCGTCCCCTTCGCGCCCGGCGGCAGCACCGATCTCTCGGCGCGCTTCCTGGCGGACGGGCTGGCGCAGCGCCTCGGTGTCCCCGTGCTGGTCGAGAACCGCCCGGGCGCGGGCGCGACCACCGGCAGCCAGCTGGTCGCCGACGCGCCGCCCGACGGGCAGGTGCTGGTGATGAGCAACATCGCGAGCCACGCGATCAGCCCGCATCTGTACCGCAACCTGCGCTACGACGCGGTGCGCAGCTTCACCCACATCGCGATGGTCATCACCAATCCGTCGGTCTGGGTGGTGAACCGGGACAGCGGCATCACGAACCTGCAGGAGCTGGTGCGGATGGCGCGCGGACGGCGCGGCGGGCTCGACATGGCCTCCTCCGGCTCCGGATCGTCGAACCACCTGCTGATCGTGCGCTTCGCGCAGCAGGTGGGCATCGAGTACACGCATGTCCCCTTCCGCGGCGCCGGCCCGGCGATGACGGCGGTGATCGCGGGCCAGGTGCCGATGATGTCGGACAGCCTGCCGTCGGCGGCCGGACACATCCGCCAGGGCAGCGTGCGCGCCATCGCGATGTCGAGCGACGCGCGCCATCCCGCCTTCCCCGACGTGCCGACCTTCCGCGAGCAGGGCTTCGACCTGGTCAGCACGTCGTGGTTCGCCCTCTCGGGCCCGGCCGGCATGGCGGCGCCGGTGGTGGAGCGGATCCATCGCGAGGTGATGGCGGTGATCTCGACGCCCGAATCGCGCGCACGCTTTGCCGAGCTGGGCGGCAGCCCGGGCGACATGACGCCCGATGCCTTCGCCCGCTTCGTGGCGGAGGAACTCGATCGCTGGGGGCCGGTGGTGCGCGCCTCCGGCGCCACAGTGGATTAGGCCGGGAACGGGCCGGACGCTTGCGTCGGTCGGGTGGCGCATGCGAGACGGCGCGCTGATGTCGCTCACGGTTGCGTGAGGGACGGGTTTGTGGAGGAGCGGGCGGAGGGGTAACGAGGCGGCGACAGACCGCCGGGGACGCCACCGGGCCGGAGCGGACGGACGGGTGCCGGCGTGAGCCGGCTGGGGACGAGGGTGCGATGCGACTGAATACCAAGGACCTGATCGGAGGAGGCATGCTCCTCCTCCTCGCGCTGATCGGCCTCTGGCTGAACCAGGACCATACGCTCGGCACGGCGCGGCGGATGGGGCCGGGCTACATGCCGATGCTCACCTTCTGGCTGCTCGGCGGGCTCGGCGCGATCGTGATGATCGCGGGGCTCTTCAACGGTCCCGACCCGCTGGACCGCTGGACGAAGCTCGAGATCATGGCGGTGCCCTTCGGCATCCTGGCCTGCTTCGTCATCTACCCGATCGCCGCCGCCGTCGGCTTCTCCGGCTGGTATCCGCTCGGCTTCGGGCTGCTCGCGGGCTGCCTCGCGGTGTCGATCGCACCGGGCTGGCGGCCGATCGGCCTCGTCCACGCCGGCATGGCCATGTTCGGCCTGATGCTCGAGCAGTTCGGCCTGATGGCGTCGATCGTCGCGACCGTCGCGGTGGCCTCGCTTGCCGAGCCGACGCATCGGGTGAAGGGCGTGGTCGGCATGATCATCTTCCTCTGCGTGCTCTGCTGGTGGGTGTTCATCCGCGAGCTCGACATCCGCGTGCCGCTCTGGCCCGTGTTCCTGGTCCGCTGACGCGCCGACGCGGAGAGATCGAAAATGGACCTTCTCATCACCAACCTGGCGCACGGCTTCAGCGTCGCGCTCAGCTTCGAGAACCTGCTCTTCGCGCTGCTCGGCTGCGTCATCGGCACGGCGATCGGCGTCCTGCCGGGCATCGGCCCGGTGGCCACCATCTCGCTGCTGCTGCCGATCACCTTCGGCCAGCCGGCGACGACCGCCATCATCATGCTCGCCGGCATCTACTACGGCGCGCAGTATGGCGGCTCCACCACCTCGATCCTGCTGAACCTGCCCGGCGAGGTGTCCTCGGTCGTCACGACGCTCGAGGGCTACAAGATGGCCCGCAAGGGCCGCGCGGGCGCAGCACTCGCCACCGCGGCGATCGGCAGCTTCTTCGCCGGCACCGTCTCCACCCTGCTGGTGGCGGCCTCCGGCCCGCTGCTCACGCAGGTGGCGCTGAGCTTCGGCCCCGCCGACTACTTCTCCCTGATGCTGCTCGGCCTGATCATCTCGGCGGTGCTCGCGCAGGGCTCGGTGATCAAGGCGATCGGCATGGTGGTGCTCGGCGTCGCCCTCGGCCTCGTCGGCACCGACGTGCAGACCGGCCAGCAGCGCTTCACCTTCGGCATCCCGGAACTGTCGGACGGCATCGGCTTCGTCTCGATCGCGATGGGCATGTTCGGCATCGCCGAGATCATCCTGAACCTCGAGCGGCCTGAGTCGCGGAACGTGCTGTCCTCCAAGGTGGGCAGCCTGTTCCTGACGAAGGAAGAGTGGAAGCGCGCCACGCCGTCGGTCCTGCGCGGCACGGTGCTCGGCTCCGCGCTCGGCATCCTGCCGGGCGGCGGCGCCTCGCTCGCGGCCTTCGGCAGCTACATGATGGAGCGCCGCGTGTCGAAGGGCCGGCACGAGTTCGGCACCGGCGCGATCGAGGGCGTGGCGGGTCCGGAAGCTGCGAACAATGCCGCCGCCCAGACCAGCTTCATCCCGCTGCTGACCCTCGGCATCCCGGCCAACGCGGTCATGGCGCTGATGGTCGGCGCGCTGATCATCCAGGGCATCCAGCCGGGCCCGCGCATGGTGGAAGCGCAGCCCGACCTCTTCTGGGGCCTGATCGCGTCCATGTGGATCGGCAACCTGATGCTGCTGATCATCAACCTCCCGATGATCGGCATCTGGGTGAAGCTGCTGCAGGTGCCCTACAAGTTCCTGTATCCGTCGATCCTGATCTTCTGCTCGATCGGCGTCTACTCGATCAACAACAACGTCTTCGACGTCTACCAGACGCTGCTGTTCGGCATCTTCGGATATCTCTGCAGCAAGCTGCGGCTGGAGCCGGCGCCGATGCTGATCGGCTTCGTGCTCGGCCCGATGATGGAGGAGCATCTGCGGCGCGCCATGCTGCTGTCGCGCGGCGATCCCTCCGTCTTCATCGAGCGCCCCATCTCGGCCACGCTGCTTGGTATCGGCGCGATCGCGCTGCTGACGATGCTGCTGCCCAACATGCGCAAGAAGAAGGAAGAGGCGATGGCGGGCTGACGCCCGCCCCAGCGAAATCCCCGCGACAACGCTGCGCGTTGTCGCGGGGGCCCCGGATTGGCGCCGATCCTTCCGGCTCCGGTCCGGCTGCCTTGGCGAAGCCAAGGCAGGGCAGCGCGGGGCGG
>NZ_JAKJIB010000152.1 GCF_021864505.1 Falsiroseomonas oryziterrae
CGGGCACCGGCAGGTCGTCGCGCGTGACGCTGCCGAGCGAGAGCGCGCTGCCGCCCGCCGCCTGCGCCGCCTGCGTGGCGGCGGCGAAATCGGGATTGCCGCCCCAGGCCGCGGCGAGGTCCCGCGCCGCCTGTTCGGTCGGCAGCAGCGCCTGCTCCAGCTCGCGCCGCTCCGGCGTCTCGAACTGGCCGCGGCGCGCGTCGAAGGCGGCGCGCAGCTCCTCCTCCGTCACCTCGACCTGGTCGGCCAGGGTCTCGGCCGACAGCACCGCGAGCGTCGCCTCGCGCAGCTCCGGCGTCGAGAAGCGGTCGGGATTGTTGGCATGGAAGCGGGTGAGCTGCGCCTCGGTCGGCGCCTCCGGCTCTGGCGCCTCCAGCAGCGGCAGCTCGACGAGCTGGGCGACACGCCGCTCGCGCTCGAAGGCGAAGATGGCGCGCGCGAGGCTGTCGGGCGCCGCGGCCCCGGCGCGCACCGCGCCGACGAGCTGCATGCGCTGGATGTCGTCGCGCACGACCTGGAGGAACATCGCCTCCGTCATCTCGCTCTGCCGGAGGAACTGGTCGAGGAAGACCCGGTTGAACTGGCCGCCGATCTGGAAGCTCGGGATCGACCGGACATAGTCGGCCACCTGTGCATCCGGCGCGGCGACGCCGAGGCGCGCGGCCTCCAGGCGCTGCGCGCGCTCCGATATCAGCGTCTCCATGGCCTGGCGCGCGATCAGCTCGCGGATCTGCGGGCTCGCCTCGAAATCCGGGCCGAGCTGGCGCTGGACCCGCTGCAGCTCCCTGCGGGCCGCGGCCTGCGCTTCCTCGACCGGAATGCCGGCGCCTTCCATCCGCACCACCTCCGTCTCCCGGAAGAGGTTGCGGACGACGTCCTCGATGCCCCAGATCGCGAAAGAAATGATCAGGAGCACGAACAGGACCTTGGCGACCCAGGACTTCGCCAGGTTTCGGAACCAGGTGATCATGCCCGCGGCGTAGCGCAGACCCCCGCCCGTTGCCAGCCTCCGCGGCGGTTGGTAGCCGGGCGGGACGGGAGGTGGGCTCGATGACCCCAGGCGTGCGGCCGCTGATCGCGGGCAACTGGAAGATGCACGGCAGCATGGCCGAGGCGGAGGCGCTGGCCGGCGCGGTGCGCGACGGCGCCGCCGGGCTGCCGGCCGACCTGCTGGTCTGTCCGGCCTTCCTGCATGTCGCTGCGGTGGCCCGCCTGCTCGGCGGCGGCGCGGTCGCGGTGGGGGCGCAGGATTGCCACGCGGCGGCCAAGGGGGCGCATACCGGCGACGTCTCGGCACCGATGCTGCGCGATGCCGGGGCGACGCATGTCATCCTCGGCCACTCCGAGCGGCGGGCCGACCATGGCGAGACCGATGCCGTCGTCCGCGCGAAGGCCGAGGCAGCCGCCGCTGCGGGCCTCGTGCCGATCGTCTGCGTCGGCGAGACGGAGGCCGAGCGGCTGGCCGGCCAGGCCGAGGCGGTGGTCGAGCGGCAACTGGCCGGCTCCCTGCCCGAGGGTTTCGCCGGTGTGGTGGCCTATGAGCCCGTCTGGGCGATCGGGACCGGCCGGACGCCGACCGAGGCCGACATCGGCGCCATCCACGCCGTGATCCGGGCGCGCCTCGCGGCCCGTTTCGGGGCGGCGGGGCAGGGGATGCGCATCCTCTATGGCGGCTCCATGAAGCCGGGCAACGCGGCCGCGATCCTGGCCCTGCCGAATGTCGATGGCGGGCTGGTCGGGGGCGCGAGCCTGGTGGCGGCGGACTTCCTGGCCATCGCCAAGGCCGCCGGGTAGCGCCGGCTGGCTTTCCGGGGCGGGACGCTCTAGATAGCGCTGGTCATGACCACCGTCCTGCTCGTCCTGTTCCTGCTCGTCACCCTTGCGCTCATCGGGGTCATCCTGGTGCAGCGGAGCGAGGGCGGCGGGCTCGGCATCGGCTCCTCCCAGGGGATGGGCTCGTTCATGACCGGGCGCGGGACGGCCAACCTGCTGACCCGCACCACCGCCATTCTGGGCACCGCCTTCTTCGTCCTGGCGCTGGCGCTGGCGATGCTCGGCAAGGGCGAGCGGCCGCGCGGTTCCATTCTCGACGCGCCCGGCCCGGCGAGCACGGCCCCGGCGCCGGGCGTGCCCGCTCTGCCGCCGCTGCCCACCGTGCCGACGAACTGAGTCGGCGCGGCGTCGCCTCCGCGTCGCCGCATGGCAACTTCCCGCGCCACACGGGTTTGCGCCCCCGCGCCGGCGGGGTATGACGGGCTCCCATGACGCGGTTCGTCTTCATCACCGGCGGCGTGGTCTCCTCGCTCGGCAAGGGTATCGCAGCGGCCTCCCTCGGGGCGCTCCTGCAGGCGCGCGGCTACAAGGTCCGCCTGCGCAAGCTCGATCCCTATCTGAACGTCGATCCGGGGACGATGAGCCCCTACCAGCACGGCGAGGTCTTCGTGACCGACGACGGGGCGGAGACCGACCTCGACCTCGGCCACTACGAGCGCTTCACCGGCGTCCATGCGGCGAAGGCCGACAACTGGACCACGGGGCGCATCTATTCCGAGGTGATCGCGAAGGAGCGCCGCGGCGACTACCTCGGCGGGACCGTGCAGGTCATTCCGCACATCACCGACAAGATCAAGGACGTCATCCAGGCAGAGACCGACAGCTACGACTTCGTCATCGTCGAGGTCGGCGGCACCGTCGGCGATATCGAGTCGCTGCCCTTCCTGGAGGCGATCCGGCAGCTGGCGAACGAACTCGGGCCGCAGCGCAGCCTCTTCGTGCACCTGACGCTGGTGCCCTGGATCCCCTCGGCCGGCGAGCTGAAGACCAAGCCGACACAGCATTCGGTGAAGGAACTGCTTGGCGTCGGCATCCAGCCGCAGATCCTGCTCTGCCGCTGCGACCGCCCGATCCCGGAGAACGAGCGGCGCAAGATCGCGCTCTTCTGCAACGTGCGGCCCGAGAGCGTGATCCCGGCGCTGGACGCCGACAGCATCTACGCGGTGCCGATCAGCTACCACGAGGAAGGCCTCGACCGCGAAGTGCTGCGGCACTTCAACCTCTCGGTCTATGGCGAGCCGGACATGAAGCGCTGGGAGCGCATCGTGCAGGGCATCCGCCATCCGGAGGGCGAGGTCACGATCGCCGTCGTCGGCAAGTACACGAACCTGCTCGACAGCTACAAATCGCTGGCCGAGGCCCTGACCCATGGCGGCATCGCGCACAACGTGAAGGTGCGGCTCGACTGGGTGGACAGCCAGATCTTCGAGGATGGCGACGCCGAGGCCGTGAAGCGGCTCGAGGGCGTGCACGGCATCCTGGTCCCCGGCGGCTTCGGCGAGCGCGGCACCGAGGGCAAGATCGAGGCGGTGCGCTTCGCGCGCGAGCGGAAGGTGCCCTTCTTCGGAATCTGCTTCGGCATGCAGATGGCGGTGATCGAGGCGGCGCGGAACCAGGCCGGGCTGAAGGGCGCCTCCTCCACCGAGTTCGGCCCCTGCGCCGAGCCGGTGGTCGGGCTGCTGACGGAATGGACCCGCGGCAACGAGGTGGAGCGCCGCGCGGCCGGCGGCGACCTGGGCGGCACGATGCGGCTCGGCGCCTATCCGGCGCGGCTGGCCGAGGATTCGCTGGTGCGCGAGGTCTATGCCGGCGCGTCGGAGATCAAGGAACGGCACCGCCACCGCTACGAGGTCAACGTGAACTACAAGGACCGGCTGGAGGATGTGGGCCTGCGCTTCTCCGGCATGTCGCCCGACGGCACGCTGCCCGAGATCGTCGAGCGGCCGGAGCATCCCTGGTTCATCGGCGTGCAGTTCCACCCCGAGCTGAAGTCGAAGCCCTTCGAGCCGCATCCGCTGTTCCGGGGCTTCATCGGCGCGGCGGTCCGCCAGGCGCGGCTGGTCTGATGGACGAGAAGGCCCGGCTGCGGCGTTTCGCCTATGGGATGGGGGCGACGGTCGTCCTGACGATCCTCGCCGGCATCTTCTTCGGCACCCTCGGCGTGACCATGGCGCTGATGCTCGGCCTGCTGGTCACGCTGCTGGCCGGCGGCGGGCTCGGCCGGAAGAACTGACGCGCAACCGCCGGTGAGCGCCGGCCCGCCGCCCTTGCCGGGCCGGCGGGGCAGGGCTAATCGCCGCGCGGACAGAACCGCCGGAGCCCCCAATGGCCGCCATCGCCGACATCGTCGCCCGCGAGGTGCTCGATTCCCGCGGCAACCCGACCGTCGAGGCGGAGGTGGTGCTCGACACCGGGGCGCGCGGCCTCGCCATGGTCCCCTCCGGCGCCTCCACCGGCGCGCATGAGGCGGTGGAACTGCGCGACGGCGACAAGGCGCGCTACGGCGGCAAGGGCGTGCTCAAGGCGGTCGCCAATGTCGAGGGCGAGATCTTCGACGCGATCGGCGGGATGGACCCGACCGACCAGGTCAAGATCGACGAGACCATGCTCGAGCTCGACGGCACGCCGAACAAGTCGCGCCTCGGCGCGAATGCGATCCTGGCCGTCAGCCTCGCCACCGCGAAGGCGGCGGCGGCGCATCTCGGCATGCCGCTCTACCGCTATGTCGGCGGCGTCTTCGCCCGCACCCTGCCGGTGCCGATGATGAACATCATCAACGGCGGCAAGCACGCGGACAATCCGATCGACATCCAGGAATTCATGATCATGCCGGTCGCTGCCGGCACCATGGCCGATGCAGTGCGCATCGGCTCGGAGGTCTTCGCGCAGCTCAAGAAGGCGCTGCACGACGCCGGCCACAACACCAATGTCGGCGACGAGGGCGGCTTCGCGCCGAACATCGGCAGCGCCGACGAGGCGCTGTCCTTCATCGCCCGCGCCTGCGAGGCGGCCGGCCACCGGGTTGGCGAGGACATCGTCTTCGCCCTCGACTGCGCCTCCACCGAGTTCTTCCACGACGGCAAGTACGCCATGGCGGGCGAGGGCAAGACGCTCGATTCCGCCGGCATGGTGGACTACCTGGCCGCGCTCTGCGCCAAGTGGCCCGTCGTCTCGATCGAGGACGGCATGTCCGAGGACGACTGGGCTGGCTGGAAGCTGCTGACCGACAGGCTTGGCGGCAAGGTCAACCTGGTCGGCGACGACCTCTTCGTCACCAACACCGAGCGCCTGCGGCGCGGCATCGACTCCGCGACCGGCAACGCGATCCTGGTGAAGGTGAACCAGATCGGCACGCTGACCGAGACGCTGGAGGCGGTGGAGACCGCGCATCGCGCCGGCTACCGCGCGGTGATGAGCCACCGCTCGGGCGAGACCGAGGATTCGACGATCGCCGATCTCGCCGTCGCGACCAATTGCGGGCAGATCAAGACCGGCTCGCTGTCGCGCTCCGATCGCACGGCGAAGTACAACCGTCTGATCCGCATCGAGCAGGAACTCGGCCCGGCGGCGCGCTACGGCGGGCGCGCGGCGGTTCGGCGCTGATCCGCTGACCATCACGAAGTAAATTGCGCGTCCGTCGGCGCTTTCGTCTGGACACGACGCGCGCGCTCTGATTCCTTGCAGGAGCGCTGCGGGTCGGGGGACCCGATGCGGCGCGCGGGCTGGGGGGCTCGGCTCTTGGGGGACGAGGATCGCTTCGAGCAGCGGGACGGCATCGGCGCCTGGATCGGGCGCCGGCTGCGCGCGGCTGCGCTGCCCGTCCTGTTCCTCGCCTGCTGCGGCTACTTCGTGTGGCACGCCATCCACGGCGAGCGCGGGCTGATCGCCAAGGACCAGCGCATCGTCCAGATCGCCGAGGCGAACGCCGAGCGCGAGCGTGTGCAGGCCGAACTGGCGGCGATGGAGCGCCGCGTGCAGGGCCTGCGCGGCGACCGGCTCGACCGGGACCAGCTCGACGAGCGTGCGCGACAGCTGCTGAACATGGTCGGCCGGGACGAGATCGTGATCCCCTACGGCCCGGAGCGCCGTCTCTTCTAGCGGCCGCATGGCGGGGCGGAGCGCGGCGGCACGGCGCCGCAACCTCTTCCTTCTCGCCGCCGGACTCGTCTGGCTCGTCGGGGCCGGCGTCACGCTTCTCGGCCTGACGGGGGCGGCAACCGCCTGGCCGGCCTGGGTGCGGATCCCCTTCGACGGCGTCCTGCTCTTCGTCGTGGCCAACACGGCCGTCGTCGGCCTGATCCTCGCCATCTGGTCAAATCTCGAGGTGCGCGCGCTGGCGCGCTTCCGGGCCGCGACCGATGTCGTGGCGGAGTGGACCGTGACGCCAGAAGCCTGAGCGGCCTTCCTCGCCGAGGAGCGGCGTGTGGGAGACGCCGGCTGGGGCGCCAACCAGCTCGACACGACGATGGCGTGTCCGCCGCAAGGGCTGGCGTGCCGGGCGACGCGCGACGGCGTGCTGGTTGGCGAGGACTTCCACGCCCTTCCGCTGCTCGGCCAGGTCTCGCGCGTGCGCTGGCTGGCCGGACCGCCCCTCGTGATCGAGGTGAGCGCGGTGGCGCCGCGGGGCGGCGAGGTGGGCGGTCTGCGTGGCGCCCGGCTGCGCGTCCCGTTCGACGACGCAGCGAAGGCCGCGCGCGATGTCCATGCCGCGTGGTCGCTCATGGCGGAGCTGATCGGCAATCCGGGCACGCGCGGCAACGTGCTGCGCAGGCGGGCGATCGCGCTTGGCGTGGGGCTGGCCGGCCTCGTCTTGATGGGCGTCGTCGCCGGGCGTCACGGGCTGTGGCAGGTGCTGGGCGGGAATGTCCCGCAGCGGGAGGGTGTCGCCTTCGTCCTCGGCTTCTTCCTCGGTGCCTGCGGCCTTGCCCTCGCGCTCCGCTTTCACCTCGACGGGCGGCGAGCGGCGCGGCTGGCCGGCGGGGCCGGGATGATCGGGCGCTGGCGGGTCCCCGCCTCGACTTGGCGGGACTTCGTGGCGTCGGAGGCGAGCCTGCGGACGCAGGGCGAACTACCCTTCAATCTCGTGGACGTCTGGCAGGGCGGGCCGGTCCGGGTGGCGGTCGGGGAGGATGCCGTGCAGGTCGGCCCGACCTTCTTCCATATCCCGGCCTTCGCCGCGAAGGGCGTGACGCATCTGCGCTGGATGGATGGCCCCCCGCCCTGCATCGAGATCCGCGGCGTCTACCACGCCCGGATCGGCGCCTTTTCCCGCTTCGCCGCCCCATCGGGCGATTGGGGTGAATTCTGTATCAGGGTCCCGGTGGCGCCGGGGGCGGAGGCGGTGGCGCGGCGGGCCCTGGCGGCTTGGCGATCGCGCTTCATGGCAGGGCGCTGATCCGGTCGTGCCATGCAGGCTCCGCAGACCTGATCGCCGCTTAACCATAATCTGATTAATTCAACTATTGCATTGCACAATAAGGGTTTTCTGCGCGCGGAGCGACCTTGCGTGCCTTCGCGCGGTTGCGTAGACCGACCCAGCTAAGCTCGCCAAGGAGGAAGGCATGGCCGAAGCCGCCAGCAGGAAGCCGCGCAAGGGCGCGGCCCCGGCGATGGACCGCGACCAGATGATGCGCGCCTATCGCGACATGCTGCTGATCCGCCGCTTCGAGGAGAAGGCCGGTCAGCTCTACGGCATGGGCCTCATCGGCGGCTTCTGCCACCTCTACATCGGCCAGGAAGCCGTCGTGGTCGGCCTGCAGATGTGCCTCAAGCCCGGCGACCAGGTCATCACCTCCTATCGTGACCACGGACACATGCTGGCGACCGGCATGGAGGCGCGCGGCGTGATGGCGGAGCTGACCGGGCGCATCGGCGGCTATTCCAAGGGCAAGGGCGGGAGCATGCATATGTTCTCCCGCGAGAAGGGCTTCTATGGCGGCCACGGCATCGTCGGCGCCCAGGTCGCGCTCGGCGCCGGGCTCGGCTTCGCCAACTGGTACCGCGGCAACGACAACGTCTCCGTCACCTATTTCGGCGAGGGCGCGTCGAACCAGGGCCAGGTCTATGAGAGCTTCAACCTGGCGGCGCTGCTGAAGCTGCCGGTCATCTTCGTGATCGAGAACAACAAGTACGGCATGGGCACCTCGGTGGACCGCGCCAGCGCGTCGAAGGACCTGTCGAAGAACGGCTCCCCCTGGGGCATCCCGGGCGAGCAGGTGAACGGCATGGACGTCACCACGGTGCGCGAGGCCGGCGAGCGCGCGGTCGCGCATTGCCGCGCCGGCAACGGGCCGTACCTGCTCGAGATGAAGACCTACCGCTACCGCGGCCACTCCATGTCCGACCCGGCCAAGTACCGGACGCGGGAGGAGGTGCAGAAGATGCGCGAGCAGTCGGATTGCATCGACACGGCGCGCAAGCTGCTGCTCGAGGGCTACGGCGTGACCGAGGCCGAGCTGAAGGTCATCGACGACGAGGTGAAGGCGATCGTCCAGGACAGCGCGGACTTCGCCCAGACCTCGCCGGAGCCGGACGAGGCCGAGCTCTATACCGACGTGCTGATCGAGGCGCGCTGAGCCATGACGCAGATCCTGATGCCTGCCCTCTCGCCCACCATGACGGAGGGCAAGCTCGCCCGCTGGCTCAAGAAGGAGGGCGACGCCGTGCGTGCCGGCGACGTGATCGCCGAGATCGAGACCGACAAGGCGACGATGGAAGTGGAAGCCGTGGACGAGGGCACGCTGACGAAGATCCTGGTGCCCGAGGGCACCGAGGCTGTCTCCGTGAACACGCCGATCGCCGAGCTGAACGGCGGCGCGGGCGCCGCCGCGCCCGCGCCGGCGCAGCGCGAGGTCGCGGCGCCGCTGCC
>NZ_JAKJIB010000153.1 GCF_021864505.1 Falsiroseomonas oryziterrae
CGGCCTGCTGGCCGATCGTGCCGCCCGACGTCACCGTCGCGCTGCCGGCGCCGTTCGCGCCGTCCAGCGTTACGCTGCCGCCCGCCGAGATGGCGAGCGCGCCGCTGCCGAGCGCGAGGCTGGCGCCGGCGGACTGGGTGACTGCGCCGCTCGCGCCGATATCCGCGCTGCCCGCCGTGTTGGTGCCGTCGAGCGCGAGGTCGCCGCCATTGGCGCGGGCGAAGAGCGCGCCGGCGCCGAGCGAGAGGCTGCCGCCGGCCTGCTGGGTGAGGCTGCCGCCGGAGACCAGGGACCCGCCGACGCCGCTGAGCGCCAGCGGATTGATCGTCATCGGCCCGCTGGCGGCCAGGGAGAGCAGCCCGTTGCCTGCGGCGATCGCGCCCGTCACACCGAGTGCGCCCGTGGTGTTCAGGCTGAAGCCGGAGCCGGCGGTGAAGGCGGCGAGTTCGGGCACGACGTTGCCGGCGCCAGTGAGGCTGACCGAGCCGGTCGCGCTGCCCGTCAGCTCGGCGCCGGGCGCGCCGAGCAGGCGCGAGGTGCCGGACTGGACGATGTTGCCCGGCGCGACGGCGGTTCCGGTCGCGCTGAGCGTCAGCGTGCCGCTCCAGGCGAGGTCGCCGCCGCTGAGCGCGATTCCGCCAGCGGTGGCCTTGATGGTGACGTCCGTTCCGCTGATCGGGCGGCTGCTCGTCACCGAGGTGCCGGCGAGCAGGACCGTCGTGCCGGCGCTCACGACCGTCGTCGGGTCCGTGATGGTCAGCGTGCCGCCGGTGGATTGGATATCGATGAAGCCGACGGCGGTGATGTTGCCGATGAGGTTCAGTGCGATCGGCGTGTTGATGATGAGGTTGCCGTCCGAATCCGCCTTCACGCCGCGGATGATGTTGCCGGGCTGGTTCAGGTCGGCGTCCCCGCCGCGGGCGAGCACCGTCAGCGTCGTGGTGCGGAGCGCCCCGCTCGGCTGGGCGATGCTGTCGGCCGTCAGCGAGACGTTCTGCGCGTCCAGCGTGTAGACGTTCGGCGGGGGCGGGGCCTGCAGCACGAGCGCGCCGGTGCCGTCGTTTGTCAGCGTGATGTTCGGTGCCACCACGGGGCCAACGATCGTCAGCGGCGTCGTCTGCACCGTCCGCAGCGAGAAGGTCTCCTGCGGCTCGGCGCCCGGGATCAGCTTGTTGTCCGGGAAAATGGCGCCGAGGTCGCCGGTGGTGAAGGCGCCGAGGCGATCCACCGTGTTCGCGCCGGTAAAGCGCGCATCGCCAGCCGACTGGCCGGTCAGCGTCGCCGTGCCGCCGGCGTTGCTGACGTCGAGCACGCCCGCGGCGTCGATCGCGCCCACCGAGGTCACCGTCAGCGTGCCGTCGGTCTGCAGCTGGCCGCCGAGCAGGACGACGATGTCGCGCCCGGCAACCGGCGAACCCGCCGCCGGCGCCACCGTGCCGGTGGTCAGCGTGACGGCGTTGGTTCCGATCACCGTGCCGGCGATCGTCAGGTTGCCGGTCTGCGCCGTCAGCACCGCATTGTTCGCCGCATCCACGAGGCCGCCGGGGGCAACCGTGCCGCCCGTCGCGTTGGTCGCGGTCAGCGTCACGTTCCGCGCCGCATCCAGCGTGCCGCCGACGTTGAAGCTGCCGACCGCGGCGGTGATGTCGGTGTCGGTCGCTTGGATCTTCGTGCCGATGCCGCTCTGGGTGAAGGCGCCGGCGGTGATGCCGGCGCTGGCCGCCGTCAGCGTGCCGCCGGTCTGGCTCACCGTGCCGCCCGTCGCGTTCAACTGCGCGACGCCGCCCGCGCTCAGCGTGCCGGTCAGCGCTAGCGTCGCCCCGGCCGCATTCGCCGTCGCGGTCAGGTTCTGGCCCGCCTCGATGGTGCCGCCGAGGGTGCCGTTGCCGCTGGTGGCGGTCAGTTGGATGTTGCTGGTGGCGGCGGTATCGGCGTCCAGCGTGCCGGCGATGTTGAAGCTGGCGCCCGAGCCGGTCAGGTCGCCGGTCTTCGCGGTGATCGTCCCGGCGGTCTGGTTCAGCAGCCCGCCCGCGTTGAGCGTCACGCTGGCGCCGGACATCGCCCCGCTGAGCGTCAGATCCGTGCCGGCCGAGGCAGTCACCACGCCGGTCGCCGTCACGACGCCGCCGAAGGTCGCGGTCGTGGACGTGCCGCGCAGCGTCGCGTCGCCCGAGGAGTCGAGCGTGCCGGAGCTGTCGAGGCTGCCGGCCGTGACCGTCAGCCCGCCCGCACCGTTGGCGTCGAGGCTTGCCGTGCTGCGCACGAGGCCGGCGCCGGTGCCGGTGGTGGTCAGGCTCAGCGCACCTGCCGAGGTCATCGTCCCGCCGACATCGAAGCTGCCGGCCGTCGCGGTGAGGCCGCCGACCGTCGCGCTGACCGTCCCGGCGGTCTGGTTCAGCAGCCCGCCCGCGTTGAGCGTCACGCTGGCGCCGGACATCGCCCCGCCGAGCGTCAGGGCGGTGCCGGCCGAGGCAGTCACCACGCCGGTCGCCGTCACGACGCCGCCGAAGGTCGCGGTCGTGGACGTGCCGCGCAGCGTCGCGTCGCCCGAGGAGTCGAGCGTACCGGAGCTGTCGAGGCTTCCGGCAGTGACCGTCAGCCCGCCCGCACCGTTGGCGTCGAGGCTTGCCGTGCTGCGCACGAGGCCGGCGCCGGTGCCCGTCGTGGTCAGGCTCAGCGCACCTGCCGAGGTCATCGTCCCGCCGACATCGAAGCTGCCGGCCGTCGCGGTGAGTCCGGTCGTGGTCGTCGCCTCCGCGGTCGCGCCCGACGGCACCGTCAGCAGGCCCGTCGCGCTCAGGAAGACCTGCTGGCCCGAGACGGAGTTGCGCAGCGTCAGGTCGCCGCCCGTCGCCACCAGTCGCGCGAGCCCACCGCTCGCGGTGACCCCCGAGCCGGTGGGCGTCATGCTGATCGAGCCGCTCTCGATCCGCACCAGGTTGGTCCCGCTGACCGTCCCGGCGATCGAGAGCGCGCCGGTGTTGAACAGCGTGAAGCCCGTCCCGGTGAAGTTGCCGAGCGTGGCGACGGCGTTGGTCGTCGAGTTGAAATTCGCCGCGCCGGTGCCGCCGGTGCCGGTCAGCGTGCCTGCGGTGACCGTCCCGTTCGCGGTGATGCCGTTGCCGGCGTCGACGATCAGCGTGCCGGCGGTGACCGTCCCGTCGAGGGTGATGCTGCTGCCGGACTTCAGCGTCACCGTCTGGCCCGCCGCCGACAGGCCGCCGGTGGAGGCGACCGCGAGCGTCGTCGTCGCGTCGAGCGTGAGCGCGCCGGCCGAGCGGACGGCACCGGCGACGTTGAGTGCGCCGGTGACGTCGAGGTCGAGCACGCCGGTCTTGGTCTCGAAGTTGCCGAGCGTCGGCACCGTCCAGCGCGTCGTCGGCGCAAGGCTGCCGGCGCTGCCGGTGAGCGACGCGACCGTGACCGTGCCGCTGCCGCCGAGGGTGCCGCCGGCCGCGACGTCGAGCTGGCTGGTGCCGGCCGAGACCGTGCCGTCCAGCGTGATCAGGCCGGGTGCCCTGAGGCTGATGAGCGGCGCGCTGGTCGAGAGGCTCGCGCCGTTCGCCAGCGCGATGCCGCCGGTGAATTGCGACCTGACGCTGACGCTGCCGCCGCCGCTGAGGCTGCCGCCGAGCGAGACGCCGGTGCCGGCCTGCAGGCTGAGTGCCCCGCTGCCGGCCGAGACGGTGCTGCCGGATTCCAGCGTGAGGCCGCCATTGGCGTTCATCGTGACGCCGCCGGTGGCGCCGCTGCCGAAGAACACTCCGTTGCGGGCGCTGACCGACCCGCCGCTTGCGACGCGCAGGCTGGCGTTCGTGCCGGCGGCGGTCAGCTGGATGTTGCCGCCCTTGTCGAAGGGGTCCGGGGCCGGCGGGGTGCCTGCCTGCACCGAACCGGTGACGATCAGGGCATCGGCGAAGCCGGCCGTGCCCGTCACGTTGATCGAGTCGGCAGCCCTCAGGGTGCCGGCGAGCGTGACCGCGCCGGAATTGGTCAGCGTGAAGCTGCCGGCCGCGAAAGAGCCGGTCGTGATGCTGTCCACGAAGTTGATGCGGTTGCCGCTGCCGGTGAGCGACAGGCTCGCCGTGCTGATCGTCTCGACCGACGTGTTGCCGAGGCGGTTCACGACGATGCCGAAGCCGGACGTGCCGTTGTCGGTCACCGCGCCGGTCGTGAGCAGGCGCAGCCTGTCGGCGCGGCCCGTCAGGTCCACGAGGCCGTTCACCGTGATGCTGCCGGCCCGCCGCGCCGAGCCCGAATCGGTGCCGCCGAGCAGCAGCGTGTCGACGGAAACACGGTTGAAGTCGATCTGGTAGAGATTGAGCGTCGTGCCCTCGAAATCGCCGATGGTCATCGCGCGACCGGTCGTCACCGGCTGGATGGCCAGCGTCCCGCCGGTGACCGTCACGTTGCCGTCGAGCAGCACCCGGTCGCCCGTGAGCGTCACCGTGCGCCCGGAACCGGCGGTCACGCTGCCACCGGAACGGACATAGAGCTGTCCGCCGGCGTTGAGCGCGTCGACAGGGCCGGAGGTGAGCGCGACATCGGTCGTCGCGCTCACGGCCCCGAAGACGTCGAGCGAGCCCGAGCTGCGGAACGCGACAGTCCCGTTGGTGGCGGTGACGGTGCCGAGCGAGCCGATGTTGTGCGCCGCCTGGTCGAGCGTGACGGCGGTGCCGTTCGCCTCGAGCCGGTTGGCGCCAAGCACCACGCCGGCCTGGGCCGAGATGGTGCTGTCGCTCGTCAGGTTCAGCGTGCCGGTCACGGTGGTCGGCCCGAGGATGATCGAGCCGACCGCGTCCGCCGTCAGCTGGGCAGCCGAGACGGCGGTGCCGGCGTTGGCTGAGATGGTGCCGCCGCTGGTCAGGCTCAGCGTGCCGCTCAGCGTCGTGGTGCCGAGCGTGATCGCGCCCCCGGCGTCGAGGGTCAGCCCGCCGACGTTCAGCGTGGCGCCGGCGGTGTTGATCGTCGCGTTGCTCAACAGCACCAGGTTGGACGCGATGCCGGAGATGGCCGGGCTGCCGCTGACCGTCAGCGCCCCGCCGTCGGCACGCCGGCCGATCTCGAGCGTGCCGGTGCCGGTCTGGATCGCGCCGCTTGGCAGCACCGACCCGTTGAAGGTGAGCGCGGGGGCGGTTGTGAGAGGAAATGGGAAGACGTTGCTTTGAACATTGACGGTCGTGCTGCCCAGCGTGAGCGGCGTGCCGCCATCCTGGCGCGCGAGCGAGATCGTGCCGCCGGTCGCGACGAGACGCGGGACCACGACTGGCGTGACGAGGAAGTTGCCGACGACAGGCGTTGTGATGAACACAAGTTCCTGCCCGAGCGGCAGGTTGATCGTGTCGGCCTGGATCGTGATCTGCCCACCCGGCGCGTTCAAGGCGGTGGCGGCGGGCAGGAATTCGCCTGCGTTGCCGACGGTCACCGTCCCGGCGCGCAGCCGGATGCCGCCGCCGGTTGGCGCGGTGATCGAGCCCTGCACGTTGATGGTGCCGCCCGGCGCCTCGAAGCCCAGTTGGCCGCCCTGGTTGTTGGCGCGCCGCGCGGTCAGGCCACCGAGGGCGCCGCTGCCCAGATTGAGCGTCGCCCCGCCGCTCGCGACCAGCGTGATGTTGCCCGCCACCTCGGGCGCGGGCCCGGCGGCCGCCTGGCCCGCGAAGATTCCGCCGGTGATCGAGCTGAGCGAGCCGGCGGTGGTGATCTTCACCTCGACCGGCTGCGCCGGGGCCGGGCCGGACGCCACGACGCCCGCGCGCACCGTGTCGATGGAGCCGAGCGCCTGCGCGTTGGTCAGCGTCACGCTGCCCGCCGCCCGCAGCGTGCCGAGATTGTTCAGCAGGTTCGCGCCCGGCAGCGAGATGTTCGCCGCGGCGCCCAGCGCATCCGCGCTCAGCGTCGGCGCCGTGATCGTCCCGCCGGTCTGCGTGACGCCGCCGGTGCCGTTCAGCGAGACCGTGGACAGCGCGGAGATCGCGCCGGCCGTCTGCGTGATCGTCCCGCCGGCGGTGATGCCAAGCGTGCCGCCGGAGGACACGGTGTTCGCCAGCGTGACGTTGCCGGCCGTCGCCGTCAGGGCCATCGCGGCCGCGGAGCTGAGCGTCCCCGTCGTCTGTGCAATGTTGCCCGTCGTCGCCGTGACCGTCAGCGTGCCCGCGCCGACGCCGCCGCTCCGCGCCGTGACGTTGCCCGCAAAGGACACGCCGCCCGCGCCAGTCAGGGTGATCGCGCCGCCATTCGCGCCGCCATTGCCGGTCGCGAGGCTCCCGCCGCCGACCACCGCCAGCGTCCCGGACTGCGTCGCGAGCGTCAGGTTGCCCACGCCGGCATTACCGGCGACGACGATGCCGCTGACGTCAAGCGCGCCGGCGGTGGTCAGGTTGATCGCGCCGCCCGCGGTCAGCGCGCCGAGCTTGGTCACCTGAAGCGCGTTGGTCCCGCCGAGCGAGATGTTGCCGCCGGCCGAGCCGCTGAGCGTCGAAGCCGCCGTCACGACGCCCGTGGTCTGCGTGATGTTGCCCGTCGTCGCCGTGAGCGACAGCGTGCCGGTGCCGCCGCCGCCCGTGCGCGCCGTGACGTTACCGGCGAGCGAGATGCCGGCCGCGCCCGTCAGGCTGATCGCGCCGCCATTTGCGCTGGCCGTGCCCGTCTCCAGGCTGGCGGTGCTGGCGAGTGACAGCGCGCCCGCCTTGGTCGTGAGCGCCAGGTTGCCGGCGCCGGTGGTGCCGGCTGCCACCGCGCCCGTGACGTTGAGCGCGCCCGCCGTGGTGAGCGCGATCGCACCGCCTGCCGTCAGCGCGCCGAGATTCGAGAGGCTCAGCGCATCCGCGCCGCCGCCGAGCGAGATGCTGCCGACCGCGCCGGTCAGCGTCACGCCGGCGAGCGTCAGCGCGCCGGTCTGGCTCACCGCATTGCTTGCACGCAGGTCGAGCGTCGAGAAGCCGGTGCCCGTACCGGCGAGGGCGAGCGTGGTCGCCGTCGTCTCCAGCGTCCCGCCGGGGCGCGTCACCGCGCCGAGCCGCAGGGTGCCGAGGTTGGGCGCCGTGCCCGTCACGATCCCGCTGAGATCGGAGACGGTCTGCGCGCCGGTCGTGTTACGCGCGATCTCCACCGTGCCGCCATCGCCCGTGGTCAGCGTGTTGGCGCCGCGCGTGAAGGTGTCGGCGGCGATGCTGATCCGGCCTGAGGCTCCCGTTGCACCGACATTGCCGCCCAGCGTGAGACTGGTGCCGGTCAGCGATACGACGCCGCCGGTCGTCGTGACGGTGGAGCCGGTGGTGACTGTGTTGCCCTTCAGCGTCACGTTGCCCGAGGCGCTGATCGCACCGTTGGCCGCAACGCCTGCCGCGGAGGTCAGCGCCACGCTCGCGCCAGTCAGGGTCCCCGCAGTCAGATCGCCGGCCGAGGTCAGGGCGAGCGCGCCGAGCGTGGTGAGCGCACCGCTCGTCAGCGTGCCGGCGGCGGTGACGGAGATGCCGCCATCGCCAGTCAGCGTGCCGACCGTCACGTCGCCAGCGAGCTTCAGCGACACCGCGCCTGTCCCGGCGGCGATGGCGCCGAGCGCGCCGACCGAGTGATTCGCACCGTCCAGCGCGAAGCCGCTCGCCGCCGTGCCGGTCAGCGTGCCGACCTTCGTCAGCGTAGCGCCGACGCTGTTCGTCACCGCGCCGAGAGTGCGAAGGTCGAGGTTCGGGGTCCCGTCCGCATCGCCCGGCGCGAAGTTGCCGACGAGCGCGATGCCCGCCGCGGTCGTCCCGCCGGGCGTGGTGCCGCCCAGGCGCAGTTGGGTCGTCGTCTTGGTGTCGATCCAGGCCGTATCGGCCAGCGCGAGCGTCGTCGCGTTGGCCGTCGCGCCGGCGCCAAGCGCCATCGAGACGGTGTTGGAGAAGGGCGCGATCTCAACGGTCGGAGCCTTGATGGTGCCTGCCGTGCCGGGCAGCGTCATCGCGTTCGCGACCAGGCTGATCCTGCTGCCGGCGCTGCTGCCCTCGACGCTCCCGCCGGTCCCGAAGGCGATCGACCCCGACGTGCCCGAGGATTGCAGGAGCACGTTGCCCTTGGTCGTGATGGCGGCGTTGACCTGCACGCTGCCCGTCTCGGTGCGGAACGACGAGACGATCAGCGTGTCCGACGCGACGAGCGTGATGTCGCCCTTGGTTTCGATCGACTTGTTGACGACCACGTTGTTGCCGGCGGCGAGCGTCAGCGACTTGGTGCTGTTGCTGCTGATCGCCTGTTCGACGGTGAGGTTCCGCTCGGCCTCGAGGCGGACATTCGTCGAGGTCAGCTGGGTCTCGACGAAGTTGGCCGTGACGACCTCGTCGAGCGGGTCCGCCGCGGTGCCGCTCCCGATTGTCAGGTCGCGCGGGTCGATCAGCAGCGTGCCCGTCAGGCCGAGCGGCGCCGTCGTGTCCACCGTGCCGGTCAACGAGAAGGCGCGGCTGCTCGACAACTCCACGAGGCCGCCATTGCCGCCGTTCGGCCCGCCGCGCGCCGCGGCGCTCCCGGCGAAGTCCAGGCGGTCCACCGCCAGCAGGCCGATCCGCCCGCCATCGCCGCGATCGGTCGCATTCGCCTCGACCGCCGCGCCGGCATTCACGTTGACCCGCCAGGCGCTGTCCGCCGGCACGCCGCCACCCTGGGCGCGGGCGCGCGCCGCCGTCGTGCCGACCGCGACCGTG
>NZ_JAKJIB010000154.1 GCF_021864505.1 Falsiroseomonas oryziterrae
CGCGCCGTCGCCGCCGGCCGCCGCGGCCTCCGAGCCCGCAGCGGCGGCGGCCGCGCTGGCCTGCGCCTCGGGCGTGTTGCCGCAGATCGCGTGGTAGTCGCGCCGCAGCGCATCGGCGGGGATGCGCGCGAACTGGCCCGAGGCCTCACGCGCCCGCCGCGCCAGCGTCTCGTCGGCGACGAGCGCCAGGATCAGGTGGCCGCTGCGCAGCTTGGCAGCGCCCAGCTCGATCGAACCGAGCAGCCAGGCCTGCTTGCCGAGTTCCACGATGTCGGGCGACAGGCTCGGCGCGCGCGCGTTGCCGGTCTTCATCTTGTCCAGCGCCCGGCCGAGATCGGCCGCGAAGCGCGCCATGTCCACCTCGTAGTGGCGGAAGATGGCCGCGCAGTCGGTGTCGGTGCGGTCGGCCAGCGCCAGCAGGAGATGCTCGATCTCGACGTTGTAGTGGCTGCGCGACAGCGTGAGGCCCGCGGCGGCTTCCAGCGCACGCCGGCAGGTGTCGTTCATCCGCCCGACCAGCGATTTCAGATCGACAGCCGCCATGCCCCACCCGCCCCCTCGTGCGGCGCAACCCTATGTGATAATCCACTGTCTCGTCCAGCAACGGATGCGCGAATTTCGCGACGGCCGGGGCGGGTCGAGAGGGGGGTAGTTCAACCATGGCGTCTGCTGCGCCCGTGCTGCCAGAAGGTTTCGAGCTCGAGGCCTTTCTCGCACCCATAGAAGGCGACACGCCGCAGGGCGTGGACCTGCGCGAGGACACCTCGGCGCAGTCGCCCTGGTTCCGGCTGCGCGATGCCCGCGCGGAGGCCCGCGAGGCGGAGCGGCGCGCCGAGACGGACGGCGGCGAGGAGGGCGGCCTTGCGCCGGCCTGGCGCACCATCAACCAGCTCGCCCGCGCGGCGCTGCTCGAGAAGAGCAAGGACCTCGACATCGCGGCGATGCTCACCGAGGCGCTGCTGCGCATGCACGGGCTGTCCGGCCTGACCGCGGGCGCGCTGCTGATCAAGGGCCTGGCGGAGCGGTACTGGGACGGCGTCTTCCCCCTGCCCGACGAATATGACGGCATCGCCGCGCGGGTCGCCGGGGTGACGGGGCTGAGCGGCGCGGAGAAGGAAGGCCTGCTCCTTCCTGCGCTGCGCCGCCTGCCCCTGTTCCGCCGCCCCGACGGCTCCTCGATCGCGTGGTTCCAGGTTCAGGGCTCGATGGAGCTCGCGACGCTGGACGAGACGCGCAAGGAGCAGCGCCTGAAGTCCGGGGCGATCCCGCCGGAGACGCTCGACACGGAAGCGCGCGCCGCCGGCCAGGGCAGCTTCAAGGTGCTGCGCGACCGCCTGAAGGACGCGCAGGCCGCCTGGGGCGAGATGGCCGCGAAGCTCGACGAGCTCGCCGGCGCGGACGGCCCGTCCACCGGGCGCGTGCGCGACCTGCTGCAGGAGATGCTCGACTTCGCCAACAAGTATGCGCCGGCCGAGGAGGTGGACTTCGCCGCCGACGAGGTCGCGGAGGTCGGCGAAAGCGGCGCCGCCGAGGGCGGCGGCGGCGCGCCGGGTGCGCCGCGCGCCGCCTCGCCTGGCCGGTCGCGCGAGGACATGCTGCGCCAGCTCGTCGAGATCGCCGACTACTTCAAGCGGACCGAGCCGAACTCGCCCCTGGCCTACACGCTGCAGGACGCCGTGCGGCGCGCGCGCCTCAGCTGGCCCGAGCTGCTCGAGGAGCTGGTGCCCGACGAGACGGCGCGGCAGACGATCCTCGCCTCGCTCGGCATCAAGACGTCGGTCGGCTGAACGGCACCGCGGCCGGGCTTCGCCTGCCGCGCGAATGATGCGCGCGCTTCCTTGACCGGCACGCGCGGAACCACATAGCATCCCACGGCTTCGCGGCCGGCAGGCGGCGCTCCCCGGCGGGGAGCGCCCGCTCGGGATGCCCGCGGCCAACAACTGTGTTGAGAGGGGGTTTCCGGGCGATGAGCGCCAGCATCCACGACAAGCTGAACCGCGTGCGCAAGCCGCGCGTGCACATCACCTACGAGGTCGAGACGGAAGGCGCGGAAGTCCTCCGCGAACTGCCCTTCGTCGTCGGCGTCATGGGCGATTTCTCCGGCGATCCGACGGCTCCGCTGAAGCCGCTGGCCGAACGCAAGTTCGTCCAGATCGACCGCGACAACTTCAACGACGTGATGGCGTCGTACAATGTCGGCCTGAAGCTGAAGGTGGACAACACGCTGGCCGGCGACGGCAGCCAGATGGCCGTCGACCTGAAGTTCAAGTCGATGGACGACTTCGAGCCGGCCAAGATCGCAGCCCAGGTGCCGGCGCTCGCCGCCCTGATGGAGACGCGCGCCAAGCTGCGCGACCTGATGAGCAAGGTGGACCGCTCGGAGGAGCTCGAGACACTGCTGGAGCAGGTGCTGAGCAACGAGGCCGAGATGAAGAAGCTCTCGTCCGAACTTGGCCTCGACAAGCAGGAAGGCTGATCCGATGTCCGAGACCTCTTCCTCCGCCGCCGGCGCGACGACGACGACCGAAGGCTCGCTGGGCCTTCTCGACCAGGTCGTCTCCGCGACCAAGCAGACCGAGCCCGACCGCGCCGCGGACCTGGTGAAGAACCTGGTCGAGCAGGCGCTTGCCGGCACCGTCACCTTCGACAAGAACCTGACGCGCACCTTCGACCGTGCCATCGCCGCGATCGACGCCAAGCTGTCGACGCAGCTCAACGCGATCATCCACGACCCGAAGTTCCTGAAGCTCGAGGGGTCTTGGCGCGGCCTGCACTACTTCGTGCAGAACAGCGAGACCTCGGTGTCGCTGAAGATCCGCGTGCTGAACATCCCGAAGAAGGAACTGACGCGCGACCTGACCAAGGCGGTCGAGTTCGACCAGAGCCAGCTCTTCAAGAAGCTCTACGAGAACGAGTTCGGCACCCCGGGCGGCGAGCCCTACGGCGCCATCCTCGGCGACTACGAGTGGACCCACCACCCGGACGACGTCGAGACGCTGCGCCTGATGTCGAACATCGCGGCCGCCGGCTTCTCGCCCTTCGTCTCCGGCGTCGGCGCCGGCATGTTCGGCTTCAACGACTGGACCGAGCTGTCGAAGCCGCGCGACCTGGCCAAGATCTTCGAGACGACCGAGTACGCCAAGTGGCGCAGCTTCCGCGAGAGCGAGGACGCGCGCTTCGTCAGCCTGGTCATGCCGCGCACCGTCGCCCGCCTGCCCTATGGCTCGGCCACCAAGCCGATCGAGGAGTTCAACTACGAGGAGGCGCCGTCCGATCCGGTCACCGGCGCCGCCAAGAAGATGGGCCACCACGACTACTGCTGGATGAACGCCTGCTACGTGATGGGCGGGCGGCTGACCAACGCCTTCTCGCAGTACGGCTTCTGCGTCGCGATCCGCGGCGCCGAGGGCGGCGGCAAGGTGGAGAACCTGCCGCATCACACCTTCACCTCGGACGACGGTGACGCCGACGCGCAGTGCCCGACCGAGATCGGCATCACCGACCGCCGCGAGTTCGAGCTGTCGAACCTCGGCTTCCTGCCGCTCTGCCACTACAAGAACACCGACTACGCCGTGTTCTTCGGCGGCCAGACGGTCCAGAAGCCGAAGAAGTACGACAGGCCGGAAGCGACGGCGAACGCCGCCATCTCCGCCCGCCTGCCCTACATCATGGCGACGGGCCGCTTCGCGCACTACCTGAAGGTGATGGGTCGCGACAAGATCGGCTCCTTCATGGAGGCGTCGGACTGCGAGCGCTGGCTGAACCGCTGGATCAGCAACTACGTGAACTCCAACGAGAACGCCGGCGCCGAGATGAAGGCGCGCTACCCGCTGCGGGAAGCGAAGGTCGAGGTGAAGGAGATCCCGGGCAAGCCCGGCTCCTACAACGCCGTCGCCTACATGCGCCCGTGGCTGCAGATGGAGGAGCTGACCACCTCCATGCGCATGGTCGCGCGCATCCCGCAGAAGTCCTGACGGGCGACCGCGGCGGGGGAGCGACGCGCAGGTGGACGAGACGATCGTCCTCCGTCCGTCGCGCCCCGCCGCGCCTCCCTTGCGGGAGGCAGCGCTCGCCGGCGGCTTCTTCGGCGAGAAGCATGAGGAGGCGGCGGGCCAATTGGCCGCCTTCGCACGTTCCGGCACCGCGGAAGCCGCGGTGCGCACCTGGTTCGGGCCGGCGGCCGACCGCCTGCTGGCCGATCGCGACGCGCTGCGTGGCGCGCTCGACCGCGACATCGCGGCGATCGACACGGCGATCGGACGGCAGCTCGACGCCATTCTCCACCACCCGAAGCTGACACGGCTGGAAGGGAGCTGGCGCGGCCTCGGCTGGCTGGTGGATGGAATCGAGCCTGGACGCCGAGTGAAGGTCCGCGTGCTCCACGCCGCCTGGATGGAGATCGTCCGCGACCTCGAGCGGGCGATCGAGTTCGACAGCTCCAACCTGTTCCGGCTGATCTACGAGCAGGAGTTCGGCACGCCGGGTGGCGAGCCCTACGGCCTCCTGGTGATCGACCACGAGGTGCGCCATCGCCCCGGTCCGGGCGCCGCCACGGACGACGTCGGCGCGATCGCCTCGCTCGCCGCGGTCGGCGCCGCAGCCTTCGCCCCCGTCGTCCTCGGCGCGCATCCGTCGCTGCTCGAGGTCGATTCCTGGGCCGAGCTGCAGGCCGTGCAGGACGTCGCGGCGCCGCTGAACGGCCCCGACCACGCGCGGTGGCGCGGCCTCGCGAGCCGCGCCGATCTCCGCTTCGTCGGCATCGCGCTGCCGCGCCTGCTCGCCCGACCGCCCTGGCGCGACGACCCGGCGCGCGTGGACCGCTTCCGCTACGCCGAGCACACGCCGGACTGGCGGTCCCGCGTCTGGATGTCAGCCGCCTACGCCTTCGCCGCAAGCACGTGCCGCGCCATGGCGGAACATGGCTGGCCGGCCGATGTGCGCGGCGTGGAGACCGACCGTCCGGGCGGCGGGCTGGTCGAGCACCTGCCGGACGAGACCTTCGCCAGCGGGCCCGCGGAGGCCTGGACACGCGTCGCCGTCGAGATCGCGCTGACCGACCGGCAGGAACGCCAGCTGGTGGATGCCGGAATGATGCCGGTCTGCGCGATGCCCTATGCGCGCGAGCTGGTCTTCGGAACCACGCGCAGCCTGCAGGCGCCGCAGCGGCACATGGGCGCCAACGCAGCCGCCGCCGACGCCAGCGCGCGCATCTCCGCCCAGCTCAACGCGATGCTCTGCGCGGCGCGCTTCGCCCACTTCCTGAAGGTGATCGGCCGCGACATGGTGGGGTCGCTCCAGACCGCCCACGAGGTCGAGGCGCGCCTGCACAAGTGGCTGCAGGGCTACGTCAACTCCAACAGCAGCGCGACCGGCGACCAGCGCGCACGCTACCCGCTGACCGAGGGAAGCATCCGCGTGACGGAGAAGCCGGGCAAACCGGGCGTCTTCGCCGCGACGGCGCATCTACGGCCGCACCACCAGCTTGACGACGTCTCGGCCAGCTTCATCCTGCTGACCGAAATCTCGGCCCCCGGCCGCAGAGGAGCGAACGCCGCATCATGAGCAGCACATCCCCCCTGCCCGGCCAGGCCGGCACCCTGTTCCACGCCGGCAGGCTTACGGAAGCCGTGGCGGCGGCAGGCGCCGCGGTGAAGGCCGCGCCGCAGGACCTCAGGGCGCGCGTGCTGCTGGCCGAGATGCTGGCCTTCGCCGGCAACGCGGAACGCGCCGACGTCATCCTCGACGCCGCGGCCGACGTCGAGCCGGGCGCCGCGGTGGCGGTCGCCGAGTTCCGCCAGCTCCTGCGCGCCGAGGTGGCGCGCCGCCAGACCTTCCGCGACGGACGGGTGCCCGAGTTCCTCGGAGAGCCCACCACCGCGCAGCGCCATGCGCTGTCCGCGCTCGTCGCGCTGCGCTCTGGTGACGCGGAGGGCGCGGCGCGCGAGGCGGCGGCGGCCGAAGCCGCGCGTCCGCACGTCCACGGCATGCATGGCGAGCAGCGTTTCGACGACATGCGCGACGCAGACGACCTGATCGGCGGCAGCGTCGAGGTGCTGACCACGACGGGCAAGTATTTCTGGATCCCGATCGAGCGCCTGCGCGAGGTGCAGTTCCACCCGCCGAAGCGCCCGCGCGACCTGCTGTGGCGCCGCGCGACCATGTCGGTGGCCGACGGGCCGGAGGGCGAGGTGTATGTGCCGGCGATCTACGCGCCGGCGGAGGGCACCTCGGACGACAGCCTCGCGCTCGGCCGCTCCACGGACTGGATCGGGCCGGAGTCCGGGCCGGTGCGCGGTGTCGGGCAGCGGACCTTCCTGCTCGGCGAGGCGGCGGTGTCCATCATGGAACTCGGCCACCTCACCTTCCCGGCGGCCGGCTGACGCCATGTCCGGTCGCCGCGACCGGGGCGAGCTGCGCGCCCAGCTGCCGCTGCTCGACCGGCTGATGGACGACGCGCCCGACCAGGAGCGCGACCGCGTGCTGTCGAACGCCGAGGTGCTGGAGAGGCTGCGCGCGTCGGTCCGGCGCGACCTGCAGTCGCTGCTGAACGCCCGGCGGCGCTGGCGTTCCCTGCCGCCGCAACTCGGCGAGCTGGAGACCTCCCCGGCCGGCTACGGCCTGCCCGACTTCGCGGCAGGCGCGTTCAACGACGCCGACCAGCGGGAGGTGCTGCGCCTCGAGGTGGAGCGCACGATCCGCCGCTTCGAACCGCGCTTCATCTCGCTCAAAGTCCGTCTGAGCCAGGCCGAGGACCAGCTCAGCGGCACTCTGCGGCTGCGGGTCGAGGCGCTGCTCGATGCCGACCCGGCGCCCGAGCCGGTGGGCTTCGACACCCTCCTCGACGCCGCGCGCGACGACGTGGTGGTGCGGGAGACCGCGGCGTGACGCCCATGGGCAGGAACACCGGACGCAGAGGCACTGGCGGGGCGCGCAGCGCCCCGAGGACGCAAGGCGGTCCGCGCCGCGACCGACCGCGCAGCCTGGCGCGTCATGCCTGCGGCGCGAAAGCCAAGCGCGCGGATGCGCGCGCCGGCGATTGAGGTAGCAAGAAGTGTCCGACGTCCTGCTGCCCTACTACAACCGCGAGCTCGACGCGATCCGCCGCCTGGCGGCCGAGTTCGCGCTCGCGCATCCGAAGATCGCGGGCCGGCTCCGCCTGTCGTCCGACTCGGTGGACGACCCGCATGTGGCGCGCCTGCTCGAAGGCGTCGCCTTCCTCGCCGCGCGGGTGCACCACCGGCTCGACGACGAGTTCCCCGAGCTGACCGACACGCTGCTCGAGGTGCTCTACCCGCACTACCTCGCGCCCTTCCCCTCCTGCTTCGTCGCGCGCTTCGCGCCGCAGCCGACGCTGCAGGCGCCGGCAACCCTCGCCTCCGGCCTTCTGGTGGACACCGAGGCCGTGCGCGGCGAGCGGTGCCGATTCCGCACCGCCTACCCGGTCACGCTCGCCCCGGTGGAGATCGAGGCGGCGCGGTTGACCGGCCTGCCGATCGTCGCGCCGCCGAACCCGCTCGCGGCCGGCGCCGTGGCGTGCCTCCGGATCACGCTCAAGGGCATGACGCCGGACATGAACTTCACCAAGCTCGGCCTCGACCGGCTGCGCCTGTTCCTGCGCGGCACCAACGCGCCGGCGCTGCACGAGCTGCTCTGCGCCCACGCCATCTCGGTCAGCTATGCGGAAGGGCCCGCCGATCCGCGCGCCGCGATCCTCGGGCCCGAGGTTATCGAGCCCGTCGGCTTCGCGCCCGAGGAAGCGCTCCTGCCCTGGCCGGCGCGCGGCTTCGCGGGCTTCCGCCTGCTGTCCGAGTATTTCGCGGTGCCGGAGAAGTTCCTCTTCCTCGACCTCTGCCGGATGTCGAGCCGCACCGCGGCGCCGGCCGGGAACCGCCTCGATGTCTTCATCTGGCTGTCGCGCGCCGTGCCGGAGCTCGAGCGCGCCATCGATGCCGAGAGCTTCGCCCTCGGCTGCACGCCGGTGGTGAACATCTTCCCGCAGCGCTGCGAGCCGATCCGGCTCGACGACACCGCGACCGAGTACCGCGTCGTGCCCGATGCGCGACGGCCGACAGCGACCGAGGTCTGGTCCGTCACCCGCGTGCGCGAGCCGCTGCCCGATGGCGGCACGCGCCCCTGGCGGCCCTTCCACCGAATGACGCATGCCGACCCCGAGCCGGGCACGCCGGGCGGCTCCTACGCGGCGATGCGACGGCCGGCGCCGGACGGTGCGACGGAGGTCTTCCTGCAGCCGCACGACCCCGAGCTCGTGCCGCGCCGCGGGTCGGACGCCGTGCTGTCGGTGGACGCGCTCTGCACCAACCGCGACCTGCCGTCGGAGCTGCCCTTCGGCGGCGGCCGCCCGCAGCTGCGCCTGGTCGAGGGTTCGACGGCCGTGGCGGGGCTGCAGGCCATGACGGCGCCGACCCCGACGCTGCGCCGCAAGCTGAAGGAGCAGACCGGCTGGCGGCTGATCTCGCAGCTGTCGCTCGCGCATCTCTCGGTCGTCGGCGGCGGCGAGGGCGCGGCGGCGCTGCGCGAGGTGCTCCGGCTGCACGACCTGCGCGACGCGGCGGAGACGCGCGCCGCGATCGGCTCGCTGCTCGAGGTCTCGGCACAGCCCGGCGCCGCCCGGCTGCCTGCCGGGCCA
>NZ_JAKJIB010000155.1 GCF_021864505.1 Falsiroseomonas oryziterrae
GCGCGCCAGGCGGAACTCGCCGCGCTCTGCGACGCCCTGCTGCTCGACGCGGCCGCGCGACCGGAGGTGGAAGCGGCGGTCATCCGCCCGCTCGCCACCGCCCAGGCCGCGCGCCACGCGGCGGAGGCGCGCAAGGCCGCGGCCACGCGCGTGCAGTTCTTCACCATGACCCAGATGCGTTGACGGCGATGCGCTGATGGATACGCGCTTTCCCGGCTTCGCCGATCCGGTGCTGGACGCGCAGGCGACCTTCCGCGCCGTGCTCGAGGCGATGAGCCGCCCCGGCCGCGTGCAGCGCATCGCCCCGCCCCCCGAAGCGCCGCCCGGCCTGTCGCCAGCCGCCGCGGCCGTGCTGCTCACGCTGGTCGATGCCGCGACGCCGCTGCGGCTTACCGCCGGCCCGGAGGCCGAGGCCTGGGTACGTTTCCACTGCGGCTGCCCCCTGCTGCGCGACGGCGCCGCCTTCGTCCTCGATCCGGCGGCGCGGCTGCTGGATCTCGACCCGGGCACCGACGAGGAGCCGGAGCGCGGCGCGACGCTGATCCTCGAGGTCGCGTCGCTGCAGGAATCACCCGGCTGGCGTCTGACTGGCCCCGGCATCCGGGACGCGCATGACCTTCGCGTCGAGGGCGCGCCGGCCGGCTTCGTCGCCGAGTGGTCGGCCAGCCGCGCACGCTTCCCGCGCGGCGTCGACGTCATCCTCTGCGCCGGCGCACGCATCGCCGCGCTGCCGCGCAGCGTCGCCATCGAGGACGGCTGAGATGTACGTCGCGACCAAGGGCGGCGAGCGGGCGATCGGCGCGGCCCATGCCTGGCTGGCCGAGGAACGCCGTGGCGACACATCCCTGCCCGAAATCGAGGTCGCGCAGGTCGAGCAGCAGCTCGGCCTCGCCGTGGACCGTGTGATGGCGGAAGGCAGCTGCCACGATCGCGGCCTGGCGGCGCTCGCGGTGAAGCAGGCGCGCGGCGACCTGATCGAGGCCGCCTTCCTGCTGCGCGCCTATCGCACCACCCTGCCCCGCTTCGGCGCGAGCGCGCCGCTCGACACTGGCGCGATGCACATCCGGCGGCGGATCAGCGCCACCTACAAGGATCTCCCGGGCGGCCAGGTGCTCGGCCCCACCTTCGACTACACGCATCGCCTGCTGGATTTTCGGCTCGCTGCCGCGGGAATGACGCCGGAGACCGCGCCCGAGGCGGAGCCCGATGGCACGGCGACGCCGCGCGTGACGGAACTGCTCGCGCAGGAAGGCCTGATGCAGCGCGAGGCGCCGTCGGAGGTCGAGCCCGGCGACCTGACGCGGGAACCGCTCAGCTTCCCGGCAGACCGGCCTGTGCGCCTCCAGGCGCTGGCGCGCGGCGACGAGGGCTTCCTGCTCGGCCTCGGCTACTCGACCCAGCGCGGCTACGGCAACGCGCATCCCTTCGTAGGCGAGATCCGCGTCGGCGATGTCGCGGTGTGCCTCACGCCGCCCGAGCTCGGCTTCGAGATCGAGATCGGCGACATCGGCGTCACCGAATGCCAGATGGTGAACCAGTTCCACGGCAGCCGGACCGAGCCACCGCAATTCACCCGCGGCTACGGCCTCGTCTTCGGCCATGGCGAACGCAAGGCCATGGCGATGGCGCTGGTGGACCGGGCGCTGCGCGCCGAGGAGATGGGCGAGGAGGCGACGGCGCCCGCCCAGCAGGCCGAGTTCGTGCTGTATCACTGCGACAATGTCGAGGCGACCGGCTTCGTCGAGCACCTGAAGCTGCCGCACTACGTGGACTTCCAGTCGGAACTCGAGAACGTCCGCGCGATGCGCGCGAGCGCCGAGACGGCGCGGGAGGCGGCGGAATGACCGCACCCGAATCTGGCTACAACTTCGCCTACCTGGACGAATCCACGAAGCGGATGATCCGCCGCGCCATCCTCAAGGGCGTCGCGATCCCGGGCCACCAGGTGCCCTTCGGCTCGCGCGAGATGCCGCTGCCCTATGGCTGGGGCACGGGCGGCATCCAGGTGACGGCCTCCATCCTCGGCCCCGCCGACGTGCTGAAGGTGATCGACCAGGGTGCCGACGACACCACCAACGCGGTCTCCATCCGCGCCTTCTTCCGCCGCGTCGCCGGCGTGGCGACGACGGAGCGCACGGCGGAGGCGACGGTGATCCAGACCCGCCACCGCATCCCGGAGCGCCCGCTGACCGAGAACCAGATCCTCGTCTACCAGGTGCCGATGCCGGAGCCGCTGTTCCGCCTGGAAGCCCGCGTGGCCGAGACGCGGCGCATGCACGCGCTCGCCGACTACGGGCTGATGCATGTCCGGCTCTACGAGGACGTCGCGCGCCACGGCCGCATCGCGACCAGCTACAACTACCCGGTGATGGTGAACGGCCGCTACCTGATGTCGCCCTCGCCCATCCCGGCCTTCGACAATCCCAAGATGCACCGCATGCCCGCGCTGCAGCTCTTCGGCGCCGGGCGCGAGAAGCGGATCTATGCGGTGCCGCCCTGGACCGAGGTACGGAGCCTCGACTTCGACGACCACCCCTTCCGCCCGATCCGCGCGCCGCAATCCTGCGCGCTCTGCGGGTCGCAGGAGAGCTACCTCGACGAGGTGCTGACCGACGACCGCGGCGGCCGCATCTTCGTCTGCTCCGACACCGACTGGTGCGCCGAGCGGCAGGCGGCCCGGGAGGCGGCGGAATGACCCCGCCCCTGCTGAGCGCGCGTGGCCTCGAACTGCGCTTCGGCCGCATCGCCGCGCTGGACGGCGTGGACCTCGACATCTGGCCCGGCGAGGTGGTGGCGATCGTCGGCGAGTCGGGCAGCGGCAAGACGACGCTGCTGCGCGTGCTCTCCGGCCTGATGCCGCCGGATGCGGGCGAGGTCGTGTTCGACGGCCAGGACGTGCTCGGCATGAGCGAGGCCGCGCGGCGCCGCCTGATGCGCACCGATTGGGGCTTCGTCCACCAGAACCCGCGCGACGGGTTGCGCATGGGCGTCTCGGCGGGCGGCAACATCGGCGAGCGCCTGATGGCGGTCGGCGCGCGACACTACGGCGGCATCCGCGCGCAGGCATCGGAGTGGCTCGCCCGCGTCGAGATCGACCCGTCGCGGATCGATGCCCTGCCCCGCACCTTCTCGGGCGGCATGCAGCAGCGGCTGCAGATCGCGCGCACCCTCGTCACCCATCCGCGGCTCGTCTTCATGGACGAGCCCACGGGCGGCCTCGACGTCTCGGTCCAGGCGCGGCTGCTCGACCTGATCCGGGCGCTCGTCGCGGAACTCGGCCTCGCCGTGCTGCTGGTGACCCACGACATCGCGGCCGCACGCCTGCTCGCGCATCGCATCCTGGTGATGCGCCACGGTCGCGTGGTGGAGCAGGGCCTGACCGACCGCGTGCTCGACGACCCGCAGCATCCCTATACGCAGCTGCTCGTCGCCTCGGTGCTGGCGGCATGAGCTGGGCGCTGAAGGCCGAAGGGCTTGGCAAGTCCTTCACCCTGCACCTGCGGGGCGGCGTGACGCTGCCGGTGCTGCGCGGCCTCGACCTGGCCGTGGCGCCTCGCGAATGCGTCGCCCTCGCCGGCGCCTCCGGCGCGGGCAAGTCCACGCTGATGCGCTGCCTCTATGGGAACTACGGCGCGGGCAGCGGCCGCATCCTGTTGCGACACGGCGGCGCGGAGGTCGACCTCGCCGCCGCCGATCCGCGCCTGGTGCGGGAGATCCGGCGCGAGACGCTCGGCTACGTCTCGCAGTTCCTGCGCGTCATCCCGCGCGTGCCGGCCCGCGACATCGTGGCCGAGCCGCTCATCGCGCGCGGCCTGCCGCGCGAGGCGGCGCTGCGGCAGGCGGAAGCGCTGCTCACGCGGTTGAACCTGCCGGCGCGGCTGCACGAGCTGCCGCCCGCCACCTTCTCGGGCGGCGAGCAGCAGCGGGTGAACCTTGCACGCGGCTTCGCACCCTCCTATCCCATCCTCCTGCTCGACGAACCGACCGCCAGCCTCGACGCCGCCAACCGCGAGGTCGTGATCGGCCTGATCGCCGAGGCCAAGGCGCGCGGCACGGCGATCGTCGGCATCTTCCATGACACCGAGGTGCGCGACCGCGTCGCCGACCGCATCTTCGACGTGATCCCGATCCCAGAGGCCGCATGACCGCCGAGACCATCCTGACCAATGCCGTGCTCGTCCTGCGGGACGAGGCGCTGCCGGGCACGGTGGTGATGCGGGGCGCCGCGATCGCGGAGGTGCAGCCCGGCCGCAGCCATCTGACCGCCGCGCACGACCTCGGCGGCGACCACCTGATCCCGGGCATCGTGGACGTCCACACCGACAACCTCGAGCGGCAGGTGCAGCCGCGCGCCAGCGCCCGATGGCCCTCGCGCTCGGCCATGCTGGCGCATGACACGCAGACCATCGCGGCGGGTGTCACGACGGTGCTGGACGCGCTTTGCCTCGGCGATCTCGGCTTCGATGCCGGCCGCACCCAGACCTTCCGCGACGGCGTCGCCGACCTCGACGCGCTGGCGCCGACGGGCCTGCTGAAGAGCGAGCATTTCCTGCATCTGCGCTGCGAGCTGCCGGCCAGGGACATGCCGGAGCTGGTGGAGCTCGCCGCCGATCACCCGCTGGTCCGCATGGTCAGCCTGATGGACCACTCGCCCGGCGTCGGCCAGTACCGCGACATCGAACGCTACAAGAAGATGCGCATCAAGCAGATGCAGATGACGCCCGCCGAGGTGGACAAGCGCATCGGCGAGCTGCTGGAGCAGCGCGGACGCCTGCGCGACGCACAGCGGCGCTGGCTGCTCGACCGCTTCGCCGGCCGCGGCATCGCCCTCGCCAGCCACGACGACTGCACGCCGGAAGGCGTCGCGCGCAACCACGCCGACGGCATCACCATCAGCGAGTTTCCGGTCGCGATGGAGGCCGCGCTGGAGGCGAAGCGCCTCGGCGTCGAGGTGATCGCCGGCGCGCCGAACATCGTCCGCGGCGGCAGCCATTCCGGCAACGTCGCGGCCGCCGACCTTGTGCGGGCCGGTGCGGTGGACGTGCTGGCGAGCGACTATGTCCCGCCCGCGATGGTGGAGGCCGCCTGGCTTGCCGCCGGATCGGGCGCCGTCACGCTGCCGGAGGCCGTCGCCATGATCACCGACCGCGCGGCGCGCATGGTCGGGCTGGCGGATCGCGGCCGCATCGAGCCCGGGCTGCGCGCCGATCTCGTCCAGGTGCGCCCGCATGAAGGCCACGCCGTGGTCCGCCGCGTCTGGCGTGCTGGCGAGCGCGTCGCCTGATGAGACTCGCGCTCTACTGGGCGCCGCGGATCGACGATCCTCTGCATCGGCTCGGCTCCACGTGGCTCGGCCGAGATGCGGAGACCGGGGCGATGCTGGCGCAGCCGGCGCTGCCCGGCCTCGACATCGCCGAGATCACCGCCGATGCGCGCGGCTACGGCCTGCACGCCACGCTCAAGCCGCCCTTCCGGCTCAACGGCAGCTACGCCGAGGCGCGCGCAGCGGCCATGGCGCTCGCGGCGCGCACGCGGCCCTTCGCCCTGCCGCCGCTGCGTCTGGCCGAGCATCACGGCTTCCTCGCCCTGCTCGAAACGGAGAAATCAACCGAGTTGCAGGCCTTCTGCGACGCCTGCGTCACCGCCCTCGACCCGCACCGCGCGCCGCCGACCGAGGCGGAGATCGCCCGCCGTCGGCCGGAGCGCATGACGGAACGCCAGCGCGCCTACCTGCAGCACTGGGGCTACCACTATGTCTTCGAGGAATGGTGGTTCCACGTCACGCTGAGCCGCCGGCTGACGGCGGAGGAGCGCGCAATCGTGCAGCCCGCGCTCGCGGCGCATCTGGCCGATGTGCCTGCCCTGCCCCGTCGCGTGACGGAACTCTGCCTGTTCACCCAGGCGGCGCCGGGCGCGCCGTTCCTGCTCGCCGAGCGTCTGCCGCTGCTCGGCTGAGCGCCGCGACGACCCGCGCGACGCCGGTGGCCACATCGGCGTCGTTCACCACCGTCTCGACGTCGAGGTCCGGCGGCAGCGCTTGGTCACGGGCCAGCCTGGCGGCGACATCGGCTTCGGTCTCGCGCCCACGCGACGCCAGGCGCGCGGCACGCAGCGCGATCGGCGCCGTGATCTCCAGCACGCGCAGCGGGTAGAGCGCGGCGGCCTCGGCCAGCACGGCGCGCGAGAGATTCGCCACCGCCGCCCGCCCGGCCGCGATGTCCACCTCGATGTCGCGCGGGATGCCGTAGAGCAGGCCATGCGCGGCCCACCACAGCGCGAAGGCCCCGGCGTCGCGCGCGGCGATGAAGGCGTCGCCGCTCATCGGCAGATGCGCTTCGCCGCCGGCTTCCGCCGGCCGCGTGACGCAGCGGCGCACGAAGCGCAGCGACGCCTCTCCGACCAGCGCGCGGCGCGCGCCGTCCAGCAGCGTGTCCTTGCCCGCCCCCGATGGACCGACAACTCCGATCAACATCCGCTCACGCCACCGCGCCCGCTTGACCGGATCGCCTCTGCCCGCCTCTATCCGCCCGCGCAAGCGCCCGACCCGAAGGCTTCATCCGATGTTCACGACCCGCCCCGAGATCGCCGGCACCTTCGGCGTCGTTGCCTCCACCCACTGGATCGCCTCCCAGGTGGGGATGAGCGTGCTGGAGCGCGGCGGCAACGCCTTCGATGCGGCCGCCGCCGCGGGCTTCACCCTGCAGGTGGTGGAGCCGCACCTGAACGGCCCCGGCGGCGACTGCCCGATCATCGTCCATGACGCCAAGGCCGGCGCGCAGCAGGTGATCTGCGGCCAGGGCGTGGCGCCGGCGGGCCTCAGCATCCGGCATATCCGCGACGAGCTTGGCCTCGACCTCGTCCCCGGCACCGGCCTGCTGCCGGCCATGGTCCCCGGCGCCTTCGACGCCTGGGCGCTGATGCTGCGCGATTACGGCACCTGGTCGCTGCGCGACGTGCTCTCCTACGCCATCGGCTATGCGCGCCGCGGCGTGCACTATGTCCCGCGCATCATCGCCACGCTGAACACGGTGCGGCCAATGTTCGAGACGGAATGGCCGACCTCCGCCGCCCTCTGGCTGCGCGACGGCGGGCCGCAGGAAGGCCGGCTCTGGGCCAACCCGACGCTGGCCGACACTTGGGAGCGCCTGCTGCGCGAGGCCGAGGCCGCGGGCCACGACCGCATCGCGCAGATCGATGCGGCGCGGAGCGCCTGGTATGGCGGCTTCGTCGCCGAGGCGATCGACCGCTTCTTCCGCGCGAACGAGATCATGGACACCTCGGGCCGCCGCCATCGCGGCGTGCTGACGGGCGACGACATGGCGCGCTGGCGCGCGACGAAGGAAGCGCCGCTGAAGCGCGACTACCGCGGCACGACGCTGCTGAAATGCGGCGTCTGGAGCCAGGGCCCGACCATGCTGCAGACCATGGCGCTGCTGGAGGGCTTCGACGTCGGGGCCATGGATCCGCTCGGCGAGCGCTTCATCCACACCGTGGTCGAGTGCCTGAAGCTCGCCTTCGCCGACCGCGAGGCCTTCTACGGCGATCCCGACTTCGTGGATGTCCCGATCGCGACGCTGCTGTCCGACGACTACATCGCGCAGCGCCGCAGGCTGGTGGGCGAGAGCGCCTCGCTCGACCTCCGTCCCGGCACCATCCCCGGCTACGACCGCCCGGCGCCCGACTTCGCCGCGGCCGAGGCGCGCGCCGAATGGCTTTCGCGCGCACCCGGCGCCGGCGAACCGACGGTCGCGCGGCTCGGCGCCTCGGGCGGCGACACCTGCCACATCGATGTGATCGACGCGCAGGGCAACATGGTCAGCGCCACGCCCTCCGGCGGCTGGCTGCAATCCTCGCCCGCCATTCCCGAACTCGGCTTCTGCCTCGGCACGCGCGGGCAGATGTTCTGGCTGGACGAGGCGCATCCGAACGGCCTGAAGCCCGGCAAGCGCCCGCGCACCACGCTGTCGCCGGCCATGGCGCTCAAGGATGGCCGCCCCTGGATGAGCTTCGGCACGCCGGGCGGCGAGCAGCAGGACCAGTGGCAGCCCATCATGTTCGCTCGCATGGTCGATCACGCGATGACGATCCAGCAGGCGATCGACGCGCCATCCTTCCACACCGAGCACTGGATCTCGAGCTTCTGGCCGCGTCCCGCGCGCCCGGGCAAGGTCGTGATCGAGGGGCGCTACGGTGCCGATGTCGCGACCGCGCTGCGCGACCGCGGCCATCGCCTGGAGGTCGGCGGCGACTGGTCCGAAGGCCGCCTGACCGGCGCGCGGCAGGAGGCGGACGGCCAGCTCTTCGCCGGCGCCAATCCCCGCGGGATGCAGGGCTACGCGGTCGGGCGCTGAACGACCTGACACGCGCGTGAGTTGACGCGGGGCGGGTGGCAACGCACGTCAGGCGTCATGCGCCGCCGCACGCTCTGCCTGCTGCCGCTGCTGGGCGCGGCAGCCTGCGCAACACCGGCACCGCCGCCAGCGGCCACCGCGCCCGCACGGCGCGCGCCGCCGGCCAATCTGACGGAGCGCGTGCGCCAGGAACCCTGGCTCACCCGCTTCTGGGCCCAGCTGACGCCGGCGCAGCGCCGCCGTGTGCTCGCCCGCCTGCAGCGCCGCGACCCGCCGGTC
>NZ_JAKJIB010000156.1 GCF_021864505.1 Falsiroseomonas oryziterrae
CGCCCTGCTGCCGCGCCTCTCCTCCGTGCCCGCCGCGGCCGCCGACATGGCGCCCGGCGCCGAGCCCTGGTCGGCCGCGCGGGTCGAGGCGCTGCGCGCCGAGGGCCGGCCGGTCTTCGTCAACGCCACCGCCGCTTGGTGCATCACCTGCCAGGTGAACGAACGCGTCGCGCTCCGCACCGCCGCCGTGCAGGACGTCTTCGAGCGGCGCAGCATCGCCTATCTCAAGGCCGACTGGACGCGCGGCGACGCCGCCATCGGCGCGCTGCTGCGCGAGCACGGGCGCGAGGGCGTGCCGCTTTATCTCTACTGGGCGCCGGGCGCGGTGGAGCCGGTGGTGCTGCCGCAGCTGCTGACCGAGGGCGTCGTGCTGGAGGCGCTCGGCTCGTAAAGCCGGCGTTCACCGTCGTTGCGCAGCCTGCCGCGATGCGCTGGCTGCTGCCCCTTCTCCTGCTCGCTGTGCCTGCGGCCGCGCAGAGCCCGCCGGCCTGCACCGATGCGCGCGCGGGCATGGCCGCCTGCCTCGCGGGCAAGCTCTGCCTCTGCGGCTACCAGCGCGGCGGCATCGTCTCCGGCCGGCCGGATGGCTGGGCCTGGGATTGCGGCGTGCTGCGCCCGCCCTGCGGGGAGGCGCTGGCGCCGCCGGGCCTGCTCAACCCGCCGCAGATCCTGCCCCAGCTCCTGCTGCCGCTGCCCGACCCGCCCATGACGCCCTGGCCGCGCTGAGCGCGGCATCCCGGTTGCATGGCCCGGGCCCAAACCGGGAGATCCATCCATGCAGCGCCGCCACCTGCTCCTCGCCGCGACCAGCCTGCTCGCCGTTCCCGCCCTCGCCCAGCCGCGCAGCGTGCGCTTCATCGCCGGCTTCCCGCCCGGCGGCCTTGCCGACGTCGTGGCGCGCCTCGTCGCCGGCCCGCTCGGCGAGGCGATCGGCGCGACGCTGGTGGTGGAGAACCGCACCGGCGCCTCCGGCACCATCGCCGCCGATGCGGTGGCGAAGAGCGCGCCGGACGGCACCACGCTCGCCGTCAGCCACGCCATCCCCTTCGGCTTCGCGCCGGGCGTGCTGCCGAGCCTGACCTACGACCCGGTGGCGGACTTCGTGCACCTCGGCATGCTGGCCGAGGCGCCGACCGTCATGGTCGTCACCGGCCGCTCGCCCTTCCGCACCCTGCCGGAACTGCTGGAGGCCGCGCGGACGCGGCCCGTGCGCTACGGCAGCTCCGGCGTCGGGTCCGCCGAGCACATCATGGGCGCGGTGGTGGCGCGGGAGGCGCGTGCGACGCACCTCGACCACGTGCCCTATCGCGGCACGCCGCCCGCGCTGCAGGACCTGATGGCGGGGCAGGTGGATGCGATCAACGCGCCGATCACGACGCTCGTCGGCCAGCTGCGCGACGGCTCGCTGCGCGCCCTCGCGGTCTCCACCGAGGCGCGCGTCGCCGGCTTCCCGGACGTGCCGACGCTCGCCGAGCTCGGCTATAGCCGCGCGACGATGACGCAGTGGATCGGCGTCAGCGCCCCGCGTGGCCTGCCGCCGGCCATGGCCGAGCGCATCGCCGCCGCCATCCCCGGCATCGTCGCGCGGCCGGAGATCGCGGCACGGCTCGAGGAACTCGCCTCGCCGCCGCGTCAGCCGCTGCTGACCGGCGAGGCCTTCCAGCGCTTCGTGGGAGGCTTCCGCGACCATTGGGTCGCGATCGCGCGCGCGGAGAACATCGTCGCGAGCTGACGCGCCTCACCTCCGCCTGCCGCGAGAGCGGTCCAAGGCGAACTGGCAGGTTTGCGCGGCCCTGCGGCTGTTCAGGACCGCGCAAGGGGTGGAAGCGCCCGAGGTTCCTCAGACCGTCAGCGTGCCGGCCCGCGCCGCGGCGAAGCGCTCGCCGATGCGGCCCCAGTCGAGGACGTTCCACCAGTTCGTCGAGTACTCGGCGCGACGGTTCTGGTAGCGCAGATAGTAGGCGTGTTCCCACACGTCGTTGCCCATCAGCACGCGCTGCCCGTCGAACAGCGGGGTGTCCTGGTTCGGCCGCGTGACGATGGCGAGCCGGCCGTCACGGTCCACCGTGACGAAGGCCCAGCCGCTGCCGAAGACGCCGTTGGCGGCGGCGTTGAAGCGGGTGCGGAAGGTCGCGAAGTCGCCGAAGTCGCGCGTGATCGCCTGTGCAAGCTCGCCAGCGGGCTCGCCGCCGCGCCCGCCCATGATGACCCAGAACATGGAATGGTTCGCATGGCCGCCGCCGTTGTTGCGCACCGCCGTGCGCACGCCTTCCGGTACCTGGCCGAGATTCATGAGCAGCCTGTCGAGCGGCATGTCATGGAGCGCGCTGTGCTCGCGGATCGCCGCGTTCAGGTTGTTCACCTGGGCGCCGTGGTGGAAGCGCCAGTGCAGCTCCATCGTGCGCGCATCCACCGCCGCCTCGTTCGCATCGAAGGCATAGGGCAGGTCGGGCAGGCGATGCGGCCCGGCGGGCGGCTGCGCCTGCGCGAGGGCGGCGCGCGGTGCGGCCCAGACGGTGCTCATGGCGAAAGCGGCGCCGAGCATGGCGCGGCGATGGAGGGTCATGGATGGTCTCCTGGCGGCTCTTCCCGTCCCGGCACATAAGGGCGGGGGGCGAATCCGGGAAGGGCCGACCCGGTCCGCCCGAGACGCCGGGCCGCTGCTCTAGCGGCCGATCCAGGCCTCGAAGCGGCGGTTCAGCCGGTCGATGTTGTCGAGCCAGAACCGGTCGTCGATCCGCAGCGCGGACTGCGCGTTCTGCGGCGCCGTCGGCAACTGCATCAGCACGTCGCGCGTGAGCAGCGCGTTGGCCCCGCGCGCCGTCACGCCATAGGGGATGCGCGGCGGCAGCGCCGCCTGCACCCGCGCCTGTCCGACGAAGTTGAGGAAGTCCAGCGCGCGCTGCCGGTTCGGGCTGCCGCGCATGATCACCCAGCTGTCGAGCGTGTAGAGGTTCTGGGTCCAGACGATGCCGAAGTCGCGCCCGTCATTCGCGTTCGCCGCGGCGATGCGCCCGTTGTAGGCATTGGCCATCACCACCTCGCCCGAGGCCAGCCATTGCGGCGGCTGCGAGCCGCGCTCCCACCAGGCGACGTCGCCCCGGATCGTGTCGAGCCGGCGGAACGCGCGGTCCACGCCCGCCTCGGTCGCCAGCAGGGAATAGACCTCGTTCGCCGGCACGCCGTCGGCGAGCAACGCGATCTCCAGCGTCGTCTTCGGCCCGCGCCGCAGCGCGCGGCGGCCGGGGATGCGCTGCGTGTCGAAGAAATCGGCCCAGCCGCGCGGCGCTTCGCGCAGGCGCGCGCGATCCCATGCCAGGACGAAGGAGTAGTAGATCGCACCCACGCCGCAATCGCTGACCGCCTGTGGGATATAGGCCTCGCGCCCACCGATCGCGTCCCAGTCGAGCCGCTCGAACAGCCCTTCCTCGCAGCCGATCAGCAACTCCTCGCCTTCCACCTGGACGACGTCCCAAGTGTTGGCGCCTGATCCGATCCTGGCGCGCAGCACGCCGACGCCGCCATCCCAGGTCTCCTCGAGCAGGCGCTGGTTGCGCGACTGCATCCAGGGACGGAAGTAGACCTCGCGCTGCGCTTCCTGGTAGGCGCCGCCCCAGGACACCACGGTCAGGTCGCGGCCCTGGGCATCGGCGTCGCCGGCGGCGAGCATCGCCGTCACCGCCGCGAACAGCGTGCCGATCCAGCTTCTCCGCCGCATTGCCGTCCTCCCGCCCTGCGCCAGGCGCCCGCGCACCGTCCGATCGGCTCAGCCGCGGAGCGGTTCCACGCGACCGGTCGCTGAACTAGACCGTGTCCGCCTCGTCGCGGAAGACCAGGGCGTCGTCGGGCCACCAGGTCACGCCGACCTCCGTCCCGGGCTCGGGCGGTGGCTCGGCCCCGACCGCGCGTTTCGCGACGATCTCGGCGCCGCCCGGCAGCAGGAGCCGCAGGCGGAAATGGTCGCCCTGGAACAGGACCTCTGCCAGCCTCGCCCGGAGCATTCCTTCCCCGGCCGCATCGACCACGGCCACGCGCTCCGGGCGGATCGTCAGGACGGCGTAGCTCTCCGGCGTCACCGCCTCGCCGAGCCGCGCCAGCACCTCCACGCCCTCCTGGAGCTTCACGCGGGCCTTCCCGTGCGCGATCTCCAGCACACCGACGGCGATCCGGTTGTTCTCGCCCACGAAGCCCGCGACGAAGGCATCCGCGGGCTCCTCGTACAGCGCACGCGGCGTGCTGAGCTGCCGGAGGCGCCCGCGCGACAGCACGGCGATCCGGTCCGACAGGGTCAGCGCCTCCGACTGGTCGTGCGTCACGTAGAGCATGGTCAGGCCGAGCCGCTGGTGCAGCGCGCGGATCTCGTGCTGCATCTCCTCGCGCAGCGCCTTGTCGAGCGCGCCGAGCGGCTCGTCGAGCAGCACGATCGGGGGCTCGAACACCATCGCGCGGGCGAGCGCGACACGCTGCTGCTGCCCGCCCGACAGCTGCGAGGGGCGCCGGTCGCCATAGCCGGGCAGCCGCACCATCTCGAGCGCGCGCTGCACCCGCGCCGCGCGCTCGGCCTTCGGCACGCCGCGCGCCTCGAGCGGGAAGGCGACGTTGTCGGCCACCGTCATGTGCGGGAAGAGGGCGTAGGACTGGAACACCACGCCGATGCCGCGCTTGTGCGGCGGCAGCTGCGCGATGTCGCGATCCTCCAGCAGGATGCGCCCGGAATCCGGCAGCTCGAACCCGGCCAGCAGCATCAGCGTCGTCGTCTTGCCGGAGCCCGAGGGGCCGAGCAGCGTCAGCAACTCGCCGCGCATGACGTCGAGGTCCAGCGCCTCAAGCGCCGCGGGCGTCGTCTGCCCCCTGGTGGCCGGGTAGCTCTTCGACACGCGCTCGAAGCGTAGCAGCGGGGCGGTCATCGCGGTTGAGGCTCCTTGCGCCGCCTGCCCCTGTCAATCGCGGCTCGCGACGCTTGCCCAAGCGCGGGGCCGGCGCTAGCCCGGGACGAAAGGGAAGGGGACGCGCCCATGTCCGACGCCACGGAGCCCAGCCTGATCGCGCGCCGCGAGGGAGCGGCCGGGACCATCCTGATGAACCGTCCGCACGCGCTGAACGCGCTCGACCTGCCGATGATCGAGGGCATCGCGCGGGCGCTGGCCGATTTCCGCGCCGATCCCGCGCTGCGGCTGGTGGTGCTGGAAGGCGCGGGCGGCCGCGCCTTCTGCGCGGGCGGCGACGTGCGGCGGATGCGCGAGCTCGCGCTGGCCGGAGACGCTGCCGGCGTCGAGGCCTTCTTCGCCAACGAGTACGCGATGAACCTCGCCATCGCGGAGTTCCCCCGACCCTGGATCAGCCTGATCGACGGCGTCTGCATGGGCGGCGGCATCGGCGTCTCCGTCCATGGCAGCCACCGCGTGGTGACCGAGCATGCGCTGCTCGCCATGCCGGAGACGGCGATCGCGCTGTTTCCGGACGTCGGCACCTCCTACGTCCTGCCGCGGCTGCCCGGCGCGCTGGGCAACTGGCTCGCGCTGACCGGCGCGCGGCTCAAGGGTGCGGAGGCGGTGGAGGCCGGCCTCGCCACCCATTTCGTCCCGCGCGACTCGCTTCCCGCGCTGCGCGCCGCGCTGCTGGAGGGCGATGCCGGCGCGGTGGAGCGCTTCGCGCAGCCCGTCCCGCCCGGCAGCATCGCGGCGCAGCGGCCGGCCATCGACCGCTGCTTCGGCCACGAGACGCTCCCCTCGATCCGCGACGCGCTGGCGGCCGAGGACAGCGACTGGGCGCGCGACCAGCTGGCGATCCTGGCGCGGATGTCGCCGACCAGCATGGCGGTGACGCTCGAGCTGCTGCGGCGGGGCCGCACGATGAGTCTCGCCGACTGCCTGCAGATGGAGCTGCGCCTGACGCGCAAGGTGACGCGCCACCCCGACTTCGCCGAGGGCGTGCGCGCCGTGCTGGTGGACAAGGACAACGCCCCGCGCTGGACGCCGCAGGCGAAGATCGAGGATATGTTCGGCTAGCGCCTGATCCGCGAAGGCGGAATCGCCGGAGCGGTGAATCAGTCGCTGAAACCAAGGCTTCAGCCTGATCCACCAAAGTGGATCAGGCCGACATCCCGCGGCGCCGCGTGGCGCCGCGGAAACGTCGCGCGTCAGCTTTCCGGCCGGATATCCAGCCGGCGGATCAGCGGGCCCCAGCGGTTGATCTCGTCCGCGACGAAGGCGCGCATCGCCGCCGGGTCGCCGCCGACGATCTCGAAGCCCGCCGCCGTCAGGGCGCGCTGCGCCTCTGGCACCTGAAGCGCGCGCTGCGCCTCCTGCGCGAGCCGCGCGACGCGCTCGGCCGGCATGCCCGCCGGGCCGAACAGGCCGATCCAGGTCCAGATCGCGGCACCCTGGCCCTGCTCGGTGAAGGTCGGGATGTCGGGCGCCTGCGGGAAGCGGCCCTCGCTGGTGATGCCGAGCGCGCGCACGGCGCCGTCCCGCACTTGCGGCAGCACCGCGCCCGAGACCGCGCCCATCGCCTGGATGCGGCCGGCGACCAGCTCCGTCACGCCCTGCGGAACGGAGCGGAAGGGCACATGCGTCATGTCGAGGTTGTGCCGCGCCGCGAACTCCGCGGTCACCAGGTGGCCGAGCGTGCCGGCGCCGACCGAGCCGTAGTTCAGCCGGCCCGGATTGGCGCGCGCATGGGCAATGAATTCCTCGAGATTGCGCGCCGGGACGGAGGGATGCACCGCGAAGACGATCGGCAGCCGCACCAGCAGCGAGATCGGCGCCAGGTCGGTCGCCGGGTCGTAGCCGAGTTGCGGATTCAGGATGCGCGCCGTGCTGGCGGGCCCACCGATCGAGACGCCGATGGTGTGGCCGTCGGTCGCCTTGGCGATCGCCTCGGTGCCGATCGCGCCGCCGCCGCCAGCGCGATTGTCCACCACGAAGGGCTGGCCGAACGCCTGCTGGAAGTGGCCGGCCACGGCGCGTGCCGCGATGTCGGGCGTCGAGCCGCCGGGGAAGGGGACGATGACGCGCACGGTGCGCTCCGGCCAGGCGGCCTGGGCGCGCAGCGTGGCTGGGGCAGCAAGCGTCGCGGCGATGGCGGCGAGGGTGCGGCGAGTGAGGCGCATCGGTTGATCCTCCCGGTTTCGTTCGGGCGGCACCATGCCCGAGGGATGCCTTCCCGAAAACTACCTGGACGCGAGTTCCATACGCGGATGGACGAAGCCGCGGGCCGGGAAGGCCGTGGTGCCGAGGTCGTTGATCCGCGGATACCAGACCCGCACCAGCGACCAGTCGTTGTTCGGCGAGACGTCCACCACGCGCTGGTCCGTCGTGATGCGCCCCTTCGCCGCGCCGGAGGCCCAGTTGGCGTGGTCCACCCGCACCTCGCGGCTGCTCACGACACGCGAGACGACGGCGACGTGCCCGTCGCGCATCCGGGCCGTGCGGTTGATCACGAGCACCGAGCCCGGCCGCGGCGCCCGGCCGCGTTCGTAGCGCCCGGCCGCCGCGTCCCACCACTGCCAAGCGTCGCCCGAGAGCTGGATGCCGGACCGCGCGCGAGCATAGGGCACGCAGGAGATCGGCTCCGCGACCTGAACGCCGCCGGGCCCGACCGTCTGGCGGGACGTCCCGCAGGCGGCGAGCGTCAGCAGAAGCAAAATGGCAAGCGCGGCGCGCATGCTGCTAATTCTAGCACGAAACATCCGCATCCGGACAGCACGGAGACGCTCAGCGCTTGGGTAGCCCCGGCGGTGTGGCGGGGTCGAGCGCGAAGCCGAGCAGCAACTCGCCCGCCTCGATGTCCGGCGTCGCGCGGCCGAACAGGCGGAGCAGCGGCCAGTCGTCGCGCCCCGGCAGGCGATGGCCGCCGCCGCGGATCTCGTAGAGCAGCGTCGCGACGTCGTGCCGGCAGCCCGTCGCCTGGTGCAGCAGGACCGCAGGATCATCCGCGCCGCCCCGGCGGGGCAGCATGACGGGCGGCGCCAGCCCCGCGCAGCCATTCGCCGCCCGCCAGGCCGCGAAGCCCTCCGGCACGGAGAGCCGCCGCTCGACCTCGACCAAGGGGCCGAACAGGACGGCGCCGTCCCAGCGGATGATCGGATCCTCGGTGCCGGCGGCGATCAGCACCGGCAGGGGGCGGGCGGGCGTGCAAGGCGGATCCGCCGGCTGCGTCGTCTGCATCAGGGCGAGCGAGGCGATCCGCCTGGCGCGGCGGCAGGCATAGCGCAGGGCCATCATCCCGCCATTGGAGATCCCGGCGAGATGGATGCGCGCGGGGTCGGCGATGCGCTCGGCCGTCAGCCTGTCGAACAGCGCGTCGAGGAAGGCGACGTCGTCGACGGCCGAGAGCAGGCCGGGCGCACGCATCGCCAGCGCCTCGTCGTTCCAGAACGGACCGGCCGCTTCGGGGAAGACGAGGGCCACGCCCGCCGCACGGGCCTGCTCAGACAGCCGCAGCATGTGCCGCGTTTCCGACCCGTCGAGCGCCGCGCCGTGCAGCACGACGAGCGTCGGCGCCGGTCCCGGCACGCGCTCGACCAGCGCCGAGCGGTTGCCGGGCAGCGCGAGCCGTTCGCCCGCACAGGCGGCCAGCAGGAGGGCGAGCGCGAGCGCCGCGAGGCGGCGCGCCCGCGCCCCGGTCAG
>NZ_JAKJIB010000157.1 GCF_021864505.1 Falsiroseomonas oryziterrae
GGGGGGCCTCGCCACCCCGATCGCGGAGGTGAATGCCGTGGCCGACGCGATGGCCGGCGCGGCGGAGCGGCGCCGCGCGGCTGAGGCGCAGCGCGACCTGCTGGTGCGGGAGCTGCACCACCGGGTGAAGAACCTGCTCACCACCGCGCAGTCCCTCGCGACGCTGTCGGCACGCTCGGCCCGCGACCCGCGCAGCTTCGCCGCGCAGTTCGGCGACCGGCTGCGCGCGCTGGCACGGACCCACACCCTGCTGCTCGAGGAGCCGGGCGGGACGCTCGACCTGGGCGGGCTGCTGGAGGAGGTCGTCGCGCCCTATCGGCTGGGGATCGGGCGAATCAGCATCACCGGGCCGAACCTGCGCCTGCCCGAGGAGGTGGCCGTGCCGCTCGGCATGGTGCTGCATGAACTGGCGACCAATGCGGCGAAATACGGCGCGCTGTCGGTCCCGCAGGGCAGGCTGGAGATCGCGTGGCAGGTGGAGGAGACGTCGCGCCGCCTGCTGCTGGAGTGGACCGAGCGCGGCAGCCCGCTCGGGGGCCCGCCCGGACGCGAGGGCTTCGGCAGCCAGCTGATGCGGCGCGCGCTGTCAGGGCTGCCGGAGGGCGAGGTGCGCGTGGCGTGGAAGCCGGAAGGTATCGCCGTCCACGTCACGGCGGTGCTCCGCGAGGAGCCTACTTCCTGAGCTCCATCTGGATCGGCCCCTCGCGCTCGCCGCGCGCGAACTGGTCCACCAGCGCGTTGCCGGTGTCGCCGAGCGTCGCCGCCGCGCCGCGCCACACGATGCGCCCCTTGTGGATCATCGCCGCGTCGTCGCCGATCCGCCGCGCGCTCGCCATGTCGTGCGTGATGCTGACCGCCGTCGCGCCGAGCCGCTTCACGCAGTCCACGATCAGCCCGTCGATCACCGCGCCCATGATCGGGTCGAGCCCCGTCGTCGGCTCGTCGAAGAAGATGATGTCGGGCTCGGCCGCGATGGCGCGCGCCAGGCCCACGCGCTTCTGCATGCCGCCCGACAATTCGGCGGGCGAGAGGTCGCCGACGCTCGCCGCGAGCCCGACCTGGGCCAGCACCTCGGCCGCCTTGTCGCGCGCCGCGCGGCGCGTGATGCGCCGCTGCGCCAGCAGCTTGAAGCAGACATTCTCCCAGACCGGCAGGCTGTCGAAGAGCGCGCCGTTCTGGAACAGCATGCCGATGCGGTCGTTCACCGCCTCGCGCTCGCGCCGCGTCATCGCCGCGACGTCGCGCCCGTCGATCTCGATCAGCCCGGCATCGGGCGTGATCAGGCCGAGGATGCATTTCAGCGTCACCGACTTGCCCGAGCCCGAGCCGCCGAGGATCACCATCGAATGCCCGGCGCGGATGTCGAGGTCGACGCCGTCCAGCACGACTTTCGGCCCGAAGGACTTCGACAGCCCGCGCAGGCGGATCTTCGGGATGTCGCCGCTCATCGGCTGAACATCACCGCCGTCAGCAGGTAGTCGCTCGCCAGGATCAGGATGGAGCTGGAAACCACCGCCGCCGTCGTCGCGCGGCCGACGCCCTGCGCGCCGCCGCCCGAATTGTAACCGCACCAGCAGCCCATCAGCGTGACGATGAAGCCGAACACCGCGGCCTTGATCAGGCCGGAGATCACGTCCCAGGCCTGCAGGAAGTCGAAGGTCGCCTTGAGATAGGCGCCGGAGGCGAAGCCAAGCTGCTGCGTGCCGATGATCCAGCCGCCCATGACGCCGAGCGTGTTCGCCACCACCACCAGCAGCGGCAGCGCGATGGTGCCCGCCAGCAGCCGCGGCGCCACCAGGTACTTCATCGGGTTGGTGGACAGCGTGGTCAGCGCGTCGATCTGGTCGGTGACGCGCATCGTGCCGATCTCGGCCGCGAAGGCCGCGCCGATCCGGCCCGCCACCATCAGCCCGGCCAGCACCGGGCCGAGCTCGCGCGTGATGGACAGCACCACGACGTTCGCCACCGCGCCTTCCGCGTTGAAGCGGGCGAAGCCGGTATAGGATTGCAGCGCCAGCACCATCCCCGTGAACACCGCCGTCAGCGCCACCACCGGCAGGCTGAACCAGGCGATCTCCACGAAGGCCTTGAGGAACAGCCGCCCGTAGAAGGGCGGCCGCACCAGGTGGCTGATCGCCTCCGCGGCGAAGAGCGCGACGGCGCCCGCGCCGCGCAACATCGCGAGCACGAAGCGTCCCAGTCCGGCGGTGAGGTCGAGCGCGCGGTCCATCGGCTCAGGCGCCTTCGTGCAGGCGGGCGTAGCGCGCGCCGAGCGAGGTGAGAATCTCGTAGCCGATGGTGCCGCAGCGCGCAGCGATGTCGTCCGGCGTGTTCCCCTCTCCGCCGACCAGCAGCATCCGGTCGCCGGGCTTCGCCTCCGGGATGTGGGTCACGTCGAAGGTCGTCAGGTCCATCGAGACGCGCCCGACCAGCGGCGCCGCGCGGCCATGCAGCAGGCCGAGCGAACGTCCCGACAGCGAACGCAGATAGCCATCGGCATAGCCCGCCGCGACGGTCGCGATGCGACGCGGCGCCGGCGCCGTCCAGGACGCGCCGTAGCCCACCGTGTCGCCCGCCGCGATCTCGCGGACCTGCAGCACCTCCGCCTCCACCCGCACGACCTGGCGCATCGGGTTCGCGGCACCCGGCGTCGGGTTGATGCCGTACATCGCACAGCCCGGCCGCGCGAGGTCCGACCGGAACCCCTCGTCCAGGAAGATGCCGGAGGAATTGGCAAGGCTGCGCTTCACGCCGGGCGCGATCCGCGCGGCGGCGTCCGCGAAGCGCGCGCGCTGGCGCTCGTTCATCGGGTGGCCCGGCTCGTCGGCGCAGGCGAGGTGGGTCATCACGTAGCGCAGCGCGATCCCGTCCAGCCGGCCCCGGTCCTGGGCGAGCGCCGCCTGTTCCCGCGCATCGAGCCCGAGGCGCGCCATGCCGGTGTCGAGATGCAGCAGCGCTGTCCTGCCGCGTCCGTGCCAGGCTTCGACGTCGCCCAGGCTGTTCAGCACCGGCAGCAGCCCGGCATCCTCGTCCGCGCCCGGCGGGAATCCGTTCAGCACCGCGACCTCCGGCCCCGCGCCGAGCGCGGCGCGCAGCGCCAGCCCCTCGGTCAGGTGCGCAACGAAGAAGAAGCCGCACCCGGCATCGCGCAGCGCCCGCGCGACCGCCGCCGCGCCGAGGCCATAGGCATCCGCCTTCACCACGCCCGCCACCGGCGCGCCGTGCCGCGCGCCCAGGTCGCGCCAGTTCGCGACCACCGCGCCGAGATCGATCCGGAGAACGCCCTGTCCAGGGTGCTGCTGCACCAACCCGGCCAACCCTTCCGCCCCGCGCCATCCCGCCGAAACGGCCAGGAGCGGCGCCATTCCGGAGCTTGCGGCGATGCCGCAGGCCGCTCGTCCCCTATCCTCCAACCGCCGGGCTGTCGAGGCGTTCCGCCAAGCCCTTCGGCCCCCTGCGGCCCTGCCGTGGCTTCGCCACGGCAGGATGAGCCGTCAGCGCAGGACCGGCACCCATCCGGGCCCCCCGCGGCAACGCGAAGCGTTGTCGTGGGGACAACGTCAGTCCCCGTATCCCCCGTCATGCTGGGTGTCGAGGTCGCCGAAGCGGGTGAACTCGCCCTCGAAGAACAGCTTGATGGTGCCCGTGGGGCCGTGGCGCTGCTTGGCGATGATCAGCTCCGCCTTGTTGTGCGCCTCCTCCATGTCCTTCTGCCACTTCTCGAGCGCGGAGGAGAACTTCTCGGCGTTGTCGTAGGTCATCTCCTTCGGCTGGCGCTGCGCCAGGTAGTACTCGTCGCGGTAGATGAACATGACCATGTCCGCGTCCTGCTCGATCGAGCCGGATTCGCGCAGGTCCGACAGCTGCGGCCGCTTGTCCTCGCGGCTCTCGACCTGGCGCGAGAGCTGGGACAGCGCGATCACCGGCACCGCCAGCTCCTTCGCGATCGCCTTCAGCCCCTGCGTGATCATCGAGATCTCGAGCACGCGCGATTCCGGCCGCGTGCCGGCCGCGGGGCGCATCAGCTGCAGGTAGTCCACGACGATCAGGTCGAGCCCCTTGGTCCGCTGCAGCCGCCGGCAGCGCGTGCGCAGCGCGCTGATGGTGATCGCCGGCGTGTCGTCGATGAAGAGCGGCAGCCCCTGCAGCTCGCGGCTCACCTCCACGAAGCGGTCGAAGTCGCGCTGCGAGATGTCGCCGCGCCGGATCCGGTCGCCGGAGATCCGGCTCTCCTCCGACAGCAGGCGAGTCGCCAGCTGGTCGCAGCTCATTTCCAGCGAGAAGATCGCGACGCCGCCGCGCGGCACCGCGTTCGGGTTCTCCTCCCGCGCCTTGCGCAGCACCGCGCGCGCCGCGCCGAAGGCGACCTTGGTCGCCAGCGCGGTCTTGCCCATGCCGGGCCGCCCCGCGAGGATCACGAGGTCCGACTTGTGCAGACCGCCCGTCTTGCGATCCAGGTCGCGCAGCCCCGTCGAGAGGCCCGACACGCCGCCGGGGTTCGAGAAGGCGGTGGCCGCCATGTCCACCGCGGCGGCCAGCGCGCGCTCGAAGGCGACGAAGCCGCCCTGCGCCGCATTGTCCTTCGACAGGTCGAACAGATGCTGCTCGGCGGCTTCGAGCTGCTGTCGCGCATCCAGCTCCGGCTCCGCGCCGAAGGCGCGGTTCACCACCGTCTCGCCGACCTCGATCAGCTGGCGCCGCATCCAGGCGTCGTGGATGACGCGGCCATACTCGCCGGCATTGATCACGCCGACCATCGCGGTCAGCAGCTGCGCGAGATAGGCGGGCCCGCCCACCTCGTCGAGCAGCCCGTTATGCTCGAACTCGGCGCGCAGCGTCACCGCGTCCGCCAGCTGCCCGGCTTCCACGCGCCGCTGGATCGCGCCGAAGATGCGGCCATGCACGGGGTCGGCGAAATGCTCCGGTGCGAGGAACTCGCCGACGCGCTCATAGGCCTTGTTGTTGGCGAGCAGCGCGCCGAGCAGCGCCTGCTCCGCCTCCAGGTTGGCCGGCGGCAGCCGCTGCGACAGGCCGAACAGCCCGTCGCCGCTGCCCGGCGCGCCCGGTGGACCGACGGAAGGCCCGAAGGTGTTCATGCCCCGAGCCTACCCCGGATCGCGATTCGCCGCGTCCCCCCCGGGCCCTGTGGATGGGTGTGGATAGCGGGGGAGACTATTCCGCCGCCATCCGGATCGTGTCCCGCGCGTCACGCTCGGCCTCCGCCATCCAGTCCCGCGTCAGCGGCAGCGTCGCCTTGTCGCGCGTCAGCTGGACCTGCCAGTTCATGTGATCGCCATGCCGGAAGGTGTGCTCGACGCCCGCCAGGTAGAACTCGAACATCCGGCAGAAGCGCTCGTCGTAGAGGCCGCGGATCGCGTCGCGGTTCGCCGCGAAGCGCCGGCGCCACTCGGCGATGGTCAGCGCATAGTGCAGCCGCAGGATCTCGATGTCGGTGATCCAGAGCCCGGCCTTCTCGACCGCCGGCACGACTTCCGACAGGGCCGGCGAATAGCCGCCCGGGAAGATGTACTTCGCGAGCCACGGGTTCGTCGTGCAGGGCCCGCTCATCCGCCCGATCGCATGCACCAGCGCGACGCCGTCCGGCTTCAGCGCGGCGCGCAGCCGGCGGAAGAAGGTGGCGTAGTGGGTCACGCCGACATGCTCGAACATGCCGACCGAGACGATGCGGTCCACCGGCCGATCCCAGGCGCGGTAGTCCATCAGCTCGAAGCGCACGCGCCCCGCCAGCCCAGCCTCCTCCGCCCGCCGGCGGGCGACCTCCAGCTGCTCCTCGCTCAGCGTGATGCCGGTGACGCGGCAGCCCCATTCCTGCGCCAGGTGCAGCGCCATGCCGCCCCAGCCGCAGCCGATGTCGAGCACCTCCAGATCCGGCCGGCCGAGATGCAGCTTCGCGGCGATGTGGCGCTTCTTGAGGTGCTGCGCCTCCTCCAGCGTCTCGCGCCCGGTCGGGAAATACGCGCAGGAATACTGCCGGTCGTCGTCGAGGAAGAGGTCATAGAGCCGCCCGTTGAGGTCGTAGTGGTGGGCGACGTTGCGCTTCGCGCGTCCGGCCGGGTTCAGCTGCGCGACGCGCCGCGTCAGGCGCCGCGCGGCGGCCAGGATGCGCTCCACTGGATGCTCGCCACCCTGCCACTGGTTCAGCACCAGCACCTCGACGACATCGCCGATGCCGCAGCCTTCCGGCTCGATCGCGCCTTCCATGTAGAGCTCGCCGAAGGCCAGCGCCGGGTTCAGCACGAGCCGTCGGACGGCGGCGTCGGTCGCGATGCGGCAGGCTGCCTGCGGTCCCGGGGTTCCGCCATAGTGGCGCACCGATCCGTCGGGCCAGCGCACCGACAACCGGCCATGGACGATGAGCCGCGCCAGCGCGGCGTCGAGCAGCGTCCGGACCATCGCAGGGTCTCCGCCCGGGTGGCGCGCCCTCCCACGGTCGCCCCCGGTTACAACGACATTAAGGAATGCCGCGGAGCCGTTTCCAGACATGCGGAAACACGAAAGGCGGCACGGGCCTCCGCCCGCACCGCCCGCCCGACAATCCCTTCCGCCCCCCGATGCCCGACCGAGGCTTCGCTTCGGTCGGATGAGCCATCAGCGAAGGACCGGCACCCTCACGGGGGCCCCGCGGCGTTGCGTCAGCAACGTCGTGGGGAAGCCCTAGCGCTCCATCGCGCTGCCGAGCTCGGCCAGCTCGGCGGCCAGCTCGGCCTCCAGGCTCTCCGCCTCGGACGCCTCGGCGGCGCGGATGTCCTCGCCGCGCGCCTGCTTCTCGGCCTCTTCCTGGCTGCGCGCCACGTTGACGCCGACCGGGATCACCACTTCCGGGTGCAGCTCGACGCGCACCGTGGTGATGCCGGTCGTCTTGATCGGCTGCTCGAGCAGCACCTGGCTGCGCTCCAGCGTCAGGCCGCCCTGCGTCTTGCAGGCGTCGGCGATGTCGCGCGAGGAAACGGAGCCGTAGAGGCTGCCGCTCTCGCCCGCGGCGCGGATGATGACGACCGAGAGCCCGAGCACGCGCTCGGCGATGCGCTCGGCCTCCTCGCGGCGCTTGATGTTCTGCGCCTCCAGCTCGGCGCGCTGCTGCTCGAAGCGGGCGAGGTTGTCCTTGCTGGCGCGGATCGCCTTGCCCTGCGGGAGCAGGTAGTTGCGGGCATAGCCGGGGCGGACCTTCACGCGCTCGCCCATCTGGCCGAGCTTCTCGACCCGCTGCATCAGGATGACTTCGATCATGGCACGACCGTTCTAGGTAAGGGGTTCAGGTGGAGGGCGGCGCGGCGCGCCCGCCCGGTGTGGAAGGAGGCCGCCGCGCGATCAGGTCGAAGGCGGCATAGCCCGCGACGGCCAGCGAGGTAGGCAGGAACAGGATCACCAGCGCGACGTAGAGCGCACCGAGCACCAGCGGCCGCTCGCCCCGCCCGCGCGTGCGGGTGTGCAGCACGGCAAGCCCGTGCAGCAGCAGCGGCGTCAGCAGCACGAGCAGCAGCGACAACTCGATCGCGTCCCCGCCCTCGTCCGCCGCCAGCCAGAGGCCGAGGGCGAGCGCCGGCAGGATCGGATACCAGCCCGGCAGCCGCGCCGTGCTCCAGGCCGGCGCGGACGCCACGCCGGCGCGGTCCAGCAGCTTGCCCGCCGCCCAGGCATTGGCGACCCAGGCGAGCGCCAGCCAGAAGCCCAGCGCCGCCGCCTTGACCCGCACGATGTCGGAGACGAGGCCGGCATGGCCCGCCAGGTCGAAGCGCCTGAGCCCGGTGCGCGCCATGCGCTGCAGCACGCCTTCGAGCCCGCCGGGGCTGTCGGCCAGATACAGCGCCGCGCCCGCGATCCCGGCCGCCGGCAGGATGCCGAGCAGCGCGAGCGGCAGGCCGAGCCCGCCCTCCCGGTGCGCCGCCGCGCTCAGGATCGCCGCCGGCACCGCGAAGGCCAGCACGAAGACCCAGAGCCCGATCGGCGGCCCGGACAGGAACAGCACCAGCGCGCCGATCCCGATCGCGCCCACCGCCGCCCCGGCGCCGAAGCCGATCCCCGCCATGAAGAGCGGGAGCGGCGCGAGCCAGAAGAAGGCGGGGCCGAGCGGATAGCCGCGGAAGGCCCAGAGGCAGAGGCAGGCCGAGACGAGCCCGGCCGCGCCGGCGGCCAGCCAGCCGGGATCGTTCAGCGGGCCCTGGCCCGTCTGTCCCCCCTGCTGGTTGGCCGCATCCGCGGGCATGGCACGCCGTCGCCGCGTGTGATCAGTCGTTGATCACGTAGGGCAGCAGCGCCAGGAAGCGCGCGCGCTTGATGGCAAGCGCCAGCTCCCGCTGCTTCTTCGCGCTGACCGCGGTGATGCGGCTCGGCACGATCTTCCCGCGCTCCGACAGGAAGCGGGAGAGCAGGCGCACGTCCTTGTAGTCGATCTTCGGCGCGTTCGGGCCGGAGAAGGGGCAGGACTTCTTGCGCCGGTAGAAGGGGCGGCGGGCGCCGACGGCCGGGCGGCGCGCGGCGGGGCTCTGGGCGGTGTCTTCGGTGCGGTCGGACATCTCAGATCACTCCGCGTCCATGTCCATGCCGAGTTCCTCGCGCGGGCGGGCGCGGAACTCCTCGCGATCGTCGCG
>NZ_JAKJIB010000158.1 GCF_021864505.1 Falsiroseomonas oryziterrae
CCCGCCCGGCTGCCGCAACCCTTCGAGGCCGAGGCGGCCGAGCGGCTGGCGGGCCGGTTCGCGGAACGCGGCGCGCCCGAGCGGGCCTTCGCGGCGACGCCCGAAGGCGCCGCGCTGCTCGCCGCGCTGGGCGGGCATTCCCCGTATCTCGCGGATCTGGCGGTGCGCGAATCCGCGACGCTGCTCCGGGTGGTGGAGCGCGGACCGGATGCGACCTTCGCGCTCGCCCTCGATCCGCTCGGCCGTGCAGACCCGGCGGCGACGCGCGCGCAGGTCGCCGCGCTGCTGCGGCAGGCCAAGCGGCAGGTCGCGCTGGTCGCCGCGGTGGCCGACCTCGCCGGGCTCTGGCCGCTTGACCGCGTGACGGGCGCGCTGTCCGACCTCGCGGACGCGGCGACCGACTATGCCTGCGCGCATCTCCTGCGGGAGGCGCAGGCGCGCGGCGAGATCCGGCTGACGGGCGCGCGGCACGACCCGCGCGCCACGGGGCGGGGCTCCGGCCTCGTGGTGCTCGGCATGGGCAAGCTGGGCGGGCGGGAGCTGAACTACTCCTCGGATATCGACCTCATGGTGCTCTACGATCCGCAGGCGGCAGCCTACGACGCGGACCGCGCCGGCGCCATCTATGTCCGCCTCGCCCGTGATCTCGTCCGGCTGCTCGAGGAGCGGACGGAGGGCGGCTACGTCTTCCGCACCGACCTCAGGCTCCGCCCCGATCCGGCGGCGACGCCGCTCGCCGTCAGCCTGCCGGCCGCCATCACCTACTACGAGAGCATGGGCCAGAACTGGGAGCGGGCGGCGATGATCAAGGCGCGCCCGGTCGCCGCCGACCGCGCGCTGGGCGAGTCGTTCCTGCGCGAGATCCGGCCCTTCGTCTGGCGCCGCCACCTGGATTTCGCCGCCGTCGCCGACATCCATTCGATCAAGCGCCAGATCCACGCCCACAAGGGTGCGCGCGGGGCGCACGCCGAGGTGCAGGTCGCCGGCCACGACGTGAAGCTTGGTCGCGGCGGCATCCGCGAGATCGAATTCTCGACCCAGATCCTGCAGCTGATCTGGGGCGGGCGCGACCCGGCGCTGCGCGATCCGACGACGCTCGGCGCGCTGGCAGCGCTGGCCGCGGCTGGCCGGATCGGGCGGCGCACCGCGGCCGACCTGGCCGACGCCTATGTCTTCCTGCGCAACGTCGAGCACCGGCTGCAGATGGTCGCCGACCGGCAGACGCATCGTCTGCCGGAGGACGCCGAGGGTCTCGCGCGCATCGCGAGCTTCATGGGCTTCGACGGCGTGGAGAGCTTCTCCGCGGCGCTGCTCGGCCACATGACGCGGGTCGAGCGCTGCTATGCGGGGCTGTTCGAATCCGCCCCCGACCTCGGCGCGGGCGGCGAGGTGGAGGGCAGCCTCGTCTTCACCGGCGTCGAGGACGATCCGGCGACGATCGAGACGCTGCGCCGCCTCGGCTATCAGAACCCCTCGGCCATCGCGGGCATGGTGCGCGGCTGGCACCACGGCCGCGCCCGCGCCACGCGCAGCGAGCGCGCGCGCGAGCTGCTGACCGAGCTGATGCCCGCGATCCTCGCCGCTTTCGCGAAGCAGCTGCAGCCCGACCAGGCGCTGATGCGCCTCGACGGCGCGTTCCAGCGCATGGGCGCGGGCGTGCAGGCGCTGAGCCTGCTGCACCGCAACCCGGCGCTGCTGGATCGGCTCGCCTTCCTTCTCGGCGCGGCGCCGGCGCTGGCGGATCACGTGGCGCGCAGCGCGGCGGCGCTGGACGCGCTGCTGTCCGGCACGCTGGCCGCGGCGGATCCGGCCGCCTCGCTGCCGGCGTTGGTGAAGGAGGCGCGCTTCCTCGACGAGGCGCTGGACGCGACGCGGCGCGTGGTGACGGAGCGCCGCTTCGAGATCGACGCGGCCGCGCTCGAGGGCCGCATGGCCGTGGATGCGGCGGGTGAGGCGCGCAGCGCGCTGGCGGACGCCGCGATCGCCGCGCTGATGCCGCGCGTTGCCGCCGAGTTCGCGACGCGCCACGGCAAGGTCGCGGGCGGCGCGATGGGCGTGGTTGCGCTCGGCAAGCTCGGCGGGCGCGACATGCTGCCGGCCTCCGACCTGGACCTCATCCTGGTCTACGACCATCCGGAGGACGCGGCGGAGAGCACGGGCGGGGCGAAGGCGCTGCCCGCCAGCCAGTACTACGCGCGGCTGGCCAACCAGGTGGTGGCGGCACTGACCTCGCCGGGTCCGGAGGGCAAGCTGTTCGAGGTGGACATGCGGCTGCGGCCCTCGGGCTCGAAGGGGCCGGTCGCGGTCTCGCTCGCCGGCTTCGCGCGCTACCATGCCGAGAGCGCCTGGACCTGGGAGAGGATGGCGCTGACGCGGGCGCGCTTCGTCGCCGGCCCGGCGGCGCTCAAGCGCAAGGTGGAGGCGGCGATCCGCGGCGCGCAGACGCGCCCGGCCGAGGCGGCGAAGGTGCTGGCCGATGCGGCGGCGATGCGCGCGCGGATGCTGCGCGACCTGCCGGGCGACGGGCCGTGGGACGTGAAGCTGATGCCGGGCGGGCTGGTGGAGGCCGAGTTCGTGGCCCAGGCGCTGCAGGTGGCGCATGCGTCGCGCGCGCCCGCCGTGCTGTCGCCCACCACGCGGCAGGCCTTCGCGGCGCTCGCCAAGGCGAAGCTGCTGGCGGCGGAGGAGGCGGCGGCGCTGGTCGCGGCCGATCGCCTGTGGCGCGCGGTGATCGCGCATCTGCGGCTCACCGTCGGGCGCTGGCGCGAGGAGGCGCTGCCCGATGCGGTGGCGGCCGGGCTGCTCTCCGTCGTCGCGCCGCTGCTGCCGCGTCCGCCCGTTGACCAGTCCGACCTCCGCGCACAGATGCGGGACGTTGCGGAGGCGGTGCGCGCGGTGTTCCTGCGCCGCGTCGGGCCGCTGGACCAGGGATGACGGGGGACGAGATGGCGACGACGAAGGCGGCCGCGCCGAAGGCGGCGGCTAAGAAGGCTCCGGTGAAGGCGGCGCCGGCCAAGGCACCGGCGAAGAAGGCGGTTGCCAAGGCTGCGCCGGCGAAGGCTTTGCCGGCGAAGGCTGTGCCGGCGAAGGCGGCGCCCGCGAAGGCCGCGAAGCCGGCCAAGACGGCGGAGCCCAAGGCGGCCGCGGCGGGGCCGGCCGAGGGCGCCGTCGCGCCGGCCTTCTCCATGCCGGCGAGCGGCGGGCGCACCGTCTCCAGCGAGGGCCTGAAGGGCAAGCCCTACCTGCTCTACTTCTATCCGAAGGCCGACACGCCGGGCTGCACCAAGCAGGCCTGCGGCGTGCAGGAGGCGCTGCCGCAGCTCGGCAAGCTGGGGCTCACCGTGATCGGCGTCTCGCCCGATCCCATGAAGCCGATCGAGAAGTTCGCCGAGAAGTACAAGCTGACCTTCCCGCTCGCCTCCGACGAGGACCAGAAGGTCGCGACGGCCTACGGCACCTGGGTCGAGAAGAGCATGTACGGCAAGACCTACATGGGCATGGAGCGGTCGAGCTTCCTCGTCGGCGCCGACGGGAAGATCGCCAAGGTCTGGCGCAAGGTGAAGCCGGAGGAGCACGCCGTGCAGGTCATGGAGGCGGCGAAGGCGCTGAAGTAGAGGCGCCTCAGTCCACGCGCATCACCGCGTCGCCGAGGCGGATGGCATCGCCCTCCAGCACGCGCGCGGTGATGCCGCCATGGCCGCGGACGGCGTTGTAGCCGCCGGGGCCGAATTCCTCCTCCATGCGGGAACACGGATGGCATTCGCCGCTGTGCTCCAGCAGCGCGGCGCCGATGCGGAAGCGGCGGCCTTTCAGCGCCAGCAGGTTCACGCCCTCCACTACCAGGTTCCGCCGCAGGCGATGCGGCGCGACGGCGTCGAGGCCGAGAAATCCCGCGATGGCGCGGAGGTGCTCGGCGCTGACCAGCGTGACCTGCCGCGCGCCGCGCCGGGCGCAGCCCGATCCACACCAGCCGGCCCGGGCGCATCGGCGCGTCGAAGAGACGCGCGAGCGGCGAACCCGCCGGCAGGCTCACCCGGCGCGCACCAGCAGGTGCTTCTTCTTGCCGAGCGAGAGTTTTCCCGAGCCGTCGCGCAGATCCGACGGCGTGATCATCGCCGCCTGGTCGGTGACCGGCGCGTCGTTCAGGCGCACGCCGTTCTGCGCGATCAGCCGCCGCGCCTCGCCCTTGCTGGTGCAGAACTTCGCGGCGACGAGGACGTCCACGATCGCGGCCGGCAGCGTCGCGACATGCGTCGGCAGCGTCTCGGCCGCCACGCCTTCCTCGAAGGTGCGGCGCGCGGTCTCGGCGGCGGCGTCCGCCGCTTCGCGGCCGTGCAGCAGCGCCGTCGCCGCGGTCGCCAGCACCTTCTTCGCGTCGTTGATCTCCGACCCGCGGAGTGCGGCGAGGCGCGCGACCTCCTCCATCGGCAGGTCGGTGAAGAGGGCGAGGAAGCGGCCGACATCGGCGTCCTCGGCGTTGCGCCAGAACTGCCAGTAGTCGTAGGGGGCGAGCCGGTCCGGGTTCAGCCAGACCGCGCCCGCCGCGGTCTTGCCCATCTTGGCGCCGGAGGCCGTGGTCAGCAGCGGCGTGGTCAGGCCGAAGGCCTCCGCGCCCGCCATGCGCCGCACGAGGTCGGCGCCCATCACGATGTTCCCCCACTGGTCGGAGCCGCCCATCTGCAGGATGCAGCCCTCGCGCCGGTGCAGTTCCAGGAAGTCGTAGGATTGCAGCAGCATGTAGTTGAACTCGAGGAACGACAGCGGCTGGTCGCGCTCGAGCCGCAGCCGCACGCTGTCCATGGTCAGCATGCGGTTGACGCTGAAATGCCGCCCGACGTCGCGCAGGAAGGGGATGTACCGCAGTTCGTCCAGCCAGGCCGCGTTGTCCAGCATGAGCGCACGGCCGTCGCGGAAATCGAGGAAGCTCTCGAAGCTGCGGCGGATCCCCTGCTTGTTCGCCTCGATCTGCTGCTCGGTGAGCAGCTGGCGCGCCTCGTCCTTGCCGGACGGATCGCCGACCTTGGTCGTGCCGCCGCCGATCAGCGCGATCGGACGATGCCCGTGCTTCTGGAACAGCCGCAGCAGCATGATGGACAGCAGGTGGCCGACATGCAGGCTGTCGGCGGTGCAGTCGAAACCGACATAGGCGGTCACCCGTCCCGCGGCGAGCTTCGCGCCGAGCGCGGCCTCGTCGGTGACCTGGTGGATGAAGCCGCGGGCGCGGGCCTCGTGCAGGAAATCGCTGGTGCTCATCGTGGGGCGAAGGGGCTTCCGGAAGGGCGTGCGGCGTAGCACGGTGCGCCGGTGCTGAGAACGATCGGACTCATGAGCGGCACCTCGCTCGACGGGGTGGACGCCGCCTGGGTGGAGACGGATGGCGAGACCATCGGCCGCTACGGCCCGGCGGTGACGCTGCCCTACGAGCCCGCGCTGCGCCGCGACCTGCGGGCGGTGCTCGACCGCGTGGCGGAGCGCGACGCCGCCGGCCTGCCGCCGGAGGAGGACGAGCTGCTGGCCAGCTGCGTGGCGCGGCTCACCGCCCGGCATGTCGAGGCGGTGCGGGCGGTGGCCTGGCAGGCCGACCTGATCGGCTTTCACGGGCAGACCATTCTTCACCGACCGACGCGTCCGGGGTCGAACCACCAGCCCTTCACCTGGCAGGTCGGCGACGCGCAGCGCCTGGCGCGGGAGACGGGGCTGTCGGTGGCGTACGACTTCCGGAGTGCCGATGTCGCGGCGGGGGGGCAGGGCGCGCCGCTGGTGCCGGTGGTGCATGGGGTGATGGCGCAGGCGCTGCCGAAGCCGCTCGCCGTGCTGAACCTCGGCGGCGTGGCGAACGTCACCTGGATCGGGCCGGATGGCGAGCTGATCGCCTTCGACACCGGGCCGGCCAACGGGCCGCTCGATGACTGGGCGCGGCGCTCGACCGGCGAGGCCTACGACCGCGACGGGCGGCTTGCCGCCATGGGGCAGCCCGATGGCGGCGTGCTGGCGCGTCTGATCGCGCATCCCTACCTCGCGGCGCCGCCGCCGAAGTCGCTCGACCGGCTGGATTTCGGGCGGGCGCTGGAAGAGGCGGGGGCCGGCGCGCTCTCGCCGGCGGACGGCGCGGCGACGCTGGTCGCCTTCTGCGCGGTCTGCGTGGCGGCGGCGGCGCGGCACTTCCCGGCGCCGCCGGTCCAGTGGCTGGTCGCCGGCGGGGGCAGGCGGAATCCCGCGCTCATGCGGGCGCTGGCCTCGGCGCTGACCGAGCCGGTGCGGCCGGTGGAGGTGGTGGGCTGGAACGGCGATGCGCTGGAGGCGCAGGCCTTCGGCGTGCTGGCGGCGCGCGTCTGGCGGGGGTTGCCGCTGACCTTCCCGGGCACGACGGGCGTGGCGGAGCCGCTCAGGGGCGGGAAGCTGGTCGGACCACTCCTGTAATCCCTACGACGTCGCCTTCGGCGCCGCCGCGGGGACCCCGTCATGCGCGCTTGGGTCCGGAGACGCGGCTCATCCTGCCCTGGCAAAGCCAGGGCGGGGCACCGGGGGGCGGAAGCGGCGTCGGGATGGCGCGACGCGGGCTGCGGGTTTCGGACAAATTGGCCGACCTGCCCGCGGACCGGGCGATGCGGCGTCTGGATTGCGCGCGGGGCGATGTCGGGGGCGGGGGCGTGGCGGCCCGGTCGGCGCGCTTCGGCCAGATTGGCCGGCCGGGCCGACCGCTGCGTCTCCCGGCGCCTCGGGACTTTGGCGCTTTGCCACTTTAACGCTTTGGGCGCGCGCGTTCGGACAAAGGAACTGCCGCCGCACACCGGACCCGGGCCGATTGGCGATCCGGACGGGTGGGTGTGGGCGGGACAACGGGCCATTCAAGGAATCTATTCCTTGAATGGCCGCGATGCCAGGAGAATCGGAGCCGGGCCGCGCCGCGGAGGCGCGACGCGGATCAGTCGGCGGCGAGGGCCATGCGGGTGCGGTTGAGGGCCTTGTTGATGTGGTCCTCGGTCGCGTCGGCCACCTGCTCGGCCTGCGGCGGGGTGAAGATGTGCCCGGCCGACGGCATCACGCGGTAGTCGATGCTGATGCCCTTCTGGGTGTTCAGCTTCTCGACCAGCTTCCGCACGCTGCCTTCCGGCACCAGCTCGTCATCCGCGCCGTGCAGCATCAGGCCGTTGCAGGGGCAGGGCGCGAGGAAGCCGAAATCGTAGTGGCTCGCGGGCGGGCTGATGGAGATGAAGCCGCTCATCTCCGGCCGGCGCATCAGCAGCTGCATCCCGACATAGGAACCGAAGGAATAACCGGCCACCCAGAGCGAGGACGCGTTCGGGTTCACCGCCTGCAGGAAGTCGAGCGCGGCCGCCGCATCCGAGATCTCGCCGATGCCGCCGTCGTAGCGGCCCTGGCTGCGGCCCACGCCGCGGAAGTTGAAGCGCAGCGTCGAGAAGCCCATGCCCTGGAAGCGCTGGTAGAGCGCATGGACGATGCGGTTGTTCATCGTCCCGCCATGCAGCGGATGGGGGTGCAGCACGAGGGCCACCGGGGCGTTGGCCTGCTTCGCGTGGTGATAGCGGCCTTCGAGCCGGCCGTCGGGGCCGGCGAACATCACTTCGGGCATCGCGCGTCAGGTCCAGTCTCGGTTGCGGCCGTGGCGCCATGACGCCGCCAGCCAATTGGGGAACCACGCGGATCACGGCGGTGACCCGATCTCGCCACAGGCGGCGTCCGCACCCGCCCGAGTCCGCTTCCCTGAACCGCCTCCCGCCTCCCCCGGTCGTTGACGGGGCATGTCGGGAAACCTAGCTTTGACCGCGATTTGCTTGCGCGGTCGGCGGTTCCGGTCGTGGCTCTGGTGGGTGCGAGGTGGCCCGCGCCCCGTGGACGAACCGCGGGGCGGGCTCCCGAGCCCCGGCGGCGGCCGCAATATAGGGAGCAGGCGACCGGTTTCATATCGGATTCACGGCATGGGGCCCATGTTCCTGCGTCTCCTCGCGGAAAGCCAAGGACTTGCCCCCCATCTGCTCGCGGGACGGGTCCTGTGTGCGCCGCCGCATGCAACCGCCGGGTGGTGGGCATGAGGCTGTCCACCCGCGGGCGCTACGCCGTGATGGCGATGGTCGAACTGGCCTCGCGCCAGGCGGCCGATGCCGGGCGTGGCCAGGTCAGCCTGGGCGAGATCGCGCAGGCGCAGCATCTCTCGCTGGCCTATCTGGAACAGCTCTTCGGCCCGCTGCGGCGGGCGGGCCTGGTCGGCTCGGCGCGCGGGCCCGGCGGCGGCTACCGGCTGGCCCGCGACCCGGCCCAGATCTCGATCTCCGAGATCGTGCTGGCGGTGGATGAGCCGATCCAGGCGACCCGCTGCGAGGAAGGCGGGCCGGGCTGCCTGCACGGGCAACGCTGCCTGACCCATGACCTCTGGGCGGAACTCGGCGACCAGATCCGGCTGTTCCTCGAAGGGCTGACGCTGGCCGACGTGATTGGCCGCGCGGTGGCGGGCCGCGCCGCCCCGCCGCGCAGCGCCGCGGTTGC
>NZ_JAKJIB010000159.1 GCF_021864505.1 Falsiroseomonas oryziterrae
CGCAGCGCGCCGCCCGCGACGATGCGCGGCGGGAGCTCGACCGCCTCTCCGCCGTGCTCGGCAGCAACCATCCCGACGTGCGCGCCGCGGCGAGCCGCCTCGCCGCCGCCGAACGGTCGGTGGGCGCCGAGACGACCCGCGTGGTGCAGGCGCTGGACGCCGAGGCGCGCGCCGCCCGGGCCCGGGTTCAGAGCCTGGAAGCCAATCTGCGCGACCAGCAGGACCGGCTGAACCGCACGCAGGGTGCCGAGATCCGCATCAACGCGCTGGAGCGCGAAACCGAAGCCGCGCGCAGCCTGCTCCGCGCCGTGCTGGAGCGCAGCCAGACGACGGTCAGCCAGACGGCGATCGAGAAGGCGGACAGCCGCATCCTGTCGCCCGCGACGGTGCCGGGCGTGCCGAGCTTCCCGAACACGCGGCTGTTCGTGGCGGCCGCGGTCGCCCTCGGCATCCTGTTCGGGCTGCTGCTGGTCTGGTTCCTTGAGCAGGCGGACAGCACGATCCGCAGCGGCGACGAGATCCGCGCGGCCCTCGGCCTGCCCTGCCTCGCGCTGGTGCCGATGCTGCGGCGTGGGATCCTGGGCCGGCACCGGGTGGAGGATTACGTCGCGCGCAAGCCACTCAGCCCCTTCACCGAATCGATGCGCACTCTGCGCGCCGCGCTCTGGCTCGGCAGCGATCCGCCCAGGGTCGTGGTGATCACCGCGGCGCGGCCGGGGGAGGGCAAGACGACGACGGCCATCGCGCTCGCCCGTTCCGCCGCGATGAACGGGGAGCGGGTGCTGCTGGTGGATTGCGACATCCGCCAGCCGGCGGTCGGCCGCTCGCTGCGCGCGGAAGGCGCGCCGGGCGTCACCGAGCTCCTGCTCGGCCAGGCGGAGTACGAGCGCATCCTGCGCCGCGACCACCTGACCGGCATGGACTACATCCCGGCCGGCGCGACGGAGGTGCATTCGCTCGGCCTCTTCATGTCGGAGGCGATGGCGACGCTGCTGGAGCGCGTGCGGCGCGACTATGACCTGGTGATCCTGGACGCCCCGCCGGCGCTCGCGATGGCGGATGCGCGGGTGGTGGCCCGCCTTGCGGATGCCACACTGGTCTGCATCAAGTGGCGGGACACGCCGCGCTCCGTCGTGCGCAACTCGCTTTCCCTGCTCGAGGAGGCGAAGGCGCGCGTCGTCGGCGCGGCGCTGACGCAGGTGGATGCCAGGACGCATCGTCGTTCCGGCTACGCCGATAGCGAGGTCTATCACCCGCGCTACAGCGGGTACTTCAGGGAGTAGAAGTCTTGGCGCGTTACCTGGTCACCGGCGGGGCCGGCTATGTCGGCAGCCACACGGTGCTGGCGCTGCTCGACCGGGGCGACGAGGTCGTGGTGCTGGACGACCTCTCCAAGGGTCATCGGGGCGCGGTGCCGGCGGCGGCGAAGCTGGTGGTGGGGCGCTGCACCGATTCGGCCGCGTTGGAGCAGGCCTTCGCGCTCGGCCCCTTCGAGGCGGTGCTGCACTTCGCCGCCCTGTCGCTGGTCGGCGACAGCATGCGGCAGCCGATGCGTTACATCGGCGAGAATGTCGCCGGCCTGACGGCGGTGGCGGATGCCGCGGTCAGGGCCGGCTGCCGCAAATTCGTGCTCTCCTCCACCGCCGCGCTGTTCGGCTTCCCCGAGCGCGTGCCGATCGACGAGGCGCAGCCGCTGCTGCCGGTCTCGGCCTATGGCGAGAGCAAGCTGCTCTGCGAGCGCGCGCTGGACTGGGCCGACAGGGTGCATGCGATGCGCTTCGCCGCACTGCGCTACTTCAACGCCGCCGGCGCCGACCCAGCGGGGCGCGCGGGCGAGGAGCACGATCCGGAGACGCATCTGATCCCGCTCGCGATCGGCGCGGCGATGGGCACGCGGGCGCCGCTGACCGTCTTCGGCACCGACTACCCCACGCCGGACGGCACCTGCATCCGCGACTACGTCCATGTCAGCGACCTGGCGGAGGCGCATCTGCGCGTGCTGCCGCTGCTGGACCATCGTTCGGTCCGCTACAACCTCGGCAACGGCACGGGCTATTCGGTGAAGCAGGTGATCGAGACGGTCGGCCGCGTCGCCGGTCGTCCCGTGCCGCATGCCATCGGCCCGCGTCGCGAGGGCGACCCGGCCTCGCTGGTCGCCTCGTCCGAGGCGCTGCGCCGCGACACCGGCTGGGCGCCGCGCTTCCCCGGGCTCGACGAGATCGTGCGCACGGCCTGGGCGTGGCACTCCGCCCATCCGCGGGGCTACGCGCAGGCCGCCTGACGGCGCGCGCGGTCGTTCGGATCGGGAACCGAACGCCGGCACGTCGCGTTGCGACCCGGAGGGAAGCCGGGGGCTGCGACGATGGCGGAACGCGGAGGCACGCCCGTTCTGGCGGTAGTGCTGGGCGGGCTGATCCTGGCCTGGCCGGCCGCCTGGAACGGCTATCCGCTGGTCTTCGCCGATACGGGCACGTATCTCGGCCAGGCGCTGCTGCTCTATCTCGGCTGGGACCGGCCGGCGACCTACAGCGTCTTCGCCCATGCGCTGCACTGGCGGCTGACGCTCTGGACCATCCCGGTCGTCCAGGGCCTGGTCACGGCGCATCTGCTCTCGCTCGTGCTGCGGACGCTCGGGCGCCCGGGGGCGCGCGCCGTCCTGCTGGCCTGCGGGCTGCTCGCCCTGGCGACGGGACTGCCCTTCCTGGTCGCGCAGGTCATGCCGGATCTCTTCACGACGCTCGTGGTGCTGGCGCTGTGGCTGCTGGGGTTCGGCTGGGAGCGTCTCGGCCGGTGGGAACGGTGGTACGTCCTGCTGCTCGCGACGGCCGGCATCGCCTTCCACCTGTCGCATGTGCCGCTTGCCGCCGGGCTGGCGATCGTCGCGGGCGCCGTGACATGGGTGGCGCGCGGCGCCCCGCCGGCGCTCGGCGCGGCGGGGCGGATGGCGGCGCCGCTTGGGGTCGCGATGCTCGCGCTCGTCGCGCTGAACGCCGCGGGGCATGGCCGGCTCTCCCTCTCGCCCTTCGGCAGCGTCTTCATGGCGGCGCGGCTGATCGACGACGGGCCCGGGCTGCGCACGATGGATGCGCGCTGCGAGGAGGCCGGCTGGCAGGTCTGCGCCTGGCGCGCGCAGCTGCCCATGGGCTTCAACCATTTCCTCTGGGAGCCGGATGCGCCGCTGGCGCGGATGGGCGGCGGCAAGGCCTGGGGGGCCGAGGCGTCGGACATCGTACGCGAGACGCTGGCCCGCGAGCCGGGCGCGGTGGTGGCCGAGACGCTGCGGAATGCGTGGCGCCAGTTCGTCTGGTTCGGCACCGGCGACGGGCTGGAGCCCTGGCGCGGCGTGCCCGGGCCCGAGCCGCTCATCGTGCGCTTCTTCCCGGGCGAACTCGGCGCCTTCCGGGAGTCGCGCCAATATGCCGGCCTGCTGCAGCCGGAGGCGCGCGCGCTGTCGCCGCTGCATGTCGCGCTCGGCTGGCTTGGCCTTGCGCTGCTGCCCGCGGCGGCCTGGCTGCGGCGCCGCGACCTGCCGGCTCTGGCGCTCTGCCTGATGGTGCTCGCGGCGAGCCTCGGCAACGCGCTCGTCACGGGGGGGCTCTCGGGCGTGAACGAGCGCTACCAGGGCCGGATCGCGTGGCTGTTCCCCTTCGCAGTCGCGGCCGTGCTCGCCTCCGGACGTGTGCCGCGCACGGTGCGGGACGCACGCGGCGCGACGGTGAACGCCTAGCAAAGGCTGGACCCGTATCGCGCCGAGCGCGGTCAGCGCGCTACGGGCCTAGTCCGTCATCCGGTCCAGCACCGGCAACCGCCGCAGGACCATCGCCTTGCCGAGGATGGGCCCGATCAGGCCGGCGGCGGTCAGCACCGGCGCGTGGATCCAGAAGCCCTCCGCCGTCCACGGCACGCCCATCTTCATCAGGATGGCCTTCGCCACCCCGATCGCGATCACGTTGAACAGGTAGATCGCCATGGTGTAGCGCCCGAGCGTCAGCGGCCAGGACTGGCGGAGCAGCGGCGCGGTGAACATCAGCCCGTGCAGCGCCGGGATGGCGGCGAGCCCGCAGAGGAGAAGCGACCAGTCGCCCGGCAGCCAGCCGGCGATGGCGGCGGCGAGCGCCGCCGCGAAGACCAGCCACCAGAGCGGCTGCCGCGCCGCGAAGAGCGGCAGCAGCCGCGCCTCCCGCTCCGCGACCGCGACGCCGATGGCGAAGAAGACCGCGTGCCGCGCGAAGCGGTCGAGATACGCGATGGCCGGCGGCTCGAGGGCCAGCAGCACGAGGCCGCCGGCGACCAGCCCCATGGTGCCGAGCCGCCGCCAGACGGGGGGGGCGACGACGCAGCAGAGGAACAGCACCCAGAGGAACCAGATGAAGGTCGCCGGGCTGTCCTCGGTGGTGAGCACGAGGTCGCGCAACCCGTCCAGCAGGCCGCCCGGCCGGTTGTCCACATGGACGAAGCGTTGCGCCACGAGCTTGCCGACCAGCACGACGGTGCCGAGCAGCAGGAAGGGCACCAGCAGCCGCTGCGCGCGCCGCCACGCATAGCGCGGCAACTGCGCATCCGTCGTGCGCAACGCGCCCGACAGCACCATCACGTAGCCGCTGAGGTAGAGGAAGAACGGCATGTGGAAGCGGTAGATCGCGTAGCGCAGCGTGTCGTACCACTCCGCCCCGCGCGGTGGCTCGGCCGCGACGATGTGGCCGACGACGACGATGAGGATCGCGACCCCCTTGGCGCGGTCGAGGTCGAGCCGGCGATCCCGCACCGGCGCCGGCGGTGCGGTCAGGACGTTCATGCCCGCTGGGCGCGCCGGGCGATCGCCCGGCGGACGACGTCGCCGCGCGCGGCCTCCTGGTGTTCGAGCCGCGCGCGTGCGAGGGCGGCGGCGAACCAGGCGAACTGGATGACCGCGGTGCTCGCGATCAGCGTGTTGTCGAAGCCGGCATGCAACAGGGCCGCGACCAGCGCGCAGCGGATCACCAGGCGGTCGGCCGGGAAGGCGCGGCGCGTGCCGAGCCAGACCCAGGCGATGATGCTGCCGAAGATCAGCGCGGCGCCGAGCATCCCGCCCTCCACCGCGAGCCGCAGGTATTCGTTGTGCGCGGCATTGGACTGGATCAGCCGGATCTGCGGGTCTTCGGGATCCACCAGCAGCTTGCCCGCGCCGAGCCCGTAGCCGAAGAGCGGACGGTTCTCGATCGCGTCCACGAAGAGCGGCCAGATGATGTCGCGGCCGGAGAAGGCAGTTGCCTCGTCGGTCTCGATGAAGCGCTCGAGCCCGATCGCGATCAGCGGCAGGAACAGGATCGCGGCGGGCAGGAGCCCGCCCATGGCGAGGTCCACCTTGCGCTTGAGCGGGAAGGTCCGCCGCCCCGACAGCAGGAAGACCAGGACGAGGAAGAGGACCACCGCGCTGAGCGGCGCGCGCGCCTGGGTCAGCAGCAGCACCGCCAGCACGGCGCCGCCCAGCACCAGCCAGCGCGTGCGGAAGCTGCGCAGGTATTCGAGCGTCGCGGCGAAGATCGCGGTGGTGCAGAACCCCGCGAGGAACGGCGCCGAGTGCATGCCCATGAAGCGCCAGTTCGGGTCGAAGGGCGTCTGGAGGCCGGTCGGCCAGAGCAGGATGCCCACCGTCGCGCTGATCAGCGGCACGAGGATGACGGCCTTGCACAGCGCCGACCAGAAGGGCCGCGGCGCCGCGGCGAAGGCGATCACGAAGGGCGCCACCGAGCCGACGAAGCTCCGGATCATCTCGCCGAAGGTCGAGATGCGGCCCATGGGCAGGACGATCAGGCTGATCGCCAGGATCACGAAGAAGGCGACGAAGGGCCAGTTGATCGCCGGCGCGAAGCCGTAGCGGAGGCAGAGCATCGCCGCGATGCCAAAGGGCAGGAGCTTGACGATGGCGGGGCCGAGCCCGGCCGCCCCGCCGAACTCGCCGAACTGCAGGTCGAAGGCCAGGCCGAAGGCGACCACCAGTAACGCGATCGCGAGGACCGGCGCCTCGTAGAACAGCAGCGCGAGCATCAGCGCGGCCGCCGCCGGCAACAGGGCCAGCGCCATCTGCGGCGATGCGATGGCCGTCAGCAGCAGCCCGGTGACGATCAGCAGCAGCAGGAAGGCAGACAGGATTGCTGGCGGAACGGTGCGCATCGCGCAGCGTTGTGCCACGCGGGGCTCGGTGCGGCCCAATCATCATTCGGTCAGTTGACCGTCGGCAGAAGGGCGTCGCCATGGGGGCGGTCGGGCGCTTCGCGCGGGATCCGGGGTGGGGCGAGCGGGCGAAGCCGGAACGCCTGGCGGCGCTGACGCGGCTGCGCGTGCTGCTGATCGGATGGGTTCTCCTCTACCACCTCGAGCTCGCCCTGGCGGCGCTGCATGGCGTTCCGGTGGCCGAGGCGGCGGTGATGAAGGGCTATCTCGGCGTGGACGGCTTCTTCGTCCTTTCGGGCTTCGCGCTCTACCTCGGCTACCGGCACCGCCCCCCGCTGGGGCTGGCCGGCTGGGGCGAGTTCGTCCGCCGCCGGGCGGAGCGCATCTTCCCGCTGCATCTCGCCGCACTCGGCCTGATGGTGCTGCTGGTGGGCGGCGCAAGCCTCGTCGGCGTCCGCATCAACGACCCGGATCGCTTCGGCGCGACCGAACTGCTGCTCCAGGCGCTGCTGGTGAACGCATGGGAAACGACACGCGCGCATGCGTGGAACTACCCGTCCTGGGCGCTGTCCACGATCTGGGCCGGCTACATCCTGTTCCCGGTCGTGCTGACGGCGATGCTCGGCGCCGGCCGGGCCGCCTGCTGGGGCATCGTTGCGGCGAGCCTGGGCGGGCTCGCCTGGCTCGGTGCGCTCCCCGACGGGGCGCAGCTCAACCGGACACTGGAATACGGCCTGCTTCGCTTCGGCATGGAGTTCACGATCGGCATCGCGCTCGCGCGGCTGGTGACGGCGCGCGAGGTGCCCTCGGCCGGTGCCGGCCTGTCGGCGGCCGTGCTGGTGCCGCTCGGCATCTCGCTCGACCTCGACGTCGTGGCGGTGGCCGGGCTCGCCGGCCTGGTGGCATGGCTCGGCATGCGCCCCGCCGAGCCGGGCCAGCCGCGCGACCTGCTCTGGCGGCTCGGCGAGGCGTCCTTCGGCGTCTATCTCTGCTGGGTCTTCGTCGAGATGGCGCTGATCCTGGTGCTGCGGATCGCCGAGCCGGGGCAGCTGGCGCGGCTCGGGCTGATGTTCGCCGGCCTCTTCGCGAGCCTTGCGATCGGCTCGCTCGCCTGGCGCCTCGTGGAGGTGCCGGCGGCGCGCTGGCTGGCGCCGCGCGCGGCCGCCGTCAGGCCCTGATCGCGGCCGCGAGAAGGGGGCGCAGCGCCGGGCCCGCTCCCTGCTGCAGGCGCCAATGGCCGCCATGCGTCACCGCCCAGAGGGTGGCGGGCAGGCCGAGCCGGCGCAGCTCCGGCAGGCCGCGCCGCAGATCTGCGGCCCAGGCGGCCTCGTCCTCCTGGTGGCCCAGCCGGCCGCCGAGCTCGGTCACCATCACCGGGGTGCGGTGGCGGCGGCCCCATTCCGCCACCTGGCCGAAGCGCTCGCGGAACCACGCCGCGTCGCCGCCTTCGTAGTCATGCACCTCCGCGATGGTCAGCGGATCGGGGGCTGCCGGCTGCTGCAGGAGCGAGCGCCAGGAACACCATTCGTGCCCGCCCCACATCAGCACGTGCCGCGGCGCCTCCGCCCGCACCATCGCGAGCAGCCGGTTGCGGACCGGCGTCCATTCCGCCGCATTCGGGAAGGCCGGTTCGTTCACTGGTGCCAGGACCACGCGCGCGGGATCGGTGGCGCGGCCGAACAGGCGGGCGCGCGCGGCGACCGCGCGCAGCAGCGGCTCCGGCCAGGGATCGGTCGAGCCATAGGCGTCATTGAAGGCGAAGAGCACCGGCAGCCCGGCGGCGACGGCGTCCTCGACCGCGGTGAGATAGAGGCGGAGCACGTCCTCGCCGGTGCCGGCATCGCGCGGCATGAACATGCGGACGTGATCGAAGCCGGCGCCGCGCAATCCTTCCCACCAGCCGCGGCCGAGGCGGCGTGCATGGCCGTCGGCGGCGACCGGAAACCAGCGCTCGACATTGGCGCCGACGCGCAGCGCCGCGAAGGTCGCGCGCGGATCCGGCGCCTGCGCCGCCGCGGGCACCGCGGCGGCTGCGGCGCAGGTCGCGAGCAATGCGCGTCGTCCGACATGTCGGTCCATGCAGGCTCCCCCGGTGGTTGCGGGGGATCAGCCGCCCTGCAGCGTCCCCCGGAGATAGCCGAGGTTGTAAGCCGCGCCGCAGCGCGCGCGGAGTAAACTGGGCGAGTGCGGCGACATCAGCAGCAGCGGCGCCTGCAGGACGAGCTTCGCCGCCGCGCCGGGCGCGCGGCGCGC
>NZ_JAKJIB010000016.1 GCF_021864505.1 Falsiroseomonas oryziterrae
GCGCCGCGGCGGGCTCGCACACCTCGCCGGGCTTCCCCGCGAAGCCGGCGGCCTGCGCCGCAGCGGCGAAGGCGGCGGGCACGCGGCCCTCGCGCACCGCGACGATCCGCGGCAGTGCCTCGGGCGCGCGACGACGGACGGCGACCTTCAGCATCGAAGGGCTCAGCCCTCCTCCGCCATGTCCTCCACGAGCCGGTCGAGCAACCGTACGCCGAAGGCGGTGGCCCCCTTCGGGACGGTGGGCTGGTCCTTGCCGCTCCAGGCCGTGCCGGCGATGTCGAGATGCGCCCAGGGCTTGCCGTTGGTGAAGCGCTGCAGGAACTGCGCGGCGGTGATCGAGCCACCCGGCCGCCCGCCGACATTCTTCATGTCGGCGATGTCGGACTTGATCTGCTTGTCGTAGGCCTCGCCGAGCGGCATGCGCCAGACCTTCTCGCCGACGGCCGAACCCGCCGCGCTCACGCGCTGCGCCAGCTCGTCGTCATTGCTGAACAGGCCGGCATGCTCATGGCCGAGCGAGATGATGATCGCGCCCGTCAGCGTCGCGAGGTCCACCATCGCGCGCGGATCGAAGCGCTCCTGGCAGTACCACATGACATCCGCCAGAACGAGGCGGCCTTCCGCGTCGGTGTTGATCACCTCCACCGTCTGGCCGGAGTAGGTCTTCACCACGTCGCCAGGGCGCTGCGCGGTGCCGGACGGCATGTTCTCCACCAGACCGACCAGGCCGATCACGTCGGCCTTGGCCTTGCGCCCGGCGATGGCGGCCATCGCGCCGACCACCGCGCCGGCGCCGGCCATGTCCCACTTCATGTCCTCCATGCCGCCGGCCGGCTTGATGGAGATGCCGCCGGTGTCGAAGGTGACGCCCTTGCCGATCAGCGCGATCGGCTTCGCTTTCTTCCCCTTCGGCGCGCCGCGCCATTGCATCACGACCATGCGCGGCTCGTGCTGGCTGCCCTGCGCCACTCCGATCATCGCGCCGAAGCCGAGGCGCTTCAGCTCCTTCAGGCCCATCACCTCGACCTCGACGCCGAGCCGCTCGAGCACGCGGCAACGCTCCGCGAATTCGACCGGGTGGAGGACGTTCGGCGGCTCCGTCACCAGTTCGCGGGCCATGAAGACGCCGTCGGCCACCGCGCGCATCGGCACGAAGGCCGCCTTGGCGGCGCTGACGGAGGACGTCGCGATGGCGATGCGCTCGAGCTTCGGCTTGTCCTCCTCCTTTTCCTTCGTCCGGTAGCGGTCGAAGCGCCAGCCGCGCAGCAGCGCGCCGAAGCCGATCGAGGCCGCCAGCGACGGATCCAGCGAATCCGCCGCGACCATCGCCTCGCGATCCGCGGCGAGCGCGGGCGCGATGGCGCCGCCCGCGGCCTCGGCCGCCTCCGGCCCCAGTTCCGACGCCTTGCCGAGCCCGACGGCCACGACCTTGGTCCAGCCGCCGAGCGCCCAGAGCGTCGTCGCCTGGCCCTTGCGGCCCTTGAAACCCGCGGCCTCCAGCGCGCGCGTCAGCAGCCCGCCCGAGGCCGCGTCGGCCTCCTTCCCGAGGCCCGCCGGCGGGTCGCCCTCGGTCATCGGCAGGACAAGCGCGCCGCCCTTGGGCAGCGCGGGCTTCACGAAGGCGATGTCGGGCATGCTGGGGTCCGGCGGTGGATGGCGTGCCGCAGCCTATCACCCCGGACGGGAGAGGCGGCAACCCGGCCCGCTTGGCGCGCCGTCCCGCCGGCGGTAAGGGCGCGCGATGGACGACGACGCATTGATCGCGCTGGCTGCGCGCCTCGCCCGCCAAGCGGCGGAGGCGGTGATGGCGGTGCGGGCCGCCGGCTTCGCGGTGGAGCGCAAGCGCGACTTCTCGCCCGTGACGGCGGCCGACCGCATGGCCGAGGCGCTGATCGTGGACGGGCTGCGCGAGGCGACTCCGGACATCCCGGTGGTCGCGGAGGAGGAGTTCGAGGCGGGCGTCGCCACGCGCGCGGCGGGCCGCTTCTGGCTGGTGGATCCGCTGGACGGCACGCGCGAATTCGCCGCCGGGCTCGACAGCTTCGCGATCAACATCGGATTGGTCCAGGACGGCGCGCCGCGCCTCGGCGTGGTCGCGCTGCCGGCGAGCGGCGAGATCTTCGGCGGCCTCGTCGGCGTCGGCGCGTGGAAGGAGGATGCGGCGGGCGCGCGGTCCGCGATCCAGGCGCGGCGCCCGCCGCCCGAAGGCCCCGTCGTCTTCGCCAGCCGCCACTACGCCGACGATCCGCGCATCACGGAATTCGCGCGCATGCATGGCGCCTCGCGCATCGTCAACATCGGCTCGGCCGAGAAGTTCTGCCGCCTAGCGGAAGGTGCGGGCGACCTCTACCCCCGCCACGGTGAGACGATGGAATGGGACACGGCCGCGCCCGAGGCCGTGCTGCGCGCGGCGGGCGGCACCGTCGCGCAATGGGACGGCACGCCGATGCGCTACGGCAAGCCGGGCTGGCGCAACCCGCCCTTCCTCGCGCGCGGCATGCCGTGACAAGGCTGCTCTCGGACGTCGCCGAGGCCGCTGCGCTGCTCGCCGCCGGCGAGCTCGTCGCCTTCCCGACCGAGACGGTCTACGGGCTCGGCGCCGATGCGCGGAACGGCCGCGCCGTCGCGGCGGTCTTCGCCGCGAAGGGCCGGCCGCAGTTCAACCCGCTGATCTGCCACGTCGCGACTGCCGAGGCGGCGTTCGAAGAGGTGGTCGCGGATGAGCGCGCGCGCGCGCTTGCCGCGCGCTTCTGGCCCGGCCCGCTGACCCTCGTGCTGCCGCGCCGCGCGTCCTGCCGCGTGGACCTGCTGGCCGGCGCGGGGCTCGACACGCTGGCCATCCGCGTGCCCGCGCATCCGCTCGCGCTCGACCTGCTGCGCGCGGTGGGCGGGCCGGTCGCAGCCCCCTCCGCCAACCGCTCCGGCGGCGTCAGCCCGACCGAGGCCGCGCATGCTCTGGCCGAACTCGGCGGACGCATCGCCGCGGTATTGGACGGTGGACGCTGCGCCGTCGGGGTGGAGAGCACCGTGCTCGACCTCTCCTCGCGCGGCGCGGCGCTGCTGCGCCCGGGTGGCGTCCCGGTCGAGGCGATCGAGGCGACGATCGGGCCGGTCGGCCGCCCGCTGCCGCTCTCCGCCGGAGAGGCGACACAGCACCTGCGCAGCCCCGGGATGCTGCTCTCGCACTATGCGCCCTCGCTGCCGGTGCGGCTGGACGCGACAGAGGTCGGGCCCGAGGAGGCGCTGCTCGCCTTCGGGCAAAGGCCGCTTCCGGGCGCGGGCGCGATGTGGAACCTGTCGCCCTCCGCCGATCTCGTCGAGGCGGCGCAGCGCCTCTTCGCCGGGCTTCGCTGGCTTGATGCCCAAGGGAGGCGCCTCGGCCTAGCCCGCATCGCCGCGATGCCGGTCCCCGATGGCGGCCTCGGCGCTGCGATCAACGACCGCCTGTCACGCGCCGCCGCGCCGCGCGGCTGACCAGGCGCCGCGACCGGCTGGCGCAACGGCCGCGACGGCGATCACTAGCGCGTCGTCGCACAGGGCCCGCCAAAAACAAACCTATCCAGTTGCATTAAGGCGGTGCCAGTCTCCCGGGGCGACAGCGGCCCGGCGCCTTCGATGCGCCGACAGGGTCGCCGTCGCGTCATTGGGGAGAGAAGGTTCAGATGTCCCGTAAGCTCACCGCCGAGTTCCTCGGCACGCTCTGGCTCGTGCTCGGCGGCTGCGGCGCGGCCGTACTCGCCGCCGCCTTCCCCCAGGTCGGCATCGGCTTGGTCGGCGTGTCCTTCGCCTTCGGCCTGACGGTGCTGACGATGGCCTATGCCATCGGCCATATCTCCGGCTGCCACCTGAACCCGGCTGTGACCCTCGGCCTCGTCGCCGCCGGCAAGTTCAACGCATCCGAGGCACCGGGCTACATCGCGGCGCAGGTCGCGGGCGCGATCGCGGGCGCCGTCATCCTGCTGATCATCGCCTCCGGCAAGGCGGGCTTCGACGCGGCGGCGGGCTTCGCGACCAACGGCTACGGCTCCGGCTCGCCGGGCGGCTACGGCTTCGGCTCGGCGCTGGTGACGGAGGTCGTGATGACCTTCTTCTTCCTGCTGATCATCCTCGGCGCCACCAGCGAGCGCGCGCCGAAGGGCTTCGCGCCGATCGCCATCGGCCTCGGGCTGACGCTGATCCACCTAATCTCGATCCCGGTCACCAACACCTCGGTGAACCCGGCGCGCAGCACGGGCGTCGCGCTGTTCGGGCCGGGCGGCGCGCTGACGCAGCTCTGGCTGTTCTGGGTCGCGCCGATCGCGGGCGCCGTGCTGGCCGGCATCGTGCACAAGTGGCTCGGCGCCGAGGACAGCGCGACGGATCGCGCCGCCGCACGCTAAGCACAGCCAAGCCGGCGGGTCGCGCGGTGGCGGGCCCGCCGGTACGCCGGCCGATACGGGCCGGGTCTTGATCCCGTCCGCAGGGCGCGCTCCGTTCGGTCCATGCCGGACCTCGCGCCCCCGCCGACCCTCGGGCAGCTCTGCCTTGCCTACCTGAAGATCGGCCTCCTCGGCTTCGGGGGCGTCAATGTCTGGGCCCGTCGCGTCCTGGTCGAGGAGCGGCGCTGGATCACGGAGCAGGACTACGCCGAGGTGCTCGGCCTGGGCCAGGCGCTGCCCGGGCCGAACGCGCTGAACGTCGCGATCCAGCTGGGCGAGCGGTGGCATGGCGCCCGCGGCGCGCTGGCCGCGCCCGCCGCCCTCTTCGCCGGCCCGCTCGCGGTGCTCGCCGGACTCGCGGTCGCGCATGACCGCTACGGGGAGCTTCCGCTGGTCCAGTCGGTGCTGGCGGGCACCGCGGCGGCGGCAGCCGGGATGGTGATCGGCACCGGGCTCAAGATGGTGCAGAACCTCAGGCCCTCACTGCCGATGGTGGCGGTCGGGCTCTGCGCCCTGGCCGGCGCGCTGCTGCGGCTTCCCTTGCCGGCGATCGTGCTGGGCCTCGGGCCACTCGGCATCGCGGCCGCCTGGTGGACCGCGCGGCGGCGGGCAGCCGCGAAGTGACCGGCGGCGTGCTCTGGCAAATCGCGGTCGGCTTCGCGGCCGTCTCGTTGATCTCGGTCGGCGGCGGCATCGCCGTGATCCCGGAGATGAGCCGGCTGGTGGTGGATGTGCATGGCTGGATGGACCAGGCGCGATTCACCCAGCTGTTTGCCCTCGCCCAGGCGGCGCCGGGGCCGAACATCCTCGTGGTGGGGCTGATCGGCTGGCATGTGGCGGGGTTGGCCGGGATGCTGGTGGCAACCGCGGCGATGACGCTGCCCTCCGGCCTGCTGGCCTATGGGGTGTTCCGACTGCGCCGTCGGCTGGCGGGCAACATGGGGCTGCGGCTGGTCGAGAAGGGGCTGGTGCCGATCGCGCTCGGCCTGATCATGGCCGCCGGGGCGATCCTGGCGCAGAAGGCGACCGGAGGCTGGCTCACCGCGGCGCTGGTGGCGGGATCGACGCTGTTCGTCTGGCGAACCGAGCGCAGCCCGCTCTGGGTCATCGGGCTGGGGGCGGGGATCGGGGCCCTGTTCCTGTAGGGAGGACAGGGGCGGCCGGGCCCGCTATACCCCCGCCCGTCATGCCCGATACCCACGCGCCGGCCCTGCTGGACCGGCTCGCCGCCATCCTCGGCCCGCGCGGGCTGCTGACGGAGGCGGCCGACATCGCCCCGCACCTGGTGGACTGGCGCAACCTCTACCAGGGCGCGAGCCCCGCGGTCGCGCGGCCCGGCTCCGTCGAGGAGGTGGCGGCGGTCGTGCGGCTCTGCGCCGAGACGCGCACGCCTTTGGTGCCGCAGGGCGGCAACACCTCCATGGTCGCCGGTGCGACGCCCGACGCGACGGGGCGCACAATCGTGCTGTCGCTCGCCCGCCTCAATCGCATCCGCGACCTCGACCCCGCCGACATGACCATGACGGCCGAGGCCGGGGTGGTGCTGAAGGCGGCGCAGGACGCGGCGGCCGAGGCCGGCTGCCTCTTCCCGCTCAGCCTCGGCGCGGAGGGCACGGCGACGATCGGCGGCGTGCTGTCCACGAATGCCGGCGGCAACACCACGGTGCGCTACGGCAATGCGCGCGAACTGATGCTGGGGATCGAGGCGGTGCTGCCGGACGGCTCAGTCTGGAACGGCCTCAGGCGGCTGCGCAAGGACAACACGGGTTATGCGCTGCGCCACCTGCTGGTGGGCGCCGAGGGCACGCTCGGCGTCATCACTGCCGCCGTGCTGCGGCTCTTCCCGCGCCCGAACGACACCGCGACCGCCTTCTGCGCGGTGGCGGACGAGGATGCGGCGCTCGCCCTGTTCCGCCGCTTCCGCGGCCGCGACGAGGCGGCGGTGCGGGCCTTCGAATACATGTCGGGCGCCGGCGTGGACCTCGCGGTGAAGCACATCGAGGGCGTCGCCCTGCCGCTCGGCGCGCGGGCCGATCACTACGTGCTGGTGGACCTCGCCTCGCCGCGTCCCGATGCCGGGCTGCGCGGCATGGCCGAGGCGGTGCTGGAGGAGGCCTTCGAGGCCGGCGAGGTGCTGGACGCGACGCTGGCCGATTCGGATGCCGCGGCGAAGCGGCTCTGGCGGATCCGCGAGGAACATCCGGAGGCGCAGAAGCGCGAGGGGGCGAGCGTGAAGAACGACGTCTCCGTGCCGGTCTCCAAGGTGCCGGAGATGATCCGCCGTTGCTCCGCCGCGCTGGTCGCGCTGATCCCGGGCAGCCGCCCGGTGCCCTTCGGGCATATCGGCGACGGCAACATCCACATGAACCTCGAGCAGCCGGAGGGCATGGACCCCGCCGCCTTCCTCGCGCGCAGCCACGACATCATGGACTGCGTGAACGCGATCGTGCGCGACCTCGGCGGCTCCTTCAGCGCCGAGCATGGGATCGGTCGGCTCAAGACCGACATGATGGAGAGCTGGCGCGGCGGCCCGGAGCTCGCGGCGATGCGCGCCATCAAGTCCGCGCTCGACCCGCTGGGCATCATGAACCCGGGCAAGGTGCTGCCGTGAGGTGCACGACGGGGACCTCGTCCAACCAGCGAGGCGCAGCACACGAGGATGCGGCCGCAACGCGGCCGCCGCGCCGCGACCGTCAGTGCGGCCCGGCGCACCATGCCTGCGGCGCGCGAGCCAAGCGGCCGGAGGCCGCGCCGGCGGTTGAGGCGCCAAAGCTCCGCGCCGGCGCCTGAGGCATGATCAAGGTTCTCGATCGCTACATCCTGCGCCAGCTCGTGGCCGGCCTGCTGGCCGTCACCGCGGGGCTCGCGGCGCTGGTGTGGCTGACGCAGTCGCTGCGCTTCATCGAACTGGTGCTGGACCGCGGCCTGTCCTTCGCGGTGTTCCTCGAGCTCACCAGCCTGATGCTGCCCGGTTTCGTCGCGGTCATCCTGCCCATCACCACCTTCGTCGTGATCCTCTTCGCCTATGTGCGGATGAACACAGACCGCGAATTGGTGGTGGCGCGCGCCGCGGGCCTGTCTCCGCTTCGCCTCGCGCGCCCGGGCCTGATCGTGGCGCTGGCTTCGGTCGGGATCGGCTTCCTGCTGAACCTCTGGCTCGTGCCGCTGTCGCACGGCGCCTTCCGGATCTGGCAGTTCGAGATCCGCAACCAGATGGCCGCGATCCTGCTGCAGGAAGGCGTCTTCTCGTCGCTCGGCAACGACCTGACGGTCTATGCGCGGCTGCGGGAGCGCGACGGCACGCTGCGCGGCATCCTCGTGCATGACCAGCGCGAGGCCGGTGCGCCGGTCACGATCATCGCCGAGCAGGGCCGCATCACCTCGACCCCGCAGGGCCCGCGCGTCGTGCTGGTGAACGGCGTGCGCCAGCAGCTGGAGCGCCCGCAGCCCGGCCAGCCGCCGCGGCTGACGGTGCTGTCCTTCGCCGAGAACAGCGTGGACCTCGCCCGCGCCACGCGGCAGGAGGAGGTGCGGTCGCGCGATTCGCGGGAGCGCAGCGTGGCGGAACTTCTGAGCCCCGACCCCGCCGAGGGCCTGCGCCCGCGCGAGATCGCGCGCTTCTACGGGGAAGCGCACCAGCGCCTCGCCGCACCGCTCACCGCGCTGACCTACGCCCTCGTCGCGCTCGCGGTCGCGCTGACCGGCCAGTTCCGCAGGCATGGCGGCGGGCTGCGACTCGCCACCGGCATCGGCATCACCGTCGGGCTGCTCGCGGCGGGCCTCACCATCGGCAACCTGGCAACGCGCGACAACGACTTCGTCTGGCTGATCTGGGCGCATGCGACGGTCCCGGGCCTCGTCGCGCTGTGGTGGATGGTGGGCGCGCCCGGCCTGCCGCGCCCGCGGCCGCGCCCGGCGGAGGCCTGAGCGCGCATGACGTTCACGCCGACCCTCACCTTCTATGTCGCGCGCGGCTTCCTCGGCGCGACGCTGGTGATGCTGGCCGCTCTCACCGGCCTCGTCGCGCTATTCGACTTCATCGAGCTGCTGCGCCGCGCCGCGAGCCGGCCCGATGTCGGCTTCGACATCCCGGCCACCATCGCGGCGCTGCGCCTTCCCTTCGTGTCGCTGCAGATCCTGCCCTTCGCCGTGCTGCTCGGCGGGATCGTCGCCTTCTGGCGGCTGACGCGGTCGTCGGAGCTGATCGTCGCGCGAGCGGCCGGTGTCTCAGCCTGGGGCTTCCTGACCGGCCCGGCCTCGGTCGCCGTGCTCCTCGGCATCCTGGCGACCACCGCGATCTCGCCGCTCTCGTCCATGATGCTCGCGCGCGCCGAGCGCATGGACCAGACCTTCCTGCGCACCGGCGGTGGCATGACGGCGCTGGCCGGTGGGCGCCTCTGGTTGCGCCAGGGCGACCGTGAGATCGAGCCAAACGGCGTCGCCATCGTCACCGGCCGCCCTGCCATGGCGCGGCCGACCGATCCGCGCGACGGGCTGCGCCGGTTCGAACTCCAGGGCGTCACCGTGTGGCGCCTGTCCGAAGGCGACCGTGCCTTGGCGCGGATCGAGGCGCCGCGCGCCTGGCTCGAAGGCGGACGCTGGGTGATCGAGGACGCGGTGACCTTCGGCGCCGATCGCCAGCCCGCGGCACCGACGCGGATCGAGTTGCCGACCGAGCTCACGCCGTCACGAATCGAGGAGAGCTTCGCCTCGCCCGAGACGCTCGGCTTCTGGTCGCTGCCCGGCTTCATCGCGGTGCTGGAGGAAGCCGGCTTCTCCGCGGTGCGCCATCGCATCCAGTTCCAGTCGCTGCTCTCGTTGCCGGTGCTGGCCCTCGCCATGGCCCTGCTGGCCGCCGGCTTCTCGATGCGGCACAACCGGCGCGGCGGCGTCGCGCAGATGCTCGCGGGTGGCGTGGCAGCGGGTTTCGCGCTGTTCGTCGTGGACCGCGTCAGCAACGAATTCGGCGAGGCGGGCTCGCTGCCCGTGCTGCTCGCCGCCTGGGCGCCGACGGTCGCGGGCCTGCTGCTCGCGCTTGCGCTGCTGCTGCACCTGGAGGACGGTTGACGCGATGCCGCGGGGGGACGCCGGAGATGGAGGGACAGGCTTGATCCGCCGCAGCCTGCCGGCGCGCGAACTGGGACCGGCGCTCGCAGCGTGGCTCGTCATCGCCGCCGGCGGCGCGGCGGCGCAGACCGGACTGCCGGGCTTCGACCAGCGCAGCTCGAACGATCCGGTCACCTTCACCGCCGACGAGGTCCAGTTCGACCAGGCCAGCGGCGTCGTGAGCGCCACCGGCCGCGTCGAGGCCTGGCAGGGCAGCCGCGTGCTGCGCGCCGATCGCTTCACCTACAACCGCACCACCGGCGTCGCGACTGCCGAGGGCAACGTCGTGCTGATCGAGCCGGACGGCAACGTGCTCTTCGCCGACCGCGCGGAGCTGTCGGGCGGCATGCGCGACGCGGCGCTCGAGGGGCTTCGCGGGCTGCTGGCGGCGAATGCGCGCGTCGCGGCCGCCGGCGGCCGGCGCACCGACGGGCGCATCACCGACCTCGCCCGCGTCGTCTATTCGCCCTGCAACCTCTGCCCCGAGGACCCGAACCGCCCGCCGCTCTGGCAGCTGCGCGCCCGCATCGCGAGCCTGCATTCCGACGAGCAGCGCGTACGCTACCGCGACGCCGCGCTGGAGATCGCCGGCCTGCCGCTGCTCTACACCCCCTATCTCAGCCACGCGGCACCCGGCGCGCAGCGCATCTCCGGCTTCCTGTCGCCGACCCTCGGCTACACGCAGCTGCTCGGCGCCTTCTGGGAGCAGCCCTTCTACTGGGCGATCGACCCGAGCTCCGACGCGATCATCACCAGCTCGATCGGCACCAGCGGGTCGGCCAATCTCGGCGTCGCCTACCGGCGCCGCTTCAACGCCGGCGAGATCGCGATCGACGGCTCGGTCGGCTACCTCGGCAGCGACCGCGCCGACAGCCAGGGCTGGGGCTGGCACCTCTTCTCCGGCGGCCAGGTCGCGCTCGACGAGAACTGGCGGGCGGGCTTCCAGCTCAACCGCACCTCCTCGCGCGACTATCTCCGCGGCTTCCGCTACGGCTCGCCGCAGACCCTCACCAGCACCGGCTTCGTCGAAGGGTTCTGGGGCGTCGAGGGCTATGCGCGCGCCGACACGCGCTACTACCAGAACGTGCTGCAGCGCACGGGCACCGGGCAGATCCCCTTCGTGCTGCCCTATGGCTACGCAGAATGGGCCTTCGCGCCGGATCGCCTCGGCGGCCGCTGGTTCATCGACACCGAGGCCTATTCGATCCTGCGCGACCAGGGCACGGATTCGCGCCGCATCGGCACGGGCGTCGGCTACGAGCTGCCGATCCGCGGCCGCTTCGGCGAGATCTGGACGATCCGCGGCCGCGCCGACCTGCTCGCCGGCAACGCCGAGCGGCTGAACGAGGCGCCCTTCTTCAGCTCCGTCAGCGACGGCGGCAGCTGGACCAACGGCAACATCCGCGGCGCGGTGGATGTGCGCTGGCCGCTCGTGCGTCCCGCCGGCGAATGGGGCGCGCAGATCCTGGAGCCACGCGTCCAGGTCGTCACCGGCCCGAACACCGGCCGCCAGCTCGACATCCCGGCTGAGGACAGCCTGGACTTCGAGTTCAGCGACGCGAACCTCTTCGCGCTGAACCGCTTCCCGGGTCGCGACCGGCAGGAAGGCGGCACACGGGTGGACGCCGCGCTCCGCGCCGGCTGGCTTTTCCCCAATGGCGGGCTGGTGGACGGCCTGGTCGGCCAGAGCTTCCGCACCAGCAACGAGGCGCTGTTCCCGCAGGGCTCGGGGCTCGAGAACCGCACCTCCGACTACGTGACGCGGGCGCGCATCGCGCCGGTGCCCTGGTTCGAGGTGATCGGCCGCGCCCGGCTGGCCAATGAGAGCTTCCAGCCCCGGCTCTGGGACGTCTCCGGCACGGTGTTCGGGCAGGGCGCCTCGCTCACCCTCGGCTATCTCAACGCGCCGGCCGCGGCCAACGGCGCCTATCGCGAGCGCAACGAGATTAGCGCCGGCGGCACGCTGCGGATCAACGAGAACTGGCGGATCGGCGGCTTCGGCCGGTACGACATCGAGGCCGGCCGGGGCGTCGCGGCCGGCGCCGCCCTCACCTACGAGGACGAGTGCCTGGTCTTCGAGACCCGCTTCGCGCGGCGCTTCGCCGAGGATCCCGCCACGCAGCAGGAATACGCGGGCAGCACCATCCTGCTGTTCCGGGTGACGCTGAAGACCGTCGGCGATTTCGGCATCCGCGCCCTGTGAACCGCGACCTCCCGCCCCCCGGCGCCCGGCCCTTCCCACGACGGCCCGGCGCGCCTAGGAAATGGCCCATGCGCCCCCTCGCCCGCGCCCTGCTGGTCGCCTCGGTCCTGCTCCTCCCGCTGGCCGCACCGGCCACCGCGCAGGAAACGAACCGCATCGTCGCCGTGGTGAATGGCGACATCGTCACCCGCGCCGACATCGAAGGCCGCCGCCGGCTCTTCGCCATCAATGCCGGCCTGCCCGTCTCCCCCGAGGTGCTGAACCGCCTGACGCCCCAGGTCACGCGCCTCCTGATCGACGAGCGGCTGCGCATGCAGGAGGTGCAGCGACGCCGTGTGGCGGTGACGGACGAGGACGTCGCGAACGCGCTCGGCGACATCGAGCGCCGGAACAACCTGCCACCCGGCGGCCTGGTCGCGCAGCTGCGCCGCGCCGGCGTCGAGCCCCGCGTTCTCTACGACCAGCTCCGCGTGCAGATCGGCTGGTCTCGCCTGATCCGCGCGCTGCTCGGCGCGCAGGCGCAGCCCGGCCAGGCGGAGGTCGCCGATTTCATCGCGGCCCACCGCGCCCGCACCGGCCAGCCCGAGTTCCTGGTCTCCGAGATCTTCGTCCCCGTCGACAACCCGGGCGAGGAGGCCGAGGTGCGCCGCTTCGTCGAGGACGTCGTCTCGCAGCTGCGCGCCGGCGTGCCCTTCCCGGTCGCCGCCACCCAGTTCAGCCAGTCGCAGACGGCGCTGCAGGGCGGCGACCTCGGCTGGGTCGGCACCGAGGCACTGGACCCGGAGGTCGCGCGCGTCGTGACGCAGATGCCCGCCGGCGCGGTGAGCGGCGCGATCCGCGTGCCCGGCGGCTTCCAGATCGTCACGCTCCGCCAGCGCCGCGAGGTCGGTCGGGACGAGGCGACGATCATCACGCTTCGCCAGGTCTTCTTCCCCTTCACCAGCCAGCTCAACCCCGAGCTGCCGACGCAGCAGCAGATCGAGCAGCTGGAGCGGGCGCGGGCGTTGAACGAGCGCGCCCGCGGCTGCCCCGCCATGGAAGCCGCCTCGCGCGCCACGGGCAGCGACCGGCCCGTGGACCCGGGCGAGGTCCGGCTCGACGCGCTCAACCCGCCGCAGCTGCGCCAGCTGGTCGCCGGCCTGCCGCTCGGCCGCGCGAGCGAGCCGATCATCGCGCCCGACGGCATCGTGGTGATCATGGTGTGCTCGCGCGAACGGCGGAACGAGGCGGAGATGACGCCCGAACTCGCCCGCGCCACCATCGTGCGCGAGCGCGCCGAGCTGCTGTCGCGCCAGGTGCAGCGCGACCTGCGCCGCCGCGCGCAGATCGAGATGCGGCGCAGCTGAGCGACACCCCGCTTCCCTCGCTGCGCGAGACCATCGCGCGGCACGGGCTGGATGCGCGCAAGTCGCTCGGCCAGCACTTCCTGCTCGATCCGGCGCTCTGCGCCCGAATCGCCACGGCGGCCGGCGCGATGGAAGGGCGGCATGTGCTGGAGGTGGGCCCCGGCCCCGGCGGGCTGACGCGCGCGCTCCTTGCCACGTGCGCCGCGCAGGTGCTCGCCGTGGAGCTCGATCGTCGTGCGGTGGCCGCGCTCGCCGACCTCGCCGCGCATCATCCCGGCCGGCTGCAGGTGCTGGACGCGGATGCGCTGACCGTCGATCCGGCAACGGCGCTGCCCGCCCCGCGCAAGATCGTCGCCAACCTTCCCTACAACGTCGCGACCCCGCTGCTCGTCGGCTGGCTCCGCGGTGCCGCCGCGCTGGAATCGATGACGCTGATGTTCCAGCAGGAGGTGGCGGAGCGCATCACCGCCGCGCCGGGGACGGAGATGTATGGCCGGCTCGGCGTGCTGGCGCAGTGGCGCTGCAAGGCGACGCTGCTGCTCACGCTCCCGCCCGGCGCCTTCAGCCCGCCGCCCAAGGTCTGGTCCGCCGTGGTCGGCCTCGTCCCGCACGCCGAGGACCCAGGCCCGGCGCTGTTCGCCACGATGGAGCGGCTGACGGCCGCCGCCTTCGGCCAGCGCCGCAAGATGCTGCGCGGCGCGCTGAGATCGCTCGGCGACGCCGAAGGCCTGCTCGCCGCCGCCGGCATCGACGGCGCCCGCCGGGCCGAAACGCTCACCATAGCCGAATTCGACCGGCTGGCCCGGGCGCTGCTGGCGCGCGGCTAGCCTTGCTTCCGCCGGAATGAGGCGCTTTGGTCGTCCGAGCCAGGAGACCGCGATGCTGCCCGACCGCCCCACCCTGCTCTTCGCCCATGTCGCCTACCGCTTCGCGGAGCGCTACGCCGCGCGCGGCGGCCGGCTTCCGGTGCTCGAGGCGACCAGCCTCGAGCAGCTCGAAGCGCGGATCGGCGAGGCCGACGTGCTGCTCGTCTCCGGCCTGTGGCGCAACCACTTGGCGCGACCCGGCGGGCGGCTGCGTTTCATCCAGTCCATCAGCGCGGGCGTTGACCAGTATGATCGCGCCGCGCTCGGCGCCGCCGGCATCCGCCTCGCCTCCGCGCAGGGCGCGAACGCCAACGCGGTGTCGGAACACGCGATCGCGCTGATCCTGGCGCTGGCCCGCCGCATCCCGGAAGCGCGCGACAACCAGGCGAAGCGCCACTGGCGCGGCATGATCGGCGACCTCACGCAGCGCGAGGACGAGCTCGGCGGCAAGACGCTGCTCGTCGTCGGCATCGGGCGCATCGGCGGGCGGCTTGCGCGGCTGGCCAAGGCCTTCGGCATGAACGTCGTCGGCCTGCGCCGCGATCCCGCCAACGGGGCCGAGGGCGCGGACGAGATCCATCCCATGTCAGCGCTCCGCGCCCAGCTGCCGCGTGCCGACTACGTCGCGCTGACCTGCGCACTGACCGAGGAGACGCGCGGCCTGATGGATGCAGCGGCCTTCGCGGCCATGAAGCCCGGCGCGGCGCTCATCAATGTCGCGCGCGGCCGCGTCTGCGACGAGGCGGCGCTGGTCGCCGCGCTGCAATCCGGCCAGATCGGCAGCGCCGCGCTCGACGTGACGGCGGACGAGCCGCTGCCTGCCGACAGCCCGCTCTGGGCCATGCCGAACGTGCTCATCACGCCGCACACAGGCGGCGAGACCCGGTCCTACGAGGACAACGTCCTCGACCTGATGGAGGAGAACCTCGCGCGCCTCGCACGCGGCGAGGCCGCGCTGAAGAACCAGGTCGTCTGACGTCCCTCATGCTGCGGGGCTGGCCCGGCGGCGTCGCGGCCGCGCTGATCGGCGCAGCCGTGATCGCCTGGACCTTCGGGCTGCACGTCCTGCCGCCCTCGCACACCGGCTGGATGCTGACCGGAACGATCGGTCCCGATCCGGTGCAGTACTGGCTGGGCTACACCTACTTCAAGCGCAGCCCCTGGAGCTGGCCGCCCGGCCTCAACCCGGATTGGGGCCTCGAGCTCTCCTCCTCGATCTTCTACGCGGATTCGATCCCGCTGCTCGCCTTTGCCTTCAAGGCGCTGCACCCGATCGTCGAGGTGTCGCAGTACTGGGGGCTCTGGCTCTTCGCCTGCGGCGCGCTGCAGGGCTTCATGGCGTGGCGGCTGATCGGCCTCGTCACCGATCAGCCGCTGCCGCGCCTCGCGGGGGCCGCGCTCTTCGCGCTGTCGCCCACCATGCTCAACCGGCTCGGCGGCCACTTCGCGCTCGGCGCGCATTTTCTCCTGCTGGCGGCGCTGTATCTCTGCATGACGCGGGCGCGGCCCTGGGTCCGGCTGCTGCAATGGGCGGCCCTGATCCTCGCCGCCTCGCTGATCCATTCCTACCTGCTGCCGATGGTGGCCGGCTTCTGGGCCGCGGATTGGCTGGCCCGCGCGGTGGATGCGGAGCGGCGGACGAAGCTGCTCGCAGTCGAGCTTCCGCTCGCCCCCGGCGCCGGCGTGTTCGGGCTCTGGCTCGCCGGCTTCTTCGCGCTCTCGGGCGGCTTCGGCGGCACCTGGGGCGGCTATGGCGAGATGCAGCTCGACCTGCTTGCCCCCTTCGATCCCTCACCCTGGGGCGCGCTGCTGCCCGACCTGCCGGAGCCCGACCATTGGGAGACCGGCCATTCCTATGCCGGCCTCGGCGGCCTGCTCACGGTCGCGCTCGGGGCCGTTGCCTATCTCCGCCGCCCCTGGCCATGGCTGCGCGCGCGCTGGCCTCTGCTGCTCGGCGTCGCTGGCATGCTCGCCGTCGCGATCAGCCACCGCCTTTCCATTGGCGGCCATGTCGTCGAGCTGTTCCCGATCCCAGAGCGCATCCTGACCTATCTCGACGCGCTTCGCGCCTCGGAGCGCTTCCTCTGGCCCTTCGCCTACACGCTGCTCTTCGCCGCGGTGCTCGCGATGATCCGCGGCTTCGGCGCGCGGCGCGCCGGGCTGATCCTTGCGATCCTCGCGGTCGCCCAGTTCCTCGACATGCGCCCCGGCTTCGCGCGGCTCGAGCGCTACTTCCCGGTCGGCCCCGCCGCCGTGCCACTGCGGCTGCAGGCTCCGTTCTGGCTCGACGCCGCGCGGCGCTACGAGCGCGTACGCCTTGCGCCCACCGGCATGCAGGCGCGGCACTGGGAGGAGATCGCGGTCTATGCCGCGACGCTCGGCCTGCCGACCGACGCCGTCTACCTCGCCCGCCTGGATCCCGCGAAGATCACGGCGCTCAACGCGCGCGTGCTGCAGGAACTCGCGACGGGCCGCTTCGAGCCGGGCACGCTTTATGCGCTGGGCTCGGAGGAGACGCTGGCGGCCGCGCAACGCGGGCGCGACCCGGCGCGCGACCTGCTTGCGCGCTTCGACGGCATCTGGGTGCTGGCGCCGGGCTGGCTTGCGCGCTGAGGTTCAGCCGGCGCCAGATCGCGCGGCCAATTCCGCATCGAGTTCCGGCAGCAGCACGATCCCGTCCTGGTCGCTGCCCGAGGAGTGGACGACGATCCAGGTGCAGGGCGCGCCGCTCTCGTTGCTCGGCGCGTGCGGGACGTCGGCGGGGATGAAGATCTGCTCGCCCTGCTGCACCTCCAGCTGGTGCTCCAGCCGGTCGCCGTAATGGACGGTACAGCGGCCCGCGAGCATGTAGGCGATCGTCTCGATGCCCTCGTGGTAATGCGCCTTGGCGCGGGCGCCGGGCGGCATCGGCAGGACGTTCATGCAGACCTGCGCCGCGCCGACTGTCTCGGCGGAGGCGCCCGCCCCGTAGGTGAAGCCCTGCCGGCCGACATAGGTACGGCCAGGAGCGACCACCTGCACGCGATCCGATGGCGCCATGATGTCGGTCTCCTTCCGTCAGATCCTCGCTGTCTCCGCCTCGATCTCGGCCCGCGTCATCAGGTCGGCGTATTTCTGGCCCATGTCGAACAGGTTCGCCTCATGCGGGCCGAAGGCGCGGTCGCCGACGCAATCCGTCGCGACGATGGTGCGGAAATTGTGCTGCATGGAATCGACCACCGTCGCGCGCACGCAGCCCGAGGTGGTGCAGCCCGCCACCACCACCGTATCCGCGCGCTGCTGCGTCAGCCAGGCCGCCAGCGAGGTGCCGAAGAAGCCGGAGGCGCCCTGCTTGCGCACGATGTACTCGCCCTTGGCCGGCGCCAGCTCCGGCACGATCTGCGACAGCGGGCTGGTCTCGGTCAGCTTCAGCAGGCTCGGTGACTTGCGCGTGAAGACGCCGGCATCCGCGCCGTCCTCCGCATAGACGACGCGGGTATGCGCCACCGGCCAGCCGCGCCGGCGCGCGAGGGCCAGCAGCTTCACCGTCTCCTCGATCGCCGGGCCGATGTTGCCGCCGCCGAAATGCGCCGGATCGGCGAAGCCCACCACGAAGTCCACGATGACCAGCGCCGGCCGCTCGCCCATGCCGGCAAGCCGGCCCATGCCCTGGCGGTGGTAGATGTCGGCTTCGGGGTGCCCGCTCACGCCACCTCCTCCAGGTCCCGCAGCGACTGGATCATCGAGCTGCGCAGCAGATAGGCGCGGTGCTTCGCGGGATCCGCCACCGTCGCGCGCAGATCGTCGTGATAGGCCTTGCGGACCGCCGGGTCGCGTTGGTTCAGCAGCTGCCGGTTCCGGAGCGCCTGCTGCTGCACGACGTCGAGCGCCACCTTCCGCCGCTGTCGCGAATAGCGCTCCATCAGCGACAGCTCCGCCTCGCCACGCCAGACCTTCGACAGCTTCTCGGCGAGGTTGAAGGCGTCGTGCACGCCGCCATTCATCCCCATGCCGCCGAGCGGGTTGTTGATGTGCGCCGCATCGCCCGCCAGGAAGACGCGCCCCAGCGTGTAGGTCTCCGCCACCCGCTCATGCACGCGGTAGGCGGTGCGGTGGCGGATCTCGTAGCCGGCCGGGTTCGGCCAGACGCCCTGCATGCGTTCCTCGATCCGCGCGGGGTCCAGCATGCGGGCCTCGTCGGCCGCCTCCTCCGGCGCAGTGGGCAGCAGCACGCGCCACATCCCCGCCGCCTGCAGCAGCACGAACCATTCCTCGGGGTCGGAGATGTAGGCGATGTTCGCCAGCTGCGGGATGTGTTCCTCGAAGCGGAAGGTGGTGGAGAGCGTCAGGTAGGTCTCCGGGATCGTCATCCCGTCGAAGCCGATGCCGAGCGAACGGCGCACCGCGCTCCGCGCGCCGTCGGCACCCACCAGGAAGGCGCCGCGCAGCTCCTCGCGCGATCCGTCCGGCCGCTCCACCGCCAGCGTCACCCCGTCGGCGTCCTGCGCAACATCCGTCGCGCGCGCGTCGTAGAGGAAGGTGACGTCCGGCTTCTCCGCCAGGATGTCACGCAGCATGCGCGTCAGCCGCCACTGCTCGCATTGCAGCCGATAGGGATGCGCCGTGTCGTCCTTCAGCCGCGCCATCTCGAAGGTGGCGATCACGCCGTCCTTCCGGTCCCTGAACTGCCAGGTCGGGCAGATCAGCCCCTGCGCGATCAGCCGGTCCACCACGCCCGGGAAGCGGCCGAGCATGTCGAGCGTCGGCGGATGGAAGGTCGAGGCGCGCAGATCGTCCGGCAGGTCACGCGCCTGCTCCACGATGGTGACCGGGATGCCCTCACCGGCCAGGTAGGCCGCCGCGACCAGCCCCGCAGGGCCCGCGCCGGCGACGATGACGCGCTTGTCCATCCCACTCCTCCGAGGGCGGGAACATGGCCCGGCGCGGCGCGCTTGCCCATCCCGGCCGCTTGCCCATCCGCGGCGGGTCGGCATCTATGGCGCATGAACCTGCCTTTCCTTGCCCGTCATCCCCGGGTCGCGGTGCTGCGGCTGTCGGGCCTGATCGCCGCGCGCAGCGGCGGCTTCGCGCCGGCCGGCATCTCCGCCCAGGGCATGGCGCCGCTGATCGAACGCGCCTTCGCGATCCGGCGCCTCGCCGGCGTCGTGCTGCTGATCAATTCCCCCGGCGGCTCGCCGGTGCAGTCCTCGCTCGTCGCCCAGCGCATCCGGCGGCTGGCCGACGAGAAGCAGGTGCCGGTGATCGCCTGCGTCGAGGACGCGGCCGCCTCGGGCGGCTACTGGCTCGCCTGCGCGGCGGACGAGATCGTGGTGGACGCGGCCTCGGTCATCGGCTCGATCGGCGTAATCAGCGCGGGCTTCGGCCTGTCGGAGACGATCGCGCGCTACGGGGTGCAGCGCCGGCTGCACACCGCGGGCACCGAGAAGAGCTTCCTCGATCCCTTCCGGCCCGAGCGGCCCGAGGATGTCGCGCGGCTCAACGACCTGCTCGCCGAGCTGCACGAGACCTTCAAGGCGTGGGTGCGGACGCGCCGTGCGGGAAAGCTGAAGGCCGATGAGGCCGAGGTGTTCACGGGCCGCTTCTGGACGGGCAGGCAGGGCGTGGAGCTGGGCCTGGCCGACCGGCTCGGCGAGGTCTCGTCGGAGATCAAGTCCCGCTTCGGCGAGACGGCGCAGCAGGTGGTGATCGGCGCGCGCCGCCCGCCCTGGTTCGCGCGCCTGCTGCCCGGCTTCTCGGCCGAGGCGCTGATGGCTGCGGCCGAGGAACGCGCGGCCTGGGCGCGGCTGGGGCTGTAGCGCCCGTCGCGACGCTCATGCGGCGCGCAGCATCTCCGTCAGCTCCGCCGGCGGCAGTGGGCGGCCGAGCAGGAAGCCCTGCACGTCGTCGCAACCGAGATCGCGCAGCGCCACCAGCTGCGCCTCGGTCTCGACACCCTCCGCGACCACCCGCGCCGAAAGCCCGTGCGCAAGCCGGACCACGGCATCCACGATCTCCCGGCTCGGCCCCGGCTCGGCGACGCCGGCCACGAAGCCGCGGTCGAGCTTGATCGCGTCGAAACGCAGGTCGCGGAGATAGCCGAGCGAGGAATAGCCGATGCCGAAGTCGTCGAGGGCGAGCCGCATTCCCATCCGTCGCAACTCCTCGAAGCAGGCGATCGCATTCTCCGCCTCCTCGAGGAACACGCCTTCGGTCACCTCGGCCTCGAGCAGCGACGGATCCGCCCGCGTCGCGCCGATCGCCTCGCGGATCAGCGGCAGCACCTGCCCCGTCGCGAAATGCGTCGCCGAGAGGTTGACCGCCACCGGCAGCGCCAGCCCTGCCGCGGACCAGCGCGTGCTCTGGCCGGTCGCCTCATGGAGGACAAAGCGGGTGAGGTCGTGGATCAGGCCGGCCTCCTCGGCCACCGGGACGAAGTCGGAAGGCGGCACCCAGCCGCGCTCGGGGTGGCGCCAGCGGATCAGGGCCTCGCAGCCGGTGACGACGCCGTCCCGGAGCCGGAACTTCGGCTGGTAATGCAGGGCGAAGGCGCGAGTCGCGAGGGCGGCGCGCAGATCCTCCTCCAGCCGCTGCCGATCGACCAGCCAGGCCTCCTGCTCGGCGGAGAACATCTCCACGCCTCCGCCGCCCTTCTCCTTGGCGCGGTCGAGCGCGATGCCAGCCCGCTGCAGCAGCGTCTCCGGCCCCAGTCCGTGCAGCGGCGCGAGGGCCGTCCCGACGGAGGCGGCCGAATGCACCGTGCAGCCCGCAAGCCGGAACGGGGCGGCCAGCGCCTGGACCAGCCGCGCCGCCGCGGCCTCGGCCTCCGCCTTGCCGACCAGGCCCGGCTGGACGACCGCGAACTCGTCGCCGCCGAGCCGCGCCAGGGTGTCGCCAGGCCGCAGCACGCCGCCGATTCGCGCCGCCGCCTCCAGCAGCAGGGCATCGCCCGCGCCGTGCCCGAGGCTGTCGTTGACCGTCCGGAACCGGGCGAGGTTGAGGCAGTGCACGGCGACAAGGCTGCGCGCGTCCCGGGCCTCCAGCGCCTCCTTCAGCCGTTCGATCAGGAAGCGCCGGTTGGGCAGGCCGGTCAGCGCATCGTGGAGCGCCATGTGCCGGATGCGTGCATCGGCCTCGCGCCGGTCGGTGACGTCGAGCCCGACCGAGACCACGCGCTCGACGCCCACGCGCGTGGTGAGCACGGGCGCGGCCGCCACGACCAGCGACCGGCGCCTGCCATCGGCATCGACCACCTCGCGCTCCTCCGGCGGCAGCGGGCGGCCGGAGGCCTGGGTCGCCACGGCGTCGGCATGGAGCCAGGACGGGGCGCCGCCGTCGAACGGCCCGCGCGGCGCGCCGCCGCCGTCCAGCTTGTAGAGATCGCGCGCCGCGCCGTTCGCCAGCAGCAGGCCGCCGGCGCCGTCGAAGGCGACGACCGCGACGGGCAGCGCATCCACCAATCCGCGCAAGGTCTCCTCGGCCTGGACGGCACGCTGCTCGCCCCGGCGCAGAAGGGCGATCAGCAGCCCGACGCTGACCATGAGCCCCAGCAGGCAGAGCCCCAGGATGACGGTCAGCTGCTGCCCGTTCTCGCGGGCGCGTGTCAGCAGGTCGGCGCGCTCGTGATGCAGCAGCAGGTTCAGGCGGACCAGGTCGTCGTCGACGCGCCCGAGCGCCGCGGCGATGCGCGCGGCAAGCGCGCGGTCCGCCGGGTCGAAGGCGGCGATGTCGGGATCGAGCGCCTCCACCGCACGGATCATCTCGTGCACGCGGTCGGCCTGCCGGTGCAGCGCGTCGCTGGTTTCCTCGTTGGTCTCGGTCAGCAGCTTGAGGCGGCTCAGCAGGATCTCGTGCCGCTCCTGCACGCGCTCCCGCCAGTCCCGCGGGCGCTCAGGATCGCCGAGGTGAAGCGCGCTCTGCAGCCGGTGCAGCTCGACCAGCGCCTGGCTGCTGAACCAGACCGAGACTCGCTGGCTCATCGTCTCCAGCTGGAGCTGCTCCTTCGCCCGGTACAGCGCCACTCCGACGGAGAGGGAGAAGAGCACCGTCGCGACGGCGAGCGCGACGAGGCCGGTGCGGGCGAATTCCTTGTCCTGCGCGGCGGCTCGCATTCAGCGGATCTCGATCCGACGCAACTGCCAGATCGCGCGCTCCCGCACCGTGGGCACGTCGAGCTCCGGCCGCTGCGACCAGGGGAAGATCAGCCAGACCGGTCCGCGGTCGCGGATGCGCATCGGCGCGCCATCCTCGCGCATGGCCAGGAAGGCCTCGTGCCGCAGCAATTCCGGGATCGGCGCCGAGATCGCATAGTCGTTCAGCGCCACGGCGTGCAGGACCGTGCCGCGCGCCCCGACCTGATCAAGCAGCCGCGCCAGCGGCACGCCGGCGAAGTGCCGCAGCGCAGGCCCGGTCCAGGCGGTCCGCGTCCGCAGCTCGACCTGGCCGAGCGCCTCGAGGCCCGCAAGGGTGAACTCCGCCGCCCTCGCGACGGCGCCGGTGACGCTGAGGACGATCCGCTCGTCGGCAGCGGCCGGCCGCGGCGCCGGCAGGGACAGGCCCGCCGCCGTGGCGGCCAGAAGGCTCCGGCGCTGCAAGACTGGACGCTCCTGACGCGTTCGTGAGCGCGATCATCGCGCAAGCCCCGGGTCCGTAGAAGCCCTCACCGGCGGCAACAGTGAGCCATCGGTCGAGCTCGGGTTGGCCGATCGCCTCGGCGAGGTCTCGTCGGAGATCGAAAGTCGCTTCGGGGAGAAGGCGCAGCAGGTGGTGGTCGGCGCGCGCCGCCCCCTGGCTCGCGCGGCCTGGGCAAGGCTGGCGCTGTAGGTTTCGGCACTTGCGCAGGTCGAGCCGGTTCCGTCTTGAAGGTTGGCCCAGCGCGTGAAACCCTCGACAATATACTACCCTGGGTTGGCGACGCTGGACACGCTCTGGCGTGCTTGAGGTCCGTCAGACCCGAGAGCTGGGTGCCTTCCCCCAGAAGAATTTCAACTGCGGAGAGCCGGCAGTGATAACGATCATGGACTGCGCTAACGCGTGCCAAGGAGTCTACAAGAATCAGGACATACCTGGATTTGCGTTAAAGAACGGATTCTATGATCCGAAGAACACAGGAACCTACAAAATATTCGGTTGGTCGAGGGGAGCTCAACCGGGTGGCGCCGTCGAGTTGCAGGGCTATTCAGTCGGATATTACGAGTCCCTTAACAATCCAAATTACTGCATCCTCAGCGTCCGCGGAAGCGCCAAAGGGAAGATGACCAAAGACTGGACAGATGATGACATCGACATCGGTCTTGGAAGGCTTCCCGACAGGACAAATGATGCATTGTCCTACATCGAAAGAAAACTTGCCCAAGTGAAAGCAGCCTATCCCATCATCGTCGGTCATTCTCTTGGTGGGTTTATCGCGCAATATTGCGCTGTCCGCACAAATACGCGATTCATCACCTTCAACGCGCCACCCGCGCTCCGGGCGTTCGGCGGTCAATTTCCGGACGGCAGGGCGGTCGGCAATTTCAGATCCGGTCTGAACTATCGCACCAAGTACGACCCCGTCAGCAAAGTGCCAGGGTCACATGTCGGGCCTCTCATTACTCTTAGACTGGGCGGAGAAAGCAAACTCGCTTCGCATAAGATGAGCGTCGTTATCCCATGCCTGAACCATACGGGCATCGCGAACGACCCAGCCTTCGCCGCCATCGCGCTCGCAAACCGATAGCCTTCGGGGGGGCGCCCGCCCGTTTATCGGTTCCACGCGATACCGAACGGTGCCGATCCTGATCGGGGTCGAGACCCAGGGCTCGGAAGCGGCCCCCGATCGAAGCGCTTCGCCGCGGTCCCGTCCGGGGACGACGGCCGAGGCGCCACTTGCCGAGGCTGTCCGCCGAACGGCGGGGCCCTGGCGCGGCTGCGGCTCAGCCCCGCGCCCTCCGCCCGACCAGATAGGTCGCGCCCTCGGGCCCGAAGGCCTCGGCATGCGGGACATCGGCGGCCAGCTCGAAGCTCTCGCCCGGCCCGTAGCGCCGCGTCTCGCCGCCGCAGGTCAGGATGAACGCGCCGTCCAGGATCAGCAGGCGGGCATCGAAGGGATGGCTGTGCTCCGGCACGACCTGGCCCGCCTCCATGCGGCGGTCGAGCGGTCCGGCGAAGCCGTCGCGGGCGAGGCCCGCCTCCCAGGCCGCGCGATCCATGATGTCCTTCCTCAGGCGCTGACCTGCCGGATCCAGTCCTGCAGGTTGTAGTAGGTCGTGATCCGCGTGATCCGGCCGCCCTCGATGCTCAGGAACGCCCCGGCCGGCAGACGATAGGCCTGGCCGCGCGCCTCGGGCAGGCCAGGCTCGGTGCGGAGATAGCGCCCGGCGACCACGAACTCCGCCGCGGCGCGAGTGCCGGAGGCATCGGCCATGACCACCACCTCCTCCAGCCGCTCCTCATAGGCGGCGTCCATCTGCGCCATGAAGGCACGGAAGGCGGGCAGCCCGGTCCGGCGCCCGCCCTGGTTCACGTCATGCGCCACGTCCTCGGCCAGCAGCGCGCACATCGCCGCCCGGTCGCCGGCGTTGAAGGCGTCGTAATAGGCGCGCACCAGGGCCTCGGCGGCGTCACGGGGATCGGGCATCAGTCTCGGTCCTGCCAAAGGGGCTGTCCGGGGGCGCTGTTGGCCGTTCCCGCCGGGTGGTCTATCTCGCGGCTGCGAAACGCCCCGGCAAGACACCCCGATGCCCGAGACGCCTTCCTTCCAGGAGATCATCCTGCGCCTGCACCGCTTCTGGAGCGGTCAGGGCTGCCTGATCCTGCAGCCCTACGACATGGAGGTCGGCGCCGGCACCTTCCACCCGGCGACGACGCTGCGCGCCCTCGGGCCCAAGCCCTGGGCGGCGGCCTACGTCCAGCCCTCGCGCCGCCCCGCCGACGGCCGCTATGGCGAGAACCCGAACCGCCTGCAGCACTACTACCAGTACCAGGTCATCATGAAGCCAAGCCCGCGCGACGCGCAGGACCTGCTGCTGGCGAGCTACCGCGACCTCGGCCTCGATCCGATGAAGCACGATTTCCGCTTCGTGGAGGACGACTGGGAAAGCCCGACGCTCGGCGCCTGGGGGCTCGGCTGGGAGGTGTGGTGCGACGGGATGGAAGTCGGCCAGTTCACCTATTTCCAACAGGTCGGCGGCATCCCCTGCGAGGTGCCGAGCTTCGAGATGACCTACGGGCTGGAGCGGCTCGCCATGTTCATCCAGGACGTGGACGACGTGTACGAGCTCGACTTCAACGGGCGCGGCGTGCGCTACGGCGACGTCTTCCGCCGGGCGGAGGTGGAGTACAGCCACCACAACTTCACCGCCGCCGACACGGCGATGCTGTTCCAGCACTTCGCTGACGCCGAGCGCGAGTGCAACGCGCTGCTGGACCATCAGCCGCCGCTGGCGCTGCCCGCCTATGACCAGTGCATCAAGGCGTCGCACCGCTTCAACCTGCTCGATGCGCGCGGCGCGATCAGCGTGGCGGAGCGCCAGGCCTATATCGGCCGCGTCCGCGCCCTGGCGAAGCGCTGCTGCGAGGCCTGGGTGGCGGGGGAGACGGCCTGATGCCCGAACTCCTGCTCGAACTCTTCTCCGAGGAGATCCCCGCGCGCATGCAGGCGCGCGGCGCGGAAGACCTGGCCAAGGCCGTCGCCGCGGCGCTCGCCGCACGTGGCTTGCCCTTAACCGATCACCGAGCCTTCTTTGGTCCCCGCCGGCTCAGCATCGTCGGACGTGTCCCACCGAGTTCTGCGGAGGAGCAGTGGGAAGAGCGCGGCCCCCGGCAGGGCGTTCCCGCAGAGGTCCTCCTAGCGTTCATTCGCGGAAAGGTCGCCCCGAAGTTCGGCTGGAACAACGCCGAAGAACACGGAGCTGCGGTCAACGCGCTCCTTTCTGGACAGGCTTACCTCCGTGGTGGCGACGAGCCGGTCGTTCGCGACCTTCGCCTCGCCTGGAAACAGTCGGGGAAAGCTCCAGCGCTGATCGCATCGGCGCTGGTGCCTGGCGACGGCGCTGACCGCATCATCGCGGAAGTTCTACCGCGCGTCGTCCGCGCCCTGTCCTGGCCGAAATCCATGCGCTGGAACGGCCCCTTCGCCTGGGTCCGCCCGCTGCATCGCATCCTCTGCACGCTGGACGGCGAGGTCGTGCCCTTCGCCATCGAGGACCTGCCGGGCATGGCCTCGGCGAACCTCACGGAAGGCCACCGCATCATGGCGCCCGGCGCCTTCGCGGTGCGCGGCTTCGCCGACTACGCGGCCGGCCTGCGCGACCGCAAGGTCATCCTCGACGCCGCCGAGCGCCAGAGCCTCATCGAGGACGGGCTGGCGCGGCTCGCCGCCGCCGAGGGCCTGTCCGTCGTCCCGGATCGCGGGCTGCTCGAGGAAGTGGCCGGCCTCGTCGAATGGCCGGTGCCGCTGCTCGGCCGCATCGACGACGCCTTCATGGACCTTCCGCCCGAGGTCATGCGCACCACCATGCGCGTGAACCAGCGCTACTTCGCCCTCGTCGCCGCGGATGGCCGCGCCGCGCCGCGCTTCGGCGTCGTCGCCAACATCGAGGCGACGGATGGCGGCGCGACGCTGGTCGCCGGCAACGAACGCGTGCTGCGCGCGCGCCTGTCCGATGCGCGCTTCTTCTGGGACCAGGATCGCAAGCAGGCGCTCGAGGATTTCCTGCCGAAGCTCGACCAGGTCGTGTTCCACGCGAAGCTCGGCACGCAGGGCCAGCGCGTCGCGCGGCTGGAGCGGCTGGCGCGCTTCCTCGCGCCTCTGGTCGGCGCGGATGCGAACCTCGCCGCGCGCGCCGCGCGGCTGGCCAAGGCCGACCTCGCCTCCGGCATGGTCGGCGAGTTCCCCGAGCTGCAGGGCGTGATGGGCCGCTACTACGCGCTGCATGGCGGCGAAGACCCGCGCGTCGCGGAGGCCATCGGCACGCAATACCGCCCGCTCGGCCCCGGCGACGCCGTGCCGTCGGAACCGGTCGCGATCGCGGTGGCGCTGGCCGACAAGATCGACACGCTGACGGGCTTCTTCGCGGCCGACGAGCGCCCGACCGGCAGCGGCGATCCCTTCGCGCTCCGCCGCGCCGCACTCGGCGTCATCCGTATCATCCGCGAGAACGGCCTCAGGCTGCGCCTGGCCGACATCTTCGCCGAGGCCTTCTTCGGCTACCCGCAGGCCGTCGGCGTCTCGCCCGAGCCGGAATTTGGCATGGCGGTCGCGCAGGAGAAGCTGAACGCCGGCTGGAAGCCGGCGAAGGACTCCGCGCATCCGCCGATGGTCGCGGCCTTCGCGGCGGGCCTGGTGGACTTCCTCGCCGAGCGCCTCCGCGTGCAGCTTCGTACCGAAGGCGCGCGGCACGACGTGGTCGCGGCAGCCTTCACCGGCGGCGAGGACGACCTCGTCCGCCTACTCGCCCGCGCCGATGCGCTGAAGGGACTCGTCGAGTCCGAAACCGGGAAGAACCTCCTCGCCGCCTACAAGCGCGCCGCCAACATCCTCCGCATCGAGGAGAAGAAGGACGGCCCGCACAGCGGCCCGGTGGACGCCGCCCTGCTGACGGCGCCCGAGGAACGGGCACTGGCCGCCGCCCTAGACGCCGCCGAGCCCGCATTCCGCACCGCGCTCGGCGCCGAGGATTACACCTCCGCAATGTCGGCGCTTGCCGCCTTGCGCGAAGCGGTGGATGCCTTCTTCGACCGCGTGACCGTGAACGACCCGGATGCGCAACTCAGGCGCAACCGGCTACGCTTGCTCAACCGCCTGCGCACCGCCATGGATGCGGTCGCGGATTTCGCACGGATCGAAGGCTGACGCGCGGCGCCCCCCGCCGCGCGACGCCAGCAGGAGAACGCCGCCCCATGGCAAAGTGGGTCTACAGCTTCGGCGCCGGCCACAACGAAGGCCGTGCGGACATGCGCAACCTGCTCGGCGGCAAGGGCGCCAACCTGGCCGAGATGGCGAGCATCGGCCTGCCCGTCCCGCCCGGCTTCACGGTGACCACCGAGGTCTGCACCTACTACTACGCCAACAAGCACACCTACCCCGCCGACCTGCGCAGCCAGGTTTCGGAGGCGCTGTCCCGCGTCGAGGCCGCGGTCGGCGCGCGCTTCGGCGACACCCACAAGCCGCTGCTCGTTTCCGTCCGCTCCGGCGCGCGCGTCTCCATGCCCGGCATGATGGACACGGTGCTGAACCTCGGCCTCAACGACGCGACGGTGGACGGCCTCGCCGCCGCCTCCGGCGACGCCCGCTTCGCCTGGGACAGCTATCGCCGCTTCATCCAGATGTTCGGCTCCGTCGTGCTCGGCGTGGACCACCACCGCTTCGAGGAAATCATCGAGCATGTGAAGCTCGACAAGGGCGCGTCGGAGGACACCGAGCTCGACGCGACCGACTGGCACCGCGTCGTCGCCGGCTACAAGGACATGGTGCAGGAGGTCACGGGACACCCCTTCCCGCAGGACCCGCACGCCCAGCTCTGGGGCGCGATCGGCGCGGTGTTCGGCAGCTGGATGAACCCGCGCGCCAACACCTATCGCCGCCTGCACGACATCCCGGCCGACTGGGGCACCGCGGTGAACGTCCAGGCCATGGTGTTCGGCAACATGGGCAATGACTGCGCCACCGGCGTCTGCTTCACCCGCGATCCCTCGACCGGCGAGAACATCTTCTACGGCGAGTACCTGATCAACGCGCAGGGCGAGGACGTCGTCGCCGGCATCCGCACGCCGCAGCCCATGTCGGAAGCCCGCGCCAAGCCGGGCGAGCGCAGTATGGAAGCCGCCATGCCCGCGGCCTATGCGGAACTCGTGCAGGTGCGCGCGACGCTCGAGAAGCACTACCGCGACATGCAGGACATCGAGTTCACGGTGCAGCAGAACAAGCTCTACATGCTGCAGACGCGGAACGGAAAGCGCACCGCCGCCGCCAGCCTCAAGATCGCGGTCGACATGGCGCGCGAGGGCCTGATCGACCAGGCGGAAGCCGTGAAGCGCGTGGACCCGAAGGCCCTCGACCAGCTGCTGCATCCGACCCTTGACCCGAAGGCGCCGCGCAAGCCGCTGGCGAAGGGCCTGCCGGCCTCGCCGGGTGCCGCCTCCGGCACCGTCGTCTTCTCGGCCGACGAGGCGGAGCTGCGCGCGGCGAAGGGCGAGGCGGTGATCCTCGTCCGCATCGAGACCTCGCCCGAAGACATCCACGGCATGCATGCCGCCAAGGGCATCCTGACGACGCGCGGCGGCATGACGAGCCACGCCGCGGTCGTGGCGCGCGGCATGGGCCGGCCCTGCGTCGCCGGCGCCGGCTCCATCACCGTGGATTACGCGCAGCAGGTGCTGAGCGCCGGCGGCAAGCGCGTGCAGGCGGGCGAAGTCATCACCCTCGATGGCGCGACCGGCGAGGTCTTCATCGGCCCCGTCGCGATGATCGAGCCGAAGCTGTCGGGCGATTTCGCGACGCTGATGGAATGGGCGGATTCGGTCCGCAAGCTGAAGGTGCGGACGAACGCCGAAACGCCCCTGGATGCCGAGACGGCGAGAAAATTCGGCGCCGAGGGCATCGGGCTCTGCCGCACCGAGCACATGTTCTTCGACCCCGAGCGCATCGGCGCAGTGCGCCAGATGATCATGGCGGAGACCGAGACCGGCCGCCGCGCGGCGCTCGCGCGCCTGCTGCCCTTCCAGCGGCAGGACTTCATCGACCTCTTCCGCATCATGGCCGGCCTGCCGGTGACCATCCGCCTGCTCGACCCGCCGCTGCACGAATTCCTTCCCCACAAGGATGAGGAGATCGAGGAGGTCGCGCAGGACCTCGGCGCCGACATCGCCGCGATGAAGCGGCGCGTGTCGGAGTTGTCGGAAGCCAACCCGATGCTCGGCCATCGCGGCTGCCGCCTCGGCATCACCTTCCCCGAGATCTACGAGATGCAGGCCCGCGCGATCTTCGAGGCCGCGGTCACCATCGGGAAGGAAACCCACAAGGCGCCGGTGCCGGAGATCATGATCCCGCTGGTCATGACGCGGCGCGAACTCGAGATCACGCGCGCCATGGTGGACAAGGTCGCGCAGGAGGTCTTCGCCGAGTCCGGCTACCACGTCGAATACTTGGTCGGCACGATGATCGAGCTGCCTCGCGCCGCGCTCACCGCCGATGCGATCGCCGAGAGCGCGGACTTCTTCTCCTTCGGCACCAACGACCTGACGCAGACCGTCTTCGGCCTGTCGCGCGACGACGCCGGCAAGTTCCTGCCGCTCTATGTCGAGCGCGGCATCCTCGCGCGCGATCCCTTCGTCTCGATGGACATGGAAGGCGTCGGCGCGCTGATCGAGATCGCGGTCGAGAAGGGCCGCCGCGTGAAGACCGACCTCAAGCTCGGCATCTGCGGCGAGCATGGCGGCGACCCGGCCTCCGTGCACTTCTGCGCGCGCACCGGCCTCGACTACGTGTCCTGCTCGCCCTACCGCGTGCCGATCGCGCGCCTCGCCGCGGCGCAGGCCGCGCTGGCCGGCGGCGGGGGCGACAGGACGGCGTGATGCGGCGTCACGCAGGGGGGCGTCGCCCCCCTGCACCCCCCACCAAGGGGCAGTGGCCCCTTGGAACCCATTCGCTTAACGCCGAAGGCGGAGGGGGCCTGGCCCCCTCCGCCTTCGGCGTTGAACTGATCGAGGTCCAGGAGGCCCCGTCCAACGCCCTTGGCGTTGGACCCTGGCG